>NZ_JBGGWB010000001.1:0-348500 GCF_041321155.1 Sphingomonas sp. IW22 | reverse complement strand
AGGGCGACGTTTTCTGGCGGAATGCCAGCGATCAGACCGCGTTCGCGCAGGAACTTGCGAACGCCAACGATGGAGCGCGGCTTGCCGAAATGCCAGCCCTGGCCTTTGGCGCATCCCATCGCCGCCAGCCGCTCGGCAATTGCCGCATCCTCGACCCCCTCGGCCGTGACCGGCAGGTTCAGGCTCTCGCCCAACCGCACGATCGCGGTGACGATGGCGACCGAATCGGCGGCTTCGTTGATCGAGGTGACGAAGGATTTGTCGATCTTGATCCGGTCGAAGGGCAGGGCGCGCAGATGCGCCAGGCTGGAATAACCGGTGCCGAAATCGTCCAGCGCCAGCCGAACGCCCTGATTTTTCAGGCTGCCGACAATGGACTGCGCCAGCGCCAGATTGTCGAACAGCGCGCTTTCGGTGATTTCAATCTCAAGCCGGCTGGCCGGGAAGCCGGTTTCGGTCAGCGCCTTGATAATCTTTTGCGCCAACCAGGGGTCGCGCAACTGCCAGGGGGAGATGTTGACCGACAGCATCAGTGCCGGATCCCAGTCGCGCGCGCAGACAAAGGCTTGTTGCATGATCGACAGCGAAAGGTCGGCGATCATGCCGGTTTCCTCGGCAATCGGGATGAACTGATCGGGGCCGATCACGCCACGCGTCGGATGTTCCCAGCGCGCCAGCACCTCGAACCCGGTCAGCGCGCCGGTCGCCAGTTCGACCTGCTGTTCGAAATAGGGAACGATCTGGCCCGCCGGGATGGCGAAGCGCAGCCCTTCCTCAAGCTCGTTGCGGACGCGTAGCTCCAGTTCCATCGACTGATCGAACCATGCCAGTCGGTTGCGGCCGGACTTCTTGGCCGCATACATGGCGATATCACCCGCCCGCATCAGCGCCTCGACCGTTGCGGAGCCGAAATCGGATCGGGCGATGCCCAGCGAACAGCTGATATGCAGCCGCTGCCCTTCCGCCTCGAACGGCTGGGCCAGCCGATGAACCAAGCGTTCGGCATAATGTTCGATCATGTCGGGTGTGCGGGGATCGAAGATCAGCGCAATCGCGAATTCGTCGCCGCCCAGCCGGGCGTGCAGCGCACCCGTGGGCGCAATCTGCATCATTTCGGCCGCCACGGCGCATAGCAGCGCGTCGCCCGTGGCATGGCCGTACATGTCGTTGACGCTTTTAAAGTGGTCCAGGTCGAGCATCATCAGCGCGACCGCCTTGTTCCGGCGAACGGCCTCCGCGATCATCGCCGCGCCCTCATCGGCAAGAGAGCGGCGATTGTGAAAGCCGGTCAGCGGATCGCGCGCGGCCAGCGCCCGCGCCCGTGCTTCCGCCTCGGTGCGTTCGCGCACTTCGCCTGCCAGGTCGCTGTGGCGGCGCCAACCGATCATGATCAGTGCGATATTCAGCAATAGTGCGATCACCAGAACGCCGTCCGTGCGCTCCCCTGTGCCCAGATAATGACCGACCGTCTGGCTAAGCACGGTTGAGGCGATGCCAGTGAACATCAGAATCGCGGCGATACTGATCGCGCCGGTCAGCTTACGTGCCCGCGCCCGACCCGAAGAACCTTCGTCCTCGTTGCGGAACCTGTCCGCGGAAAATTGGCGCTCTGTGCCCATCGCGGTGGGTGTGCCACGCCGTATATGTAGAACCGGTTAATGACCGCAGCACATTGCGTCAGGGGCGAAAGGGCGCTATGGCCCCGTTCGACGTTCCGCCAGGAACCGATCGCATTCGCGCCCCAAGGGGTACGCCGGCCGACGAGGTTTCGTCCGCCGGCGCGTTTTGCGTTAGGGCCATTGGCGGTGCGCGCAAGTGGAGCTTTTGGCATGTTCGACTCTCTCAGTGACCGGCTTGGCGGCGTTTTCGACCGTCTGCGTGGCCGTGGCGCGCTGAACGAATCCGATGTGCGAACCGCGATGCGCGAAGTGCGTATCGCACTGCTTGAAGCCGACGTGGCGCTGCCCGTCGCACGCGAATTCGTCGACAAGGTTACCGAACAGGCAATCGGTCATCAGGTGCTGCGATCGGTCACGCCGGGGCAGCAGGTCGTCAAGATCGTCAATGACGCGCTGGTCGAGATGCTCGGCGCCGAGACGACCGATTTGAACATCGACGTGACGCCGCCCGGCGTGGTGATGATGGTCGGCCTACAGGGGTCGGGCAAGACGACGACCACGGCCAAGCTTTCGCGACTGATCAAGAAGCGCGGCAAGAAGGTGCTGATGGCGTCACTGGACGTCAATCGTCCGGCCGCGCAGGAACAGCTGGCGGTGCTGGGCACCCAGATTGAGGTTGCGACGCTGCCGATCGTGCAGGGTCAGCAGCCGGTCGATATCGCGCGGCGCGCGCTGCAATCGGCAAAGCTTCAGGGCTTTGACGTAGTGATGCTCGACACGGCGGGCCGCCTCCACGTCGATCAGGCGTTGATGGACGAGATGAAGGCGGTGGCCGACATTTCGAAGCCGGATGAAATCCTGCTGGTTGTCGATTCGCTGACCGGACAGGACGCGGTCAATGTGGCGACCAACTTCTCGCAGCAGGTGCCGCTGACTGGCGTGGTGCTGACCCGCATGGACGGCGACGCGCGCGGGGGTGCTGCGCTGTCGATGCGCGCAGTCACCGGCAAGCCGATCAAGTTCGCGGGTGTCGGTGAAAAGCTCGACGCGATCGAGCCGTTCCACCCCAAGCGCGTTGCCGGCCGCATCCTGGGCATGGGCGATGTCGTCTCGCTGGTGGAAAAGGCTGCCGAGGCGATCCAGGCCGATGATGCCGAGAAGATGGCCGCGCGCATGGCCAAGGGTCAGTTCGACATGAACGACCTTCGCAACCAGTTGTCGCAGATGCGCCGCATGGGTGGCATCGGCGCGCTGGCGGGGATGATCCCCGGCATGAAGAAGGCGCAGGCGGCAATGGCGGCGTCGAATGTCGACGACCGCATCCTGCTGCGCATGGACGCGATGATCGGATCGATGACGGTCAAGGAGCGCGCCCGGCCGGAACTGCTCAACGCCAAGCGCAAGATCCGCGTCGCCAAGGGCTCGGGCACGACCGTTCAGGACGTGAACAAGCTGCTGAAGATGCATCAGGAAATGTCGACCGCGATGAAGCGCATCAAGAAGATGGGCGGCATCAAGGGGTTGGCGGCGATGCTGGGCAAGGGTGGCCCCGGTGGCGGCATGGGCGGCATCGGCAATGCTCTGGGCGGCCCGGCGATGGGCGATTTCATGTCGAAGGCGGGCGGGGGGCTTCCCGGCCTGGGCAGCGGGGGCGACGCGCCCAAGCTGCCGCCTGGTTTCGAAAACCTGTTGAAGAACAAGAAATAACCGAACTCAAAGCGAAGGAAAGTACGAACAAATGGCAATCAGCATGCGTCTGTCGCGCGGCGGCTCGAAGAAGCGGCCCTATTACCGGATTGTCGTGGCGGACGCCCGCAGCCCGCGTGACGGCAAGTTCATCGAGAAGATCGGCACCTATAACCCGCTTCTCGCCAAGGATTCGGATGAGCGCGTCAAGCTGGACACCGACCGTGCCAAGCATTGGCTGAGCGTTGGCGCACAGCCGACCGACCGCGTCGCCCGCTTCCTTGACGCCGCCGGCCTGCGTGAGCGCGCTGCGCGCAACAACCCGAACAAGGCCGAGCCGGGCGAAAAGGCCAAGGAACGCGCCGAGGAAAAGGCCGAGAAGCTGAAGGCGCAGCAGGAAGCCGAAGCCGCAGCGAACGCGCCGGCCGAAGAAGCGACCGAAGAAACCGCAGAAGCGTGAGGCACTTGTTCGCCGTCATGCGTTCACCCTTCGACATTGGAAGAGGAGCGCATGATGGCGAACAACCCGCCGCAGGATTACGAAACGGGCGAGCGTGACGAACCCGGCAAAACCGCCACGAACCCAACGGGGACATCGAGCCAAGAACCCGCCGAAGGTGCCGACGACACCCCCGGTGGCGGCGTCGATTCACCCGGACACCGTGACATCGACAAGCCGGCAGACGGGGGCTGACCGTCCGGTAACGCTCGCGGTGGTGACGGGCGCGCACGGCGTGCGCGGTGAAGTGCGGCTCAAGATCTTTGCCGACGACCTGTCCGCCCACCGCGAGTTCAATAACGGCGCGCTCAAGCTCGATTCGTTGCGGGAGGGGATTGCCCGGTTCACCGGCGTCGCCGACCGCAACGCTGCAGAGGCGCTACGCGGGACGGCGCTGACCGTGCCGCGATCCAGTTTGCCGCCGCTTGGCGAGGGCGAATATTATCATGTTGACCTGATCGGCCTGTCGGCGGTCAGCGAAAGCGGGACAGCGCTTGGTCGCAGCGTCGCCGTCGAGAATTATGGGGCGAGCGACCTGGTCGAGATCGAGCGGCCCGATGGCCGCCGTTTCATGGTCCCCCTGACACCGCAGGCCGTGCCCCATTGGGACGAAACGTCACTGACAGTGGCGGACAGCTTCGTCGACTGATCGCGTCCGGCGCCAGGATGGGGCGCCGGCGATTTCCAGTATATAAGATGGTGCGGGCGGGGGGAATCGAACCCCCACGAGCCGTTCGGCCCTACGGATTTTCTTACCCGCCACGGCTTTCGCCGCCGCGCGGCCGAGTGGCGGCGCGTTTGGGGTCTGGACTATCCCTTCACCATGCCCCGGTCCGGGGTGCAGGTGCTGCCCGTCTAGTCTCTACACCTTCCCGCCTTTCGCCTTGGCTCGACGGGCTTGGCTCGGGATCGCCATTTTACAGGGTTCCCCGAATTTGAGCAGTTCTACGTCCCGCGTTTCCGCCGGGCGCACTCAATTTCCACGTCAAGTCCGTTGCGTCTACCAGTTCCGCCACGCCCGCTTGTCGCCCGCGTCCTATAGGCGCGGCATTCGGCCACGCCAAGCGTTTCGGCTTATTCGCTGACGTTCAGGCGAACGCGCATTTCCTTGCCCGGCTTGAAATAGGGCACGCGCTTTGCCGCGACGGAGACCATTTCGCCGGTGCGCGGGTTGCGACCTGTACGCGCATCGCGGGCGCGGGTGGAAAAGGCGCCAAAGCCGCGGAGCTCGACGCGGCCATCCTGCGACAGCCGGGCTACGATCTCGTCGAAAAAGACGTTCACAATGCGCTCCACATCGCGAACCGAAAGGTCGGGATTGTCGCGCACCAGAAGTTGGACAAGCTCCGAACGTATCATTTGAAATCGACCCCCGGAAATATCGACACTCCATTGGCCGATATAAAAATGGCTCCTGTAGCCCGATGGTTTAGCCGAGAAGTCTAAACTGCATCAATGCAGTATAAGTGCTGGGCCTGTCCCGATCGGTAACCATTTCGGGTGAAAAAAGGGGCGGACGATCACTCGTCCACCCCCTTTCATAGCGTTTGGCTAAGCCTTAGCGGTTTTCGCCGCGTGCCTTCAGCGCTTCGCCCAGGATGTCGCCCAGCGACGCGCCCGAGTCGGACGAGCCATACTGCGCCACGGCCTGCTTCTCTTCGGCGATCTGCATCGCCTTGATCGAGAAGGTCGGCTTCTTCGAACGGTCGAAGCCGGTGACCATCGCGTCGAACTTCTGGCCGACCTGGAAACGCTCCGGACGCTGTTCGTCGCGGTCGCGGCCAAGATCGGTGCGCTTGATGAAGCCGGTTGCGCCGTCGTCGCCGGTCTGCACTTCCAGCCCGGCGTCGCGGACTTCGAGGACAGTGACGGTGACGATCTCGTTCTTGTTGACGCGACCGCCGGTTGCAGCGGCACCTGCGACAGGCGCGCCACGCTCAAGCTGCTTCATGCCGAGCGAGATGCGCTCCTTGTCGGCTTCGACCGCCAGAACGATGGCCTTGACCATCTCGCCCTTGCGGTGAAGCGCCAGCGCGTCCTCGCCCGAGATGCCCCAAGCGATGTCCGACATGTGGACCATGCCGTCGACGTCGCCGTCCAGGCCGATGAACAGGCCGAATTCGGTGGCGTTCTTGACTTCGCCCTCGACTTCGCTGCCGACCGGGTGCTGCTCGGCGAAACGCTCCCACGGATTCTGCTGCGCCTGCTTCAGACCCAGCGAGATGCGGCGCTTGTCCTCGTCGACCTCGAGCACGACGACTTCCACTTCCTGCGAAGTGCTGACGATCTTGCCCGGATGGACGTTCTTCTTGGTCCAGCTCATTTCCGACACGTGGACCAGGCCTTCGATGCCCGGCTCCAGTTCGACGAACGCACCATATTCGGTGATGTTGGTCACGCGGCCCGACAGCTTGGCGCCGACCGGATACTTGGCGCCTGCGCCATCCCACGGATCGCTTTCAAGCTGCTTCATGCCAAGCGAGATGCGCTGGGTGTCGCGGTTGATGCGGATGATCTGCACCTTCACCGTGTCGCCAATGTTCAGCATTTCCGACGGATGGCCGACGCGCTTGTAGCTGAGGTCGGTGACGTGCAGCAGGCCGTCGATGCCGCCCAGGTCCACGAACGCACCGTAATCGGTGATGTTCTTGACGACGCCGTCGATGATCTGACCTTCGGCCAGCGACTGGATCAGGCCCGAACGCTGTTCTGCGCGCGTTTCTTCCAGAACGGCGCGGCGCGACACGACGATGTTGCCGCGCTTGCGGTCCATCTTCAGGATCTGGAACGGCTGCGGCAGGTCCATCAGCGGGGTGACGTCGCGGACGGGGCGGATATCGACCTGCGAACCCGGCAGGAACGCCACGGCGCCCGACAGGTCGACGGTGAAGCCACCCTTCACGCGGCCGAAGATCACGCCTTCGACGCGGTTGCCCTGCGAGAATTCGAGTTCCAGCTTGTCCCAGGCGGCTTCACGGCGTGCGCGGTCGCGCGACAGCATCGCTTCGCCGTTGGCGTTTTCGACGCGGTCGACATAAACCTCGACCTCGTCACCGACCTTCAGCTCGGCCTTCTGGCCGGGGGCGGCGAATTCGCGCAGCGGCACGCGGCCTTCGGACTTCAGGCCGACGTCGATGACGGCCAGGTCGTTTTCGATGGCGGTGACGGTGCCATGAACGACGCGGCCTTCAAAGCTGTCGGCGCCGCCGAACATGTCGTCGAGCATCGCGGCGAAATCGTCGCGGGTTGGGTTGGTAGCCATAAAAGAGCGTTTTCCTCGGTCTTTAACGTTTTCCGGCCAGCCGGTTGTGTCCGGCGGTCTTTGGGCCAGAATGCCGCGACGACCCCATGTCGGCGCGGCATCCGCCAAATGGGCGCACTGTGGGGAGGGGCTCTCAATCGCCTTGGAAACGCGAAAGGGGCGCCAGGCATCACGCCCGCGCCGCTCCACCGCCGAGCACCCACTCGTCGGATGGTCGCGCGCATAACGCCATGGCGGCAAAAGAGCAAGGTAGCGCGATTGTGCGACAGGTGATCGGGCCTTAGACTGTGGCCCGATGGACATGCTTTCACCGCCGCCCGCCCGCCCATGACCAGCGCGGCTGACTGGCAATCGCGGACGGGCGCCGCATGGGCGGCAGAATGGCCGCGCACCGACCGCAGCTTTGCAGAACTGGACCCGGTTCTTTTGGAAGCCGCACTTGACGGGCTGGCGCCGGAGGCCGGGGTGCTGGATGTCGGTTGCGGCGCGGGCGCCACGTCGCTGGCGATCAAGGCGGCGCGACCGGATTGCACCGTGACCGGCGTCGATCTGTCGGTCGAGTTGATCGAGGCTGCCCAAGCGCGCGCGGCAATGATGCCAGAGGGCAAACGCCCCGATTTTAGGATCGAGGATGCCGCGTCGGCGCAGTCGGGCGCATTCGACCGCATCGTGTCGCGCCACGGCGTCATGTTCTTTGCCGATCCGGTGGCGGTGCTGGCCCGGCTGCGCCAGCGATTGGCGCCGGGCGGGGCGATTGTCTTTACCTGTTTTCGCGAGCGCGCGGCCAATGGCTGGGCGACGATGCCGGTCGCGTCACTGGGCGGCGCGGGATCGTCTCCGCCCGCCGGGTTGGCGGGCGGCCCCGGTCCCTTTGCGTTTGCCGTCGAAGATGAGGTTCGCGGGCTGCTGACGGCGGCGGGCTGGCAGGCGATCGAGTCGCGGGCGGTCGATTATCGTTACCGTGCAGGGGAGGGGCCGCGCGCGGTGGAGGACGCGGTCGCGCTGTTCAGGCGTATCGGCCCGGCAGCACCAGTGCTTGCGGCAGAGCCACCCGAACGGCGCGCCGAACTGACCGAGCGACTGGCGGCACTGTGCGCGGAGCAATGGCGCGACGACATCGTTTCATTTCCAGCCGCGGCGTGGCTGTGGGTTGCGCGCAATCCGGCGTGAGGGGAAGGGGGATCACATGACGATCATTGTGCATCATCTGGAAAATTCGCGGTCGCAACGCGTGTTGTGGCTGCTGGAGGAATTGTCGCTCCCCTATGAAGTGCGGCGTTATCAGCGGGATAAGGCAACCATGCTGGCGCCGCCCGAACTGAAGAGCATCCATCCGCTGGGCAAGTCGCCGGTGATCGAGGATCTGGCCGCGGCCGGCGGTGACCGGACGGTAATTGCGGAAACGGGCGCTGTCGTCGAATATCTGGTCGAGAAATGCGACGGCCGCCTGGGCACCCCGGCGCGGCGTGAAGATGTGCTGCGGTATCGTTTCTTCCTTCACTATGCCGAAGGGTCGGTGATGCCGCCGCTGCTGGTCAAGCTGGTGCTCAGCCGGGTGCCGGTGCTCGGCAAGGTGGCGATGAAACGCATTCAGCCGATGATCGACGTGCATCTGGACTATATCGAGGCTGAACTCGCCAGTCGGCCCTGGTTTGCGGGCGAAAGCTTTACCGCTGCCGATGTGATGATGAGTTTCCCGCTGGAAGCCGCGCGCAGCCGGGGCGGTCTGGACGAAGGGCGTCCGGCCACGATCGCGTGGCTGGAAAAGGTTCACGCGCGCCCCGCCTATCAGGCGGCATTGGCGGCGGGCGGACCCTATGCCTTTGCCTGAAACCTAATCGGCATAGCCGCGCTCGACCGAGTCCAGAATGCGGGCCCCGGCCATAAACACCGCGATGGGGCAGACGGCAAATAGCAGCTTGCCGCCAAACCCAGGATAGTCGTGCATATACTGGATGCCGCGCTCAACTGCCCCCACGCCCAGGCCATAGATGACCACGAACGCTTCGAACTTGGTCTTGATGACGAACAGGCGTTTGATGCTCTGAAACATGTCAAGCGTTTAAGCAAGAACGGGGCCATGCCCGGAAAAGCGCGGTTTCCGCGGTCTGGGACATGGTTAAGTGTCAATTAACCCGACAAGGTCGAGGCATTCGAGCAGCGCTGACCGCGCTGCCTCAATCCGGGCAATCAGTCCCGGATCGGCGATGCCGTCGTGGGGAATGGCCTCTGGCCAGTGTGCCTCGACCACGGCGGCGATACGGTTCAGCTTCGCCGTATCGACCAGAAAGCGCGGATCGATGGTCGCGGGATCAGCGACGACGCGCAGGCGCAGACAGGCGGGCCCACCGCCATTGGCCATGGACTGGCGCACATCGACCACCTCCACCCGCCGGATCGCCCCATTTCCGGCCAGATGATCCTGAAGCCAGCCCCAGACCGCCGCATTATCCCGCGCCTCCGTCGGGACGATCAGCGTCGGCTGGCCGTCAGGCGGCGTTACCAGCTGGGCGTTGAACAGATAGGAAGCGATGGCGTCGGACAGGCTGACGCGAGCAGCCGGCACCTCGACAATTTCGACTTCGGGCATCAGCCGGGTCAAGTCTGCGAAAAACGCGTCGCGGTCGGCAAAGGCGTGTTCATGGGCGAACAGCACGCGCTCATTTGCGACCGCCACTACGTCATTGTGGAACGCGCCCGCCGCGATCGCTGCCTCGGATTGCTGGACGAACAGGGTGCGATCCGGGTTCAGCCCATGCGCGCGAGCAATGGCCGCGCTTGCGTCACGATGCTGGCGCGCGGGGAAGGGGCCGCCGGACACGCCATAGACGAACACCTCGACGCCGGGTGCGTCATGGGCGGGGCACAGGCGCATATGATTGGCCGCGCCCTCGTCCCCGAACGGCGCGGGGATGGGGCCATGCACGGCAAAGGCCGCCGGGTCGGCAAAGGCTATGCGAAGCTGCGCCAGCGTGCCCGGCCATTCATGGCTGCGATGCGGCATGGTGACAAGGTTGGCGACCGACAGGTGACAGCGGCCATCGTCGGTATCGGGCGCGGGTGAGACGGTGGCGGCATTGGCCGCCCACATGCCCGATGCCGACAGCGCCTGCGCCTTCAGGTGCAGCGGCGCGGCGGCATAGTCGGTTGACAAAGTGCTCAGCCAACGATGATCGGGGCGGGCGAGCGGCACGAAAATGCCCTGCGTCAGCCCCAGCTTGAGGTTCGGGCGCATCTTGTCGATGCCCTGAAGCGCCGCCGCGCGCGGTTCGGACACCGCGCCCGCATTACGCGTGGCGGCCAGATTGCCGGGGCTTAGCCCCGCATAATTATGGCTGGGACCGATCAGGCCATCGAAATTGATCTCAACCAGCGACATGCTCAACGCTCCACATGATGCACCGTGTCGCCCGGCTCGGCGCCCAGCAGAGCGGCACATTCGGGGTCGATGGTGATGCCGTTATCGCCCGCCGCGACATGACCGAAGGCGCAGCGGAAATCGGCCAGCCGCCCGCGCGCCACCAACGCCGCTTCCCCGCCATCACCCAGTCCGGCAACCGTCGCCGTGCGGGCGTCGCGAATGCTTTTCACCGCATCGGTGCGCGCGGTCATGGTCGGTCCGCCATCGAAAATGTCGACATAGCCGTCGTGGCGGAAACCCTCACCCTCCAGCATCCGCATCGCCGCACGCCCGCTGGGATGGGGCAGGCCGATGGCGGCGCGCGCCGCATCGGTCAGCATCGCGATATAGATGGCGTGCTTGGGCATCAGGTCGGCAATGAACTGATTGCCGTGCGTGGCATTGAATTGATCGGCGTCCTGAAAATTCATGCCGAAGAAGCGGCCCGCCACGCCGTCCCAGAATGGCGATCCGCCCTTTTCATCGATGACCCCGCGCAACTCGGCCAGGATGCGGTCGGCAAAGCGCGCGCGGTGCATGGCGATGAACAGATATCGGCTGCGCGCCAGCAACATGCCCAGCCCCCCGGCGCGCTCACCGGGATGCAGGAACAGGCCACCGACCTCGCTCGACCCTTCAAGATCGTTGACCAGGTTCAGGATTTCGGAACGAAAGGTGCGGCCCAGTTCCTCGCTGCGCTTGGTAATGGTGCCGATGCGATAGCTGTAAAAGGGCCAGCGCTGTCCGACCTGGGTGAAGATCTGGCACGTGCCACGCACGTCGCCCGTCTCGGCATTTTCCAGCACCAGCACGAACAGGTCGTCACGCACCTCGTCCTCGGTACGCGCGAACGCTTGCTCGCTGCGTTCCAGCTTGGCGCGAAGCGCGGGCTTGTCGGGGGGCAGGTTGGTAAAGCCGCCGCCGGTCAGTTTGGCCATTTCATACAGCGGCTGAAGATCGTCGGCGCGCGCGGCGCGGATGCGAAAGGTCATGGGTGGCCTCGCTCGGCAATACGCAGGATGGTCAGCGCCGACAGGGCGGCACGTTCGGGCAGGCTTTCGGGGATCAGGAATTCATCGCTTGAATGAATGGCGCCGCCGCGCGCGCCCATGGTGTCGACCACGGGTACGCCGCAGGCGGCGATGTTGTTGCCGTCGCACACCCCGCCCGAAAACTGCCATGCGATGGGCAGGCCCAGATCGGCGCCCACTTCGCGCACGAGGCCAAACAGGCGCTCGGCGCCCGCGTCGATGGGCTTTGGCGGGCGGTTGAAGCTGCCATGCGCCTCGATGCGGACATCGTGCGCGGCGGCGACGTCGCGGACAGCGGCATCCAGCGCAGCCTGAGCCTCCGTGATCGCTTCGGCGTCGCGGGGGCGGAAGTTGACGCGCAGCACGGCATGCTCGGGGACGACATTGTTCGGCCCGCCGCCCTCGATCCGGGCCGGGTTGACGCTCAACCCCTCTCGTCCTGCGCGTGAAAGGCGAAGCGCCAGGTCGGCGGCCGCGACGACGGCGTTACGCCCCTCATGCGGGTTGCGTCCGGCATGGGCGCTGCGCCCGGCCACCACCAGCGCGAAATTGCCCGTGCCGCCCCGCGCACCCGCCAGCGTGCCGTCGGCCAGCGCGGGTTCATAGGTCAGCGCTGCCACCTTGCCCCGCGCCGCCCGCGCCAGCAGCGCGGCGGATGCGAAGGAGCCGGTTTCCTCATCCGAGTTGATGACGACTTCATAGCCGATGCGCGGCGCCAGCGCGCTGGCCTCCACCGCGCGAAGGGCTGCCAGCATCAGCGCCAGCCCGCCCTTCATGTCCGCCGAACCCGGCGCATTGATCGCGCCGTCGGGCCGGATCGTCAGCGACTGGAACGGATGATCGACACCGTACACCGTGTCCATATGCCCGGTGAACAGCATCTGCACCGGCGCATCGGGCCGAACGGTCAGGTGCAGGTGACGGCCATGGTCGATGGTGACGACGCGGCCATCAGCCTCCACCGCCTCGACCGGGGACGGCTCGACCATCGCGATTTCGCCGGGCAACGTGGAAAAGGCGTCGGCCAGCACCGCGCCCATGGTGGCGACGCCGGCCAGGTTGCGCGTGCCCGAATTGATCGCGCACCACGCCTGAACCTGTTCCAGCATCGGTGCCCCGGCGACATGCTCGACCGCTGCGCGCTCCTGGGCTGTCAGTCTCTCCATGACGATTGGGTAGCGCGCCACGATCGCGCCGTCACCCCCGGCGGCTCGCTGGCATCGGCGCGCGCGCTCTGCTAGCCAGCGTCGCGATGGCAAGCGACCTGAACGATCCCCTCGACAATCCCCCCATCGGCATCCTCGACGCGCCCTTCGACAGTGCGTTGAGCGAGCGCTACCTTGTCTATGCGATGTCGACAATCACCGCGCGGTCGCTGCCCGACGTGCGCGACGGGTTGAAGCCGGTGCATCGCCGCCTGCTTTGGGCGATGCGCCTGCTGAAACTGGACCCGGCCAGCGGGTACAAGAAATGCGCGCGCGTCGTGGGCGACGTGATCGGTAAATATCACCCGCATGGCGACCAGTCGGTCTATGACGCGATGGTCCGGTTGGCGCAGACCTTTGCGCTTCGATACCCGCTGGTCGACGGGCAGGGCAATTTCGGCAATATCGACGGCGATAACGCGGCGGCGTACCGCTATACCGAAGCGCGACTGACACAGGTCGCCATCGACCTGATGTCCGGTCTGGACGAGGACGCGGTCGATTACCGTCCGACCTATAATGGGGAGGAGCAGGAGCCGGAACTGTTCCCCGGCATGTTCCCCAATCTGCTGGCCAATGGCGCCGCCGGCATCGCGGTCGGCATGGCGACCAGCATCCCGCCGCATAACGCCGCCGAGCTGATCGACGCGGCCATCATGCTGATCGACCAGCCACAGGCCGACGATGCGGCGGTGCTGGGCCATGTGAAGGGGCCGGACTTTCCCACTGGCGGCATTGTCGTCGACAGCCCGGCGGCGATTGCCGAATCCTATGCCACCGGGCGCGGCGGCTTTCGCGTCCGCGCCCGCTACACGATCGAGAAGGAGAAGGGCGGCAGCTGGCAGGCGGTCGTCACCGAAATCCCCTATGGCGTGCAGAAGGGCAAGTTGATCGAGGCGATTGCCGCGCTGATCAACTACAAGAAATTTCCGATCCTGGCCGATGTCCGCGACGAATCGGATGCTGAAATCCGCATCGTCCTGGAACCGCGCGCGCGCACCGTCGATCCCGTCACGCTGATGGATGGGCTGTTCCGGCTGACCGACCTGGAAAGCCGGGTGCCGTTGAACCTGAACGTCCTCGACCATCAGCGCACCCCGCGCGTGATGAGCCTGCGCGAAGCGCTGGCGGCGTGGGTGGACCACCAGTTCATCGTCCTGCAACGCCGCTCGCGGCACCGGCTGGACAAGATCGCCGACCGGATCGAGCTGCTGAACGGCTACATCGTCGCGTTCCTCAATCTCGACCGCGTGATCGAGATCATTCGGACCGAGGATGAGCCGAAACCGGTGATGATCGCCGAATTCGAACTGACCGATCGTCAGGCAGAGGCGATCCTGAACATGCGGCTCCGCTCTCTGCGCCGGCTGGAGGAAATGGAGCTGCGGCGTGAGCGTGACGCGCTGGACAAGGAACAGGGCGACTTGCAGGCGCTGCTGGCCAGCGAGGGGAAGCAGCGCACTCGGCTGAAACGCGACTTGAAGAAGCTACGCGACCGCTACGGTCCCGAAACCGCGCTGGGCGCGCGGCGCACCACGGTCGAGGAAGCCGCGCCCGCGCGCGACATCCCGCTGGAAGCGATGATCGAGCGTGAGCCGGTGACCGTGATCGTGTCCCAGCGTGGCTGGGTCCGCGCGATGAAGGGCCATGTCGATCTGGCCTCCACTGAAGCGATGAAGTTCCGCGAAGGCGACGGCCCACGCTTCGCATTCCACGCGCAGACCACCGACAAGCTGATCGTCGCGGTCGAAGGCGGCCGCTTTTATACGATGGGCGCCGACAAGCTGCCCGGGGGGCGCGGCTTTGGGGAGCCGATCAGCCTGATGATCGACCTGGACGGTGGCGCGGGCATCGTCACCGTGGCGCGCGCGGGCGGCGCTGACGCGCGGCTGCTGGTCGCGGCGAGCGACGGGCGCGGCTTTATCGTGCGCGAAGCCGATGTGCTGGCCGAAACGCGCAAGGGCAAGCAGGTGGTGACGCCGCGGACCGGCGCCCGGCTGAAGGTCGTGCGCCGGATCGAACCCGGCGACGATTATGTCGCCGCCGCGGGTGACAATCGCAAACTGGTGGTCTTTCCGCTCAGCGAGGTGGCGGAATTAAGCCGGGGGCAGGGCGTGCAACTCCAGCGTTTCCGCGAAGGCGGGCTGGCGGATGCGCGGACGTTCCGCTTTGCCGATGGGCTCAGCTGGACGATGGGCGGGGAACAGGGGCGCATCCGTACCGAAGTCGACATGTCGCCATGGCGCGCCGCGCGCGGGGCGGCGGGGCGCACACCACCCACCGGCTTCCCGCGGGATAATCGTTTCGACTAACTAACGACGCCGGCGGTCTTTCAATCCCTTTTAACCAATCGGCATCTACACCGTTGTGGATGCTGCCAGTCGAAACCCTCGTCGCTCCCGATCCGCTCGGCCGCTACCTGTCGGGTGAAGACGCGATGGCAACCGGCGGCGAAGCCGGTGTGCTGTTGCTGCTCGACATGCTTCCCATCCCGGCGGCGATCTTGAGCCGACGTGATGACGAACTGGTCTTCGATGCGGTTAATGCCGGTTTTCGCCGCGTCGGGCTGGACACGGTGGCGTCGCGCTCGCCGCTGACCCGGTTGCTGGGCGCGCGCATCCTGTCCTTTATCGAGAGCGACGACAAACTCACCGAGTTCGAGTGGAAGTTCGGCGACAGCGTCGATTATCGTTATTTCAGCGTACGGCTGGCCCGTCCCTCGACCGCCCCGGCGGGCGAGCGGTGCCTGCTCACCCTGATCGACCAGACCGGTCAGTTCCGCACCGAACACAGCCTGCGCCGCGAAATGATGACCGACAGCCTGACCGGGTTGCCCAACCGCGCGGGCTTTGCCGATCAGCTGGAAGCGGCAATCGCCAATCGGGCGCGCGACAGCTATGCCGTGCTGGCGATCAATCTGGATCGGTTCAGCCGCGTCAATGCGTGCATGGGCGGTCTGGCCGGCGACGAGCTTCTGATCTCGGTCGCCCGGCGGCTGAAGGGGGCGTTGCGCGCGCGCGACACGATTGCGCGTGTCGGCGGCGACGAATTCGCGATCCTGATGGCGATCGAGGACGGACAGGCCGAAGTCCTGCAACTGGCCCGCCGGCTGGAAGACGCATTGACCACGCCGTTTCGCCTCTCGGACTTTGAAATCCGCGTCGATTGCTCGATCGGCATCGCGCTGGGCGCCGACGAGGACGGGGAGGCGGAAGAACTGATCCGGCACGCCCAGTTCGCAGTCAAGCGTTCGAAGAAAAGCGGGCGCGTGGAAATCTATCAGACGCGGGCCTTTGATCTGGCCCGCGCGAAGTTCAGCATCGAAACCGAATTGCGCCGCGCCATCGACGCGGGCGATCTGGAGCTGCATTTTCAGCCGATCTGCGATCTGGCGACGGGCCGTATCGCGTCGTTCGAGGCGCTGTCGCGTTGGACCAACGAGCGCGGCATTTCGGTACCGCCATCGGATTTCATCCCCGTGGCGGAGGAAGCCGGGCTGATCGTTCCGCTGGGGCGCTGGGCGATGAGCGAGGCAGCACGGACGCTGGCCGAATGGGACCGTGCGGCCGGCGGCTGTTGCGGGGTCAATGTCGCGGTCAACCTGTCCGCCATCCAGCTTCAGCGCGATCAGGTGGCCAATATGGTTGCACAGGCGCTGTCCACCCATGGGCTGGACGGCCGGCGGCTGACGCTGGAACTGACCGAAAGCGCAATCGTCGCTGATCCCGACGGCGTGTCGAACACCATCCGCGCGCTCAAGGAACTGGGCACGACGCTGGCCATGGACGATTTCGGCACGGGATATTCGAACCTTGCCTATCTTCAGCGATTGCCGATCGACGTGCTGAAGATCGACCGCAGCCTCGTGACGGGCATGTTGGCCGACCGGGACAAGGTGGCGATCGTGCGCGCCATTCTGGGGCTGGCACAGGCGCTGGGCATGAAGATCACGGCAGAGGGAATCGAAACGCCCGAACTGGCACAGACGCTGGCGGCACTGGGCTGCGGATACGGGCAGGGCTATCATTACGCCCGCCCGCTGCCCGCCGATCAGGCGTTTCGGCTGCTGTCGTCGGTCAACGCCTGAGCCACCGCATCATCAGTGATGGCCGCCAGCCGGTCGTCGCCGGGAAAGCCCTCACCGATCCAACGGTCCTCGATCCGCTTTAGCGTCGCGGCGACCAGAGGCCCCTTCGACAAGCCGCGCGCGACCAGCACACCGCCGCTCAGCGGCAGGCGCGGCGGCGTCCAGCCATCCAGCGGCGCAACCGTTCGGCCAGCCAGCAGCAGCCGGTCCAGCGCCGGATCCACCCCGATGCGATAGGCCATGGCGCGCGGATCGGTGCCGTCGTCGCTCACCGCCGCGCTTTCCAGCCGCTTGCGCTGGATATTGGACAGCCTTAGTCGCGCGCCGATATCACGGGCGACCGCCGGGTCGGCGGGCAATAGCGCGGCAAGGCGGCGAATCGCTTGCGGGACGACCCTTGCGGCAGCTTCATTGTCGGCCAGGCGTGACAGGCGAATCACCCCCTCGGCGTCGATTTCGGGCAGCACGGGCGAAAGAATGTCGCGCTCCACCATCAGCGCGACGACGCGAACCGCGTCGCGCGCGACCAGCAGCTTCAGCAATTCATCGGCAATCCGTTCGCGCGACAGCGCCATCAGGTCGCGCGCGCGGGTGGCACAGGCGGCCAGCCCCTGCGCGTCGGGCTCGTTCCCAAAACGGGCAAGGAAACGGAAAAAGCGCAGGATGCGAAGATGATCCTCGGCGATGCGTTTCAGCGGGTCACCGATGAAGCGCACGCGCCGCGCCGCCAGATCGTCCAGCCCGCCGAAATAGTCGAACACCACGCCGCTTTCAGGATCGGCATAAAGCGCGTTCATGGTGAAATCGCGCCGTGCGGCATCCTCACGCCAGTCGTCGGTAAACGCGACGGTCGCGTGCCGCCCATCGGTCGAAACGTCGCGGCGCAGCGTCGTCACCTCAACCGGGCCGGATGGCAGGACGGCGGTGATGGTGCCATGCGCCAGCCCGGTCGGCACGGCGCGGATCCCGGCTTCCTCCAGTCGAGTGACGACGGTTTCGGGCGCCAGCCGTGTCGCGACGTCGATGTCCGCGACATCGATCTCCAACAGGGTGTCGCGCACGGCGCCGCCGACGACGCGCGCCTGTTCCGCGCCACCCAGCGCGGCGATCAGCGCGGTGAAACCCTCGCGATCGGTCCAAGGGGCATTGAGGATCATTGGAGGCCGGCCAGTCGGCGCGACAGGTTGACGATCATTGCCGCCGTCGCGCCCCAGATGCGCTGGCCCTGCCAGTTCAGCTCCATTACGCGCCGCGTCTGGCCCCGCCATGGCATGTCGCGCCATTCACGGCTGGCGGGGTCGAGGAGGAAGGACAGCGGCGGTTCGAAAATCGCGGCCACCTCATGCGGGGCCGGCGTTAGCGGCAAATCGGGCGGCACGACGGCCAGCACCGGGGTCACGGTAAAGCCGGTGACCGTGCAATAGGGGTCGGCAACGCCGATCACCTCGACTGCGTGGCGGGGAAGGGCGATTTCCTCTTCCGCCTCCCGCAAGGCGGCGGCGATGGCATCCGCGTCGGTCGGATCAATGCGGCCGCCCGGAAAGGCGACCTGTCCGGCATGGCGCGAAAGGCTGTCGGTGCGGCGGGTCAGCAGCACGCCGGGTTCGGCGCGATCGGTGATCGCAACCAGCACGGCGGCCGGCATCGGTTCGCCGACATGATCCAGAACCGGGTCACCGGGGATCAGCGGCTCGTCTTCGGCCGGCGCACGGGCCAGCGCCGCTGCCAGCCTTTCGGCCAGCGTCACGCTGCGACCGCGTCGTCGCCGGCGTCGATCGGGAAAAAGGCGCCATCGCTCCACAGACCGGCGGGCACGCTGCCGTTCGACAGGGCGAGGTCGGCCAGCTCGTAATAGACCGGGCGGGCAACCAGTGCCTCAAGCCCGCCACGTACCAGCAGATAGGGGCGCGGCCCTTCGGCATGGGATTCGAATCGGATCGGGTGCGTGGCCCCGGCGGTGATCAGGTCGCCGGTGTTCAGCCGAAACGCGATCCGCGCGGTTTCACCCGTCCCCTCGACCTTCATCTCCACCGCGGTGAAGGGCGCGTCCTCGACCTCGATGTCCAGCTTTTCGACGGGCGTGACCAGCACATAGCCGCCATCCGGTTCCCGCCGCAGAATGGTGGAGAACAGCCGCACCATTTCCTGACGCCCGATCGGGCTGCCCTGATGAAACCAGGTTCCGTCGCGCGCGATACGCATCTCGCTGTCGCCGCAATGGTCGGGATTCCATTTGTCGACCGGCGGCAATTTGTTCTGTTCGGCAAGACGGGCGATGTCGGCAAGGGACAGGCTGGACAGGTCGGGTTGTTGGGGCATTGGCATAACCGTATCGCGTTAGGGTCGGTCGTGCGCGATTGGCAAGCCGGAACGCATCGAAACGGGATGGACGGTAAAGGTCAACTTGTTCGACACGGGGCTTCGCGCCACGCTATGCAGGCGAAACGACTCACTTCTGGGAGGGGGAGAGCCTTTTGACGGTGCTGAATCTCGACGCTTTTTTGCCGTACCGGCTGTCGATTGCGTCCAATGTGGTGTCGACCGCGATCGCGACCATCTATCAATCCATGTTCGGGCTTCGTGTGCCCGAATGGCGGCTGGTCTGCGTGCTGGCAGAGGGCAAGGGGCTGACCCAGCAGGCGCTGGGTGCGCGAACCCAGATGGACAAGGTGACGGTCAGCCGCGCTGCCATCGCGCTTGCCGAACGCGGGCTGGTCGAACGCGTGCCCAATCCCGGCGATCAGCGTTCGCGGGTTCTGAACCTGACCGAATCGGGCCGGTCGCTGTACGACGTGGTCGCCCCAAAGGCGCTTGAGATGGAGCGGGCGCTGTTCGCCGGTTTCGACCAGCAGGAGCGGGAGCAACTGAACGATATGCTGCTTCGGCTGGAACAGGCCGTTGCCACCATGGCGCCTCAGTCCAAGGAACGGCCAGGCGTTCCGGCGGGGTAATCCTTTTCGCTTGATCCGCGCGGTGCGACATGCACTATCGCGCACGTCCTCCCCAGGCACGATGAACCGACCCGTTTCTTGTCGAGGAGTGTGCCGATGACCGCTATGACCCCACGTGCCACGCTGTCGGTGGCGCAATCGCTGGCCGCGTTCGTAGAAGAGCGCGTCTTGCCGGGACTGGGGATCGAAGCAGACGCGTTCTGGCGGGGGGCGGCGGCGATTTTCGACCGTTTCGCACCTGAAAACCGCGCGTTGCTCGCCACGCGTGACCGGCTTCAACACGCGATCGACGATTGGCACGCCGCGCGCGTCGGACAGCCGGTGGATCAGCGTGAATATCAGACGTTTCTGCGTGAGATCGGCTATCTGGTCGACGAACCAGCGCCTTTCACAATCGGCACGACCGGTGTCGATGAGGAGGTTGGCGCACTGGCCGGGCCACAGCTGGTCGTGCCGGTCCTGAACGCGCGGTTCCTGTTGAACGCCGCCAATGCGCGCTGGGGCAGCCTGTATGACGCGCTATACGGCACCGATGCGCTGGGCGACCTGCCACCGCTGGGCGGCTATGACGCGGCGCGCGGTGCGCGGGTGGTGGCGCAGGCAAAGGCGTTTCTGGACAGCGCGGTGCCGCTGGCGGGCGCAAGCTGGGCCGAGCATCGCGGCGGCGCGCTGAACCTTGCCGATCCGTCGCAATTCGTCGGCCATGCGGGGGACAATCTGCTGTTCCGGCACCATGGCCTGCATATCGAGGTTGTGTTCGACCGCGACCACCGCATCGGGCGCGACGATCCCGCGGGCATTGCCGACGTGATCCTGGAATCCGCGCTGACGACCATTGTCGACCTTGAAGATTCGGTGGCCGCTGTCGATGCGGAGGACAAGGTCGCCGCCTATGGCAACTGGCTGGGCCTGATGACGGGCGAACTGGAGGCCAGCTTTGACAAGGGCGGACGGACGCAGACGCGCACGCTGGCGCCCGACCGCAGGTACAGGATCGCGGATCAGCACGCCTTCACCCTGCCGGGCCGCAGCCTGTTGTTCGTGCGTAATGTTGGGCACCTGATGACCACGCCCGCAGTGCGGCTGTCCGACGGCGGTGAGGCGCCAGAGGGGATATTGGATGCCATCGTCACCAGCCTGATCGCGCTTTACGACCTGCGCGGGTTGGGGCGGCGGCGCAACAGCCGGGCAGGGTCGATCTATATCGTCAAGCCCAAGATGCATGGACCCGATGAGGTCGCCTTTACCAATCGCCTGTTCGACGCGGTGGAGGATCTGCTGTCGCTGGATCGCCACACGATCAAGGTTGGCATCATGGATGAGGAGCGCCGCACCTCTGCCAATCTGTCGGCCTGCATCCATGCGGTGCGTGACCGGGTGGTGTTCATCAACACCGGCTTTCTCGATCGCACGGGCGACGAGATCCACACCGCGATGGCGGGCGGGGCGGTTGTGCCCAAGGGCGAGATGAAGGGCGCGGAGTGGATCAAGGCGTATGAGGACCGAAACGTCCTGATCGGCCTGTCGCACGGGCTGGCGGGCAGGGCGCAGATCGGCAAGGGCATGTGGGCCGCGCCCGACCGCATGGCCGACATGCTGCGCGAAAAGCGCGTGCATCCGATGTCGGGTGCATCGACCGCATGGGTGCCGAGTCCCACGGCCGCGACGCTCCACGTGCTTCATTATCACGAGGTCGATGTGGCTGCCCGGCAGTCGGCACGCGTGGGAGAGGTGGTGCCGTCGCTCGACGCGCTGCTGACCATTCCCTTTGCCACCGGGCGCAACTGGTCGCGGGACGAGGTGCAGCGCGAACTGGACAATAACGCGCAGGGTATCCTTGGCTATGTCGTCCGCTGGATCGATCAGGGCGTGGGCTGTTCAAAGGTGCCGGACATTCACGATGTCGGCCTGATGGAGGATCGCGCGACGCTTCGCATCTCGTCCCAGCTTCTCGCCAACTGGCTGCGCCACGGCGTTGCCACCGCAGATGAGCTTGAGGCGGCGCTGCGGCGCATGGCCGCGCAGGTCGATGCCCAGAATGCGGGCGACCCGCTATATCGGCCCATGGCGGGGCGAGAGGACGAAAGCATCGCCTTCCAGGCCGCCCGCGCGCTGGTGTTCGGGGGGGAGCGGCAGCCCAATGGCTATACCGAGCCGCTGCTCCATTTTTATCGGCAACGGGTGAAGGCGGCGGCCTAGGCCGGTTTCATCAGCGTCACTTGTGCAACGGTGATGCCGCCGCCGCGAAAGCCGCCCTCGCAATACATCAGATAATAACGCCAAAGATCGCGAAACGCGGTGTCGAGATCGGCGGGCAACCGCCCCTCGGCATCGGCGCGATCAAAGGCGCGGCGCCAGCGGTTCAGCGTTTCGGCATAGTCGAGGCCAAAGGCCACCCGGTCATGCCATTCCAGCCCCTGACGCTCTGCAATCGCGCGGAACCGACTTTCGGACAGCAACAGGCCGCCGGGAAAGACATATTGCTGGATGAAGTCGACATTGCGGGCATAGGCGTCGAAAATCGCATCGTCGATGGCGATATACTGGATCGCCGCACGCCCACCAGGCCTTAGCACCCGCGCGATGGTGGCGAGATAGGCGGGCCAATAGCCCTGCCCAACCGCCTCGACCATTTCGATGCTGGCCACCGCGTCATAAGTGCCGGTCGCGTCGCGATAATCGGTCAGCGACACATTCACGCCCGGCAGCGCCATCGCGTTCACATGCGCCGCCTGCTCGGTCGACAGCGTCAGGCCATGGACCTTTCGGCCGCCTTCACTGGCGGTACGGGCGAAGGAGCCCCAGCCGCAGCCGATCTCCAATATGCGCTCACCCGGGCGCGTCGCGGTGCGGTCGAGAATGGCGGACAGCTTGCGGTGCTGCGCGCGCTCCAGCGGCTCGCCGGCCTCCGTAAAAATCGCGCTGGAATAGGTCAGCGTCGGGTCGAGCCAGGCGGCGTAGAAGTCGTTGCCTAGGTCATAGTGATAGGCGATGTTCGCGCGCGACCCGGCGGGATCGTTGCGCCGCGCCAGATGCGCCAGTCGCCGGGCAAGCCGCGACCATGGCCGCGCTCGCGCGGTATCGCCCAGGCCCTCCCGGTTGGCGACGAACAGTTCGAACAGAGCAACGGGGTCGGGGCTGGCCCATTCGCCCGCCGCCCACGCCTCATACCAACCCGCCGATCCGCCGGTGGCCAGACGATACAGCGCCCGCCATGAGCGCAGGTCCACCACCGCCGCAGCACCGGGCGCCCGCCCGCCCAGCCGCCGGTGCGCGCCGCCGGGCAGCGTTGCGTCAAGCGATCCCGTCGCCAGCCCCCGGTCGATCCGGTCCAGCAGCCGCACGAACAGGCGGTCGAACATGGCGAGCATCCCCGCCTTGACCTCACCCGTGCGTCGTCCCCGATTGCGCGCCATATCCGTCATCGGCGCCTCCTTTGGCATCGCGATCCGAAATGGCAATCACTTCATCGCCTTGGCCGCCTCCAGCGCACGGGCGCGCGCCTCCCGGTGGCCGATGATCTTGCGGGGATAATCGCGCGGGCGGCACCCGGCATCGTCGGGGTCGTGGATCGCACCATCCCCCACGGCGCGCAGTTCGGGCACCCATTGGCGGATATAGTCGCCAGCTTCGAACTTCTCGGACTGGGTTAGCGGCGCCATGATGCGGACGAACATGTTGGAATCGATCCCCGACCCTGCGGTCCACTGCCAGTTGACCGCGTTCGATGCGTAATCGGCATCGACCAGACAGTCCCAGAACCAGCGCTCCCCCTCTCGCCAGTCGACCAGCAGATGCTTGATCAGGAAGCTGGCCGTAATCATCCGCACCCGGTTGTGCATCCAGCCGGTCGCCCACAATTGCCGCATCCCGGCATCGACGATGGGATAGCCGGTGCGCCCCTGTTGCCATGCGCGCAGTTCGTCCTCGACCGTCTTGCCGCTGCGCCAATTCAGCTTGTCAAAGGCGTCGCGCGCGTTTTCGGTGGCATAGGCGGGATATTGCAGGATGACGTTCTGGGCATAGTCGCGCCAGCCCAGCTCGCCCAGGAACGTCGCAACCGATCCGCCGACATCGGCGGTGCGGTACCACGCCTGCGCCGCCGACAATTCTCCGAAATGCAGGTGCGGTGACAGGCGGGAACTCCCCTCGATCGAGGGAAGATTGCGCTCAGCCTCATACGCGTCGGCATGGCGGCGAAATGCCTCCAGCCGCTTTTTCGCGCCCGCTTCGCCCGGCTCCCAATCCTCGAAACCCTTGGCCCAGTTCGGACGCGAGGGCAGCAATGCCCAATCCGACAGCTTGTCCGACGCGGGCCATTTGCCGGGTGCTGGAATGTCGCGCGGGCGGGGATTGGGCTGGGGTGGCGGCATATGCTGGTTCAGCGCGCGCCAGAAGGGGGTATAGATCTTGAACGGCTTGCCGCTGCCGGTCGTTACCGATCCCGGCGGTGCAAGGTAATTGTCATGGTGGCAGTTCAGATCAAGCCGCTTTGCCACCGCGCGTTCGGCATTGCGCCACCACGGTTCGTAGTGACGGATGCAATGCACCGCCGACGCGCCGGTTTCCTCTGCCAGGCGGGCCAGTTCGTCCTCCGACTTGCCCCGGCGCAGGATCAGGCGCGACCCCTTTTCGCGCAGGTCGGCATCCAGGCTGGTCAGGCTGTGGTGCAGCCACCACCGCGATGCGCCGCCCATCGCGTGATGTTTCGGCGCTTCGTCGTCGAGGATATAGATCGGGATCACCGGACCTTCGCTGCATGCAGCGGCAAGTGCGGCCTGATCCGACAGGCGCAGGTCGCGGCGCAACCAGACAATGACGGGATCGGGCATCTGGACCTTTCGATTTGCGGACGTTCGAGCGACGCGCGTCGCCCTAAACCGTTCCGCGTACGACCGGCATTGGCCCAAGGGCGGTATCGCCCAGCATTGCCGCACCCAGCGTCAGGATCGACGCGACGTGGCGCTGCGCCACCTCCATCGCATCATGCCCGTAACCGCCGCCCAGCGCGCTGGCGACCGGCAGGCCGCGGGACCGGGCGAGGCGGGCGATCAGCCGCTCCCGCTGTGCCAGCCCGTCCAGCGTCAGCGACAACCGCCCCAGCCGGTCGCCGGCAAAGGGGTCGACCCCGGCCTGATAGAGGATCAGGTCGGGCGCGAACCCGTCGATCATCGGCGCCAGCGTCGATTCCAGCGTGCCGAGATATTCGGCATCCTCGACCCCGTCGGGCAGCGCCACGTCCAGCGTCGAGCGGGCTTTTCGCGCCGGAAAGTTCTTGTCCGCATGAATGGAATAGGTGGCGATATCGTGCCGCCCCGCCGTCAGCGAAGCGGTGCCGTCGCCCTGATGCACGTCGCAATCGACGATCAGTACGCGGCCGACGACGCCCTCTTCCACCAGCCGTATGGCGGTGCAGGCCAGATCGTTGAACACACAGTAACCGGCACCGGTGGCGGCCAGCGCATGGTGGCTGCCGCCCGCCGTATTGGCGGCATAGCCATGGTCGAGCGCCAGAAGTGCCGCCAGCCAGGTGCCACCCGGCACCGACTGAGCCCGCCGGGCGACCAGCGGCGTAACGGGAAAGCCGATGCGCCGCTCCTTTGCCGGCGGCACCCGCGCCTCGATCACTTCGGCCACATAATCGGGCTCATGCGCTGCCTCCAGCCATACGCGCGGCATGGGGTCGGGCGAATACCATTTCAGCCTGGCGCCGCTGTCGATCAACAGGTCGCGGACCAGCCCGTTCTTGTTCCATTGATAGCCGCTGCGCGCGGGGGCAGGGGCGACATAATCGGCATGGTGGACAATCGGGATCACGCCCCCCTAGTTAGGGCGAAATCTTCCCCGTCGCCATTGCCCGGAGCGTGCCCCCATGTCCGCGTTCGCCGATCTTCCCTACCGCCCCTGTGCCGGTGTCATGCTGGTCAACCGCGACGGCCGCGTCTTTGTCGGTCAGCGCCTCGATTCGGTGCTTGAGGCGTGGCAGATGCCCCAAGGCGGGATCGACGATGGCGAAGCGCCCATCGACGCCGCCGTCCGTGAACTTGGCGAGGAAGCGGGCATCGCGCCCGATCTGGTCGAACTGGTTGCGGAAGCGGGGGAGGAACTGACCTATGACCTGCCCGACGACCTGATCGGCAAGGTGTGGAAGGGAAAATGGCGCGGCCAGCGCCAGCGCTGGTTCCTGTTCCGCTTCCTAGGTGAGGATGGCGACGTGAATATCGAAACCGCCGAACCGGAATTTCGCGCGTGGCGCTGGATCGAGCCGGCTGAACTTCCCGAACTGATCGTGCCGTTCAAGCGGGAATTATATCAGCGGCTGCTCGACATCTTCGCCGAATCGCTCCCGGCGCGCGACGGGGCGGTTCGCTGAGCCTGCGGGCTTGCCCTAGCGTCATTCTGTCGCCGCGTTTTGCCGGATAATGCCTCGTGATGCTTCAGTCCTTCCCCCTTGTGGCCGTGGCGATCGTGTCCGGCGAGGATCCGATCGGTCAGGCCCAACCCGTGACCATCCCGGTCGAGTTGAAGGCGATGCTGGACGCGGCCATCGCCGGCGGCAACGAGGGGGAAGTCGACACCCTCGTCAAATATGCCAATGCGGCCAAGATTCCCGCGGCCCCTGCCATGCAGCGCATCGCACAGGCGTGGAAAAACGACCGTCAGGCCAGCGCGCAGGCCCGGCTTCGGGAGGCGGATTTCCTGTCGTTGATCAAGGGGCGGGCCGAGATTGCCGGGTTCCAGACCGGCGGCAATTCGGACAATATCGGCGTGTCGGGCAAGCTAGACATCACGCGCGAAGGGCTTCGCTGGCGTCACAAATGGATGTTGCAGGCCGACTATCAGGAAAGCTTCAACGTCGTCTCGCGTGAGCGTTACCTCGCCGCCTATGAGCCCAATTACAAGGTCAGCGACCGGCTGTATTTCTATGGCGCGGCCCAGTTCGAAGCCGACCGGTTCCTCGGCTATACAAGCCGTTATTCGACATCGCTGGGTGCGGGTTATACCGCCATTCGCCGGACCGGCATGACGCTGGAGCTGGAACTCGGCCCGGCGTTCCGGCGGACCGATTTCATCGACCAGACGCTTGAGAACAACGTGGCTGCACGTGGATCGGTCGATTTCGACTGGCAACTCAGCCCGACGCTCTCCTTCCGGCAGGATGCGTCGGCCTATCTGCAATCCGCGAACAGCACGGTATCCAGCACGACAGCGCTCAGCGCCAAGGTGCTTGGGCCGCTTCAGATGCAGCTATCCTACGTTGTACAATATGAATCCCGCCCGCCAGAGGGCCGGGTGAGCACGGATACGACGAGCCGCGCGTCGCTGGTCTATGCGTTTTAGGGACAGACATAGATTGGAACCAGCTGCGCCTCTCGCGTTTAATGTGGATTGTAGAAGGTCCGGCGTCGCCTGTTGACGTATACCGATTTCGCGCGTGGTAACGTTGTCAGCTTTGATAGGCTGACTACTGGCAAAAGCTAACCTCCGATTCACACTCTGGATCGGCGTTGATTTTTATGCTTAGCGATCACCCTCAGAAGACTAAGCGGTTCTATTGGTCGCCTTGAAGTTAATAATATATTTATCGGATCAGGTTAGCGAGGGCGCTTGTAGCAGGGCGGTGCCGAGAAAAGATGCTGGATCAGACAACGAACCATTGCCGACAGGTGGCGATCGCAGCTACGGCCGCAGCACTCATAGCAATGTTAGTCCTGCCCTATCTCGTAGGATTTAGCGTTGATATCGCCTCGTTTAAACCGATATTTCTATTTTCTGCAGCTCTTATGCTATTCGTCCCTTATGCGGCTTGGCGAAATCTGCAACGCCTAAGATTCGGCATGGAAGCCAGCGCGCTGGGTTTGATGATGACGCTTCCGGTGCTGGTGTTTTCTTATTCGGCCATGCGAGTGGCTATGCCGCTAGCGGATCAGACTCTCATAGCGATTGATCGTTCACTCGGATTCAACTGGCTATGGTATGTGTCGGTGATCGACGCGAGCCCCTTGCTAGCCAAGACACTTGCGTACGCTTATTCGTCCTTTGCGCTTCAGCTTCTTTTGATGCCAATAGCTCTATCACTGCTAAGTTTCGAGAAACGTGCGTTTCAGATGGTGCTAGCCTATTTAGTGCTCTGCACGTTGTCGATTGCAATCAGCACATTTTTCCCTGCTGTTGGCGCGTATAAAGCTTTCGGCGTCGCGGCGACTGACCTTGAAAACATAAATGCTCACTTCGGATATTTCTTTCTGAAATCATTTTACGCCGTTCGAGGAAGCGAAGTTTTCATTCTAGATATCAAAAATGCATCGGGAATCGTAACATTTCCATCCATTCATGTAGGGGTATCGGTGTTGTGCGGATGGGCATCATGGCAATCGGTTTGGCTCCGGATACCTATGCTGATACTGAACATTCTTATGGCGATTTCTGCTGTTACACACGGTAGCCACTATTTATTCGATGTATTGGGTGGTGTGATGGTCGCGATATTTACCATCCGTCTGGTATTGCAACTATCCGACTTTTCAAGATTACCTAGCAGCTCAACCCACGATCGGCCGGTAATTGCCGCGTCCATCGCCAATAAGATCTGATTTGCGGAGCGTTTGCTAGGTCGTGAACTCACAAGCGTCGCCGCTATTTGGACGAGCGGGCGCTTGTAAGCTTCTCGATGAGGACTGTTCTGGTGGCGTCAGCAAGGTAGCGGGTCTTGTGCGGGTTGAGGCTTATGCGCCCGATAAGCACCATTTTGAATGTTCCCTATGGCGGCGCAGGCTTGTCACGCAGTGCTGCTTTGCGGACCGCTGCGTCTGATTGGTTGCATACGCCTAGGACACTTGATCGATGCGCCATCGCTATCTTGCAGCAGTTTCCTTGGCGTCCTGACATAGCTCAAACCGGCTGTTCTTGAGGTTCGTGAACCAGGTGCAGGTAAGAGTACGTCGCGTTCCGAAGGCTCCGCCGTCGAAGGTAAGGTTTTGTTGCTCGACAAGGGCCGTGGCGGCCAATGCAAGGACAGCGAATTGCCACATATGAGCACCATACCCTGCCGATAGCTGTCTGCGCTCGTGTCAGCACACCTTTTGCATTGCGCTGACTTCTGATTCAGCGTCGGCTCGAGCCGATACGATCTGATCGCCTTCGCATGGTGCGTGATAGAGCCCCTGCTGCCCAACAAGGCAAGGGCGTACCGCACGTCGATGATCGGCGGACGCTGAACGGCGTCTTTTGGGTGCTGTGTTCCGGGCACCGTGGCGTGACTCGCCCAAGCGCTATGGGCCGCGCACCACCTGCTACAATCGCTGCAACGGATGACGAAAGGAGGCGTGTGGGCCCGGCCGATGGACGCCACTAGCGCCGCCCACGATGGCAAGATGCAGATGATCAACAACACTTCCATTCGGGCGCGGCAGCAGGGCGCGACGGCAAAAAAGGAGTTCGGATCATTTTCTCGGTCGCAGCAGAGCCGCACTTACGACCGAGATCCTCGTCGTCGTGCAAGGCCTCCCGATCCCGCTCGGCCTGACTGGCGGGCAGACGCCTGATGGGCAGATCGCCGACTATCTGCGCGATCACCTTGGCCTTGGCACCATCATGCTTGCCGACAAAAGCCTATGATGCTGTCCGGATCCGCGAACTGATCCAGGACTAGGGTGGCACACCAAATATCCCGGCGAAGAGCAACCGCAAATGAAACCCATGCCTCAGCAAACGGCTTACCGTGAGCGCAACCTGATCGAGCGGTTCTTCTCCCGGCTGAAGCACTTCCGCCGTGTCGCCAACCGCTACGACAAGCTCGCTGCCAACTTTCTCCCCATGATCCAGCTCGCCTCAGTGCGGCGGTCGCCTCGAGCCTATGATACTTCGGCCTGGTCAAGGAGGTGCACGGCCGCGGCGGAGCATTGTATGGCCGTGCGAGGCTGGCTTAGTCAGCGCCTTTCAAAGAGCGTGGCGCTCCGGAAAACATTTAGGATGCCGCTCTTTGTAGATCGCCGATGTACAAAAGGGCGACCCGGATCGAACCGGACCGCCCATTTTCGTCGGTAGCAGCGATCAGGCCGCCAGCTTGCGCAGCACGTACTGCAGGATGCCGCCGTTCAGGAAATATTCCAGCTCGTTGGCGGTATCGATGCGGCACTTCGTCATGAAGGTTTCGGTCGAACCGTCGGCGCGGGTCATTTCGACCTCGACATCCTGACGGGGCTTCAGCGTGGCGACGCCGCGGATCGTGAACGTCTCGTCGCCGGTCAGACCCAGCGTCTGGCGCGTTACGCCATCGGCAAAGACCAGCGGCAGCACGCCCATGCCGACCAGGTTCGAACGGTGGATGCGCTCAAAGCTTTCGGTAATGACGGCGCGGACGCCCAACAGGTTCGTCCCCTTCGCCGCCCAGTCCCGCGACGAGCCGGTGCCATATTCCTTGCCGCCGATGACGACCAGCGGCGTGCCGTCGGCCTTGTGGCGCATGGCCGCGTCATAGATCGCCATGACATCGGCGCCATAGCGGGTCATGCCGCCTTCGATGCCGGGGACCATTTCGTTCTTGATGCGGATGTTGGCAAAGGTGCCGCGCATCATCACGTCATGATGGCCGCGACGCGCGCCATAGCTGTTGAAGTCGGCGCGCGACACTTGATGCTCCATCAGCCACTTGCCCGCCGGGCTGTCGGCCTTGATCGAGCCGGCCGGGCTGATGTGGTCGGTGGTGATCGAATCGCCCAGGATCGCGAGCGGCTTTGCCTCAATGATGTCGCCGATCGGAGCGGGCGTCATGTCCATGCCCTCGAAATAGGGCGGATTAGCGATATAGGTCGATGCGGGCGGCCACGCATAGGTATCCGAACCCTCGACCGTGATGCCCGCCCAGTGACGGTCGCCGGCATAGACGTTGGAGTAGCGCGAACGGAACATCTCGTCGTCGATGTTCGATTCGATGACCTGGCGTACCTCGTCGTTGGTCGGCCACACGTCCTTCAGGAACACGGGGCCATTGGTGCCTTCGCCCAGCGGGGTGGCATAGATGTCCTCGGTCACGGTGCCCTTCAGCGCATAGGCGACGACCAGCGGCGGCGATGCGAGGAAGTTGGCGCGCACGTCGGGCGACACGCGGCCTTCGAAGTTGCGGTTGCCCGACAGGACCGACGCGGCGACGATGTCGTTGCCGTTGATCGCGGCCGAAATCGGCTCCGCCAGCGGACCCGAATTGCCGATGCAGGTGGTGCAGCCATAGCCGACCAGGTTGAAGCCGATCGAGTCGAGGTCGGCGCTCAGCCCCGCCTTGTCGAGATAGTCGGTGACGACCTGGCTGCCCGGTGCCAGCGAGGTCTTGACCCACGGCTTGGGCTTGATGCCCAGCGCGCGTGCCTTGCGCGCGACCAGACCGGCGGCGACCAGCACCGACGGGTTGGAGGTGTTGGTGCAGCTGGTGATTGCGGCAATGACAACGTCGCCGTCGCCGATGTCATGATCCTTGCCGTCCACCGCGACGCGGACGGGTGCGTCCTTCTTGTACACGCTGGCAAGGTCGCCGTTGAAGGTGTCGTCCACCTCGGTCAGCGGCACGCGGTCCTGCGGGCGCTTCGGCCCGGCCAGGCTGGGCACGACGGTCGACATGTCGAGTTCCAGCGTGTCGGTGAACACGGGGTCCTCTGCATCATCATAGCGCCAGAAGCCATTAGCCTTGGCATAAGCCTCAACCAGCGCGACATTTTCTTCCGAACGCGCGGTCAGGCGCATGTAGTCCAGCGTGCGGTCGTCGACCGGGAAGAAGCCGCAGGTCGCGCCATATTCAGGCGCCATGTTGGCGATGGTCGCGCGGTCCGCCAGGCTCATGGAAGCGAGACCGGGCCCATAGAACTCGACAAAACGGCCAACGACGCCCTTGGCGCGCAGCATCTGGGTGACGGTCAGCACCAGATCGGTGGCGGTGATGCCCTCGGCCAGCTTGCCGGTCAGCTTGAAGCCGACGACTTCGGGGATCAGCATCGAAACCGGCTGGCCAAGCATCGCGGCTTCCGCTTCGATACCGCCAACGCCCCAGCCCAGAACGCCCAGGCCGTTGACCATGGTGGTGTGGCTGTCGGTGCCGACCAGCGTGTCGGGATAGGCGATCATGCCCGAACCATCGGTCGATTCCGACGACCAGATGGCCTGCGCGACATATTCAAGGTTCACCTGGTGGCAGATGCCGGTGCCCGGCGGCACGACCTTGAAATTGTCCAGCGCCTTCGAACCCCATTTCAGGAACTCGTAACGCTCGGCATTGCGCTGATATTCGATCTCGACATTGTTTTCGAACGCCTGCGGTGTGCCGAATTCATCGACCATGACCGAGTGATCAATGACGAGGTGAACGGGTACCTGCGGATTGATCTTGGCCGGATCGCCGCCCAGCGACGTGATCGCGTCGCGCATCGCCGCCAGATCGACGACGCAGGGGACGCCGGTGAAATCCTGCATCAGAACGCGCGCGGGGCGATACTGGATCTCGCGGGTTGAGCGGCGTTCCTTCTGCCAGTCGACAACCGCCTGGGCGTCTTCGGCGGTGACGGTCGAGCCGTCCTCGAAGCGCAGCATGTTTTCCAGCAGCACCTTCATCGAGAAAGGCAGGCGGCTGACATCGCCCAGCTTTTCCGCAGCCTTGGCAAGGCTGTAATAATGATAGGTCTTGCCGGCGACCTCAAGCTGGTCGCGGGTGCCCAGGGTATCGTTGCCGATGGCGGTCATAATTGCCCTTCCGGTCTGGCCGGTCGCGGCGGGGAGGCGGCGGTGGCCGCGCGGGCGCGCCCGGCAGTGTTGCGAATGCGAAGATTCGTCGCGGCCTTAGCAAGCGGCCGGGACATGGGGAAGGGGGCCGATCGTCTAAAGCGCGCGACGGATCGTCGCGACCGCTTTGTGGGCGTCGAACATGTCGGCTCGCCCGTGATCGGGAACTCCGGCTATGTCGAGTTTGTTTCGCGTCCGACGATCCGGCGCTCTGGCCGGGCAAGAGGGGGAATTATGGGTTCGGCTGACATGGCGCGTGTGGCGCGTTCGACCTTGGTCATATTACTGATCGTCGGGCTGGCGTTGCTGACCGTCCAGTTTTCGTTCGTGTTCCTGCTGATCTTTTCAGCCGTTCTGGTCGCGACGCTGATCCGGGCCGCGGGCGCACCGTTCCGCCGGGTCGGCATGGGCGACATGCCATCGGTGTTTCTGGGGCTTTTCCTGATCCTGGCGGTCCTGGCGGCGTGCGGATTCCTGTTCGGCGCACAGCTGACCGAGCAGTTTACGGAAGTCGCACAGCAATTGCCGACCGCATTCGAACAGGCGCGCTCGCTGGTCGAACAGGTGCCGTTCCTCAACAGTTTCCTGACCGGCACCCCCGACATCCAGAGCATTATGGGCCGGGCCGTGTCGTTCGCGTTCGGCGCGGTTGGTGCAGTCACCAATCTGGTGCTGGTGATCGTCGCGGCAATCTATCTGGCGCTCGACCCCGATCTCTACATGCGCGGCGTGGAAAAGCTGTTCCCGAAATCGGAGGGGGAGCGCGTGCGTGAGGCGCTGTCGGCGAGCGGACAGGCGCTGAACCAGTGGCTGATTGCCCAATTTGCGACGATGCTGATCGTCGGTACGCTGATCTGGGTCGGGTTGATGATCGTCGGTGTGCCTTCGGCGGCGGCGCTGGGGGTGATTTCGGGCCTGACCAACTTCATCCCGCTGATCGGCCCCTTTATCGGCGCGGCGCCCGGCGTCCTGCTGGCGCTGGCGCAGGGGTCGGACACGATCCTGTGGACGATCGTCGTCTATGTCATCGCGCAGCAGCTTGAAGGCAATGTGCTGACGCCGATGATCCAGAAATACGCGGTGTCGATCCCGCCAGCGGTGCTGTTGTTCGCGCTGGCCGCGCTGGGCAGCCTGTTCGGGATGATCGGTGTGGTCGTCGCGGCACCGCTGGCGGTGGTGCTGTACGTGCTGGTGACGTTGTTGTGGGTGCGCGACACCCTGGGCCATGATGCTGATATTGCTGAGATCGACGCCCCCGCGCCGGCCGACAGCAACGCACCCGAAGCGATGAAGGCGGGGTCCGAGACGCAGCACTGACCCTTTACGCCCGCGCCCCCACGCGGCATGAACGCCCTATCCTTATGCCGTGCGATCCGATGGCGCGGCTTCACCGGAGATGGGAATGCGTGGATGGTGGTTGGCCCTGATGCTCGGGTCGGCAAGCGTGACGGCAATGGCGGCTGAGCCGGTGGCACAGGCGCGCGCAGGTCAGATGGCGGCCGAAACCGGCACGCTCAGCTTCGAACGGGTGATGGCGGGCGGTCTGGCGGGCGGCGGCGGGCGCCCGCCGCGCCTGTCGCCCGACGGCAAGCTGCTGACCCAGCTGCGTCCGCGTGAGGGGGAGCCGAACCGGCTGGACCTGTGGGCGCAGGATCTGGCGACGGGCCAGTGGCGGATGCTGGTCGATTCGAAAAAGGTCGGCACCGGTGCCGAACTGTCCGAGGCCGAAAAGATGCAGCGTGAGCGCGCGCGCATTGGCGGTCTGCGCGGGATCGTCAGCTATGACTGGGCGCCCGACGGCCGCTCGATCCTCGTCCCGCTCGACGGCGACCTGTATCTGGCGACGTTGGACGGCGATGTCCGCCGCCTGACTCAGAGCGAGGCGGGTGAGCTGAACCCCGTCATCAGCCCGGCAGGCCGCTACATCAGTTTCGTCCGCGACCAGAATTTGTGGGTTCAGCCGCTGTCGGGCGGTGAAGCGCGCGCCGTGACTCAGGGGGGCGGGGGCACCGTGCACTGGGGCGAGGCGGAGTTCGTCGCGCAGGAGGAAATGGGGCGCACTACCGGTTATTGGTGGGCACCCGGCGATGCCCGCGTCGCCGTCGCCCGCTTCGATGAAGCGCCGGTGCGCGTGCTGACCCGCGCTGCCATCGCGGCAGAGGGCACGCGGCTGTATGAGCAGCGTTACCCCCTGGCGGGCACGCCCAATGTCGCGATCGAGCTGTATGTGATGGCACCCGACGGCTCGGACCGGGTCAAGGTCGACCTGGGCAGCGATCCCGACATCTATCTGGCGCGCGTCGACTGGAGCGCGGACGGCAAGACGCTGTACGTCCAGCGTCAGAACCGCGAGCAGACGGTGCTGGATATGCTGGCCGTCGATCCTGCGACCGGCCGATCGCGCGTGCTGTTCAGCGAGAAAGCGGCGGCGAAGAGCTGGATCAACCTGTCCGATAATTTCCACGCGCTGGACGATGGCAGCATCCTGTGGTGGTCCGAACGCGACGGCAACGGACATCTCTACCGGTTCGCAAAGGGACGCTGGACGCAACTGACCAAGGGCGATTGGGAAGTCGCCGACGTGATCGGCGTCGATGAGGCGCGCGATCGGGTCTATTTCACCGCCAACAAGGACGGCGTGCTGGAACGCCACGCTTATGCCGCGCCGCTTACCCGCGCGGGTGCGGTCACGCGGTTGACTGAGGCAGGTTACTGGAACAGCGCGGTGATGGACGGCGCTGCAAGTCGCTTGATTGTCACGCGATCCAGCCCGACCCAGCCGACGCAGAGCTATCTGGCCGATGCGGCGGGTAAGCGGATGCAATGGCTGGACGAAAACGCTCTGGGTGCCGACCACCCTTATGCGCCCTATCTGGCCAGCCACCGCGAGCCGGAATTCGGCACGCTGAAGGCCGCCGACGGCAGCGCGCTGCATTATTCGATCCTCAAGCCCGAAATGGAGCCGGGCAAGCGTTATCCCGTCTTCTTCACCTATTATGGCGGGCCCGGCGCGCAGCGGGTGACGCGCGGCTGGACCAGCCCGCTGCATCAGGCGATCGTCGACAAGGGCTATATCGTCTTTGTCATGGACAATCGCGGCACCGCCAACCGTTCGCGGGCTTTCACCGACCAGATCTGGCACGCGATGGGCAGTGTTGAGGTCGAGGATCAGGTTATGGCCGCCAAGTGGCTGAAGTCGCAGCCCTTTGTCGATCCCGACCGGATGGTCATCCATGGCTGGTCCTATGGCGGCTACATGACGCTGAAGCTGCTGGAAGCCGCGCCGGGCCTGTTCGCGGCGGGTGCGGCGGTGGCGCCGGTCAGCAAGTGGGAACTGTACGACACCCATTATACCGAACGGTACATGGGCGACCCGCGCAAGGTGCCGGAGGCTTATGCCCGCTCGGCCCCTATCGGCGACGCGGGCAAGATTCGTGACCCGTTGCTGATCATGCATGGTATGGCCGACGATAACGTGTTCCTCGACAACACCACCGCCATGGTGGCCGCGTTGCAGCAGCAGGGCGTGCTGTTCGAGACGCAATTCTATCCCGGTCAAACGCACGCGATCAGCGATCCCAAGTCCCAGTTGCACCTGTGGACCAGCATGTTCGATTTCTTCGAGCGCAGGACATCGACAGCCAAGAAATGACGGTTGAAGTGGATATGGGGGTCGATGGCACGGGCAAATCCGTTGCCATGGACCTTGAAGAATTGCTGGCTACCCGCTTGCTTGTTCAGGGCAATTCCGGATCAGGCAAGTCGCACCTGCTGCGCCGATTGCTGGAGAGGTCCGCCGGTCGCGTGCAGCAGGTGGTGATCGATCCGGAAGGCGATTTCGTCACCCTGTCCGACGCCTATGGCCATGTCGCGATCGAAGCGGCTGATTATGCCGAACGCGAAATCGCCCGCATGGCCGCGCGCATCCGCGAGCATCGCGCATCGGTGGTGCTGAGCCTTGAGGGGCTGGAGGCCGAGGGGCAGATGCGCTGTGCCGCGACGTTCCTGAACGCGCTGTTCGATGCGCCGCGCGAACATTGGTATCCCGCGCTGGTGGTCGTCGACGAGGCGCAGCTTTTCGCGCCCGCCGGTGGCGGCGAGGTGGCGGAGGAAGTGCGCCGCGCGTCGCTGGGTGCGATGACGAACCTGATGTGCCGTGGGCGCAAGCGCGGGTTGGCGGGTGTCATCGCGACGCAGCGTCTGGCCAAGCTGGCGAAGAATGTCGCGGCGGAGGCGTCGAACTTCCTGATGGGCCGCACCTTCCTCGACATCGACATGGCGCGGGCGGCCGACCTGCTGGGCATGGAGCGGCGTCAGGCGGAGACGATCCGCGACCTGCAACGCGGTCATTTCCTGGCGCTCGGCCCCGCCGTCTCGCGCCGCCCGGTGTCGGTGAAGATCGGCGCGGTCGAAACATCCGCGCGCAGTTCCAGCCCCAAGCTGATCCCGCTGCCATCGGCCCCGACCGACATGAAGGACCTGTTGAAACAGGCGGTCGAGGAACCGACGCTCCCGCTGGCTGCACCACCGCCGCCCGCACCGATGCCCGCCGACGAGGTGATCGAGGCGCTGGTCGCCCCGCCACCGCCCGAGACTGCACCCACGCCCGCCATCCCGCCGGAGCGTGTGGCCCAGATCGTCGCCGATGTGCTGCTCGCCATCGTGGAGGAAGCCGGATCGGCGCAGCGCCCAGCCGCTGTGCTGTTTCAGGATTATCAGGTCCGCTGCCGCATGGCGGGAATTCCTCGACCGCCGCTCGACCTTGAGGCGTTTGCCCGGCGCTTGGCGGCGGCGCGGGCGGGGATCACGCACGGGCTGGAGGACGAATGGGCGCCCGCCCTGTCACTGGCGCGCGAGTTGCCCAGCGAAATGCTGGGACCGTTCCTGCTGGTCGCGCGCGCCGCGCGGGAAGGGGCGCCGTGCCCCTCTGACGAACGGATTGCGGAGGTTTACGGCACCTCCTCATTGGGGCGCGCCCGTCGGCTGATCGGCTATATGGAACAGCGAGAACTGGTGGTGTGCCGCACCGACCTAGCCGGAAAGCGTTCGATTGCGATTCCGGCGTTGGGGTGGACGACGGCGGCGGCCTGAGCGCATCAGGCCGCTTGTCGCCCCGGCGCCCCCCGGCTATCGGCGCTTCCATGATCAAGCACGCCCTTCCCGTCACGCGCGCCGAGGATTTCGCGCGCTGGTACCAGACCGTCATCGCGGAAGCCGACATGGCCGAGGAATCGGGCGTGCGCGGCTGCATGGTCATCCGGCCATGGGGCTATGGCATCTGGGAACGCATGCAGCGCCTGCTGGACGATCGCATCAAGGCGACGGGGCATGAAAACTGCTATTTCCCGCTGTTCATCCCGCTTTCCTACTTCGAGAAGGAAGCCGAGCACGTGGACGGCTTTGCCAAGGAAATGGCGGTCGTTACCCACCACCGCCTGATCCAGAAGGACGGGCGGCTGATCCCCGATCCGGAAGCGAAGCTGGAGGAGCCGCTGGTCGTGCGGCCCACGTCGGAAACGGTGATCGGCGCGGCGTTCAGCCGGTGGGTCCAGTCGTGGCGCGACCTGCCCGTGCTGATCAATCAATGGGCGAATGTCGTCCGTTGGGAAATGCGGACGCGCATGTTCCTGCGTACCGCCGAGTTTCTGTGGCAGGAGGGGCATACCGCCCATGCCACCGAGGCAGAGGCCCGCGAGCATACGATGCGGATGCTGGAGGTGTACCGCGCCTTTGCCGAGGATTGCGCAGCCATTCCCGTGATCGCGGGCGAAAAGCCGGAGAATGAGCGCTTCCCCGGCGCGGTCGCGACCTATTCCATCGAAGCGATGATGCAGGACGGCAAGGCGTTGCAGGCAGGCACCAGCCATTTCCTGGGCACCACCTTCTCCGCGGCGCAGAATATCCGCTTCCAGAACGCCGCAGGTGAGCTGGAACTGGCGCAGACGACCAGTTGGGGCGTGTCGACCCGCATGATCGGCGGCCTGATCATGGTGCATGGCGACGACGACGGCCTTCGCGTGCCGCCGCGTGTCGCGCCGTGGCAGATCGTCATCATTCCCATGCTGCGCGATGGGCCTGAGGACGAAGCGGTGATGGATTACGCCCGTGCGCTGGCATCGGAGCTGAACGGTCAGACCGCGCTGGGCGAACCAATCCGCGCCATGGTTGACGGCCGCGCGCAAAAGGCGGGCAACAAGCGCTGGGGCTGGGTCAAGAAGGGCGCGCCCGTGATCGTCGAGGTCGGCCCGCGCGATGTCGCGAACGGCAATGTCGCCGTCATCCGCCGCGACCGGCTGTATCAGGAAAGCGGCAAGCTCGACACCGCCTTCACCCCACGCAACGCCTTTGTCGATCAGGCAGCGGCGCTGCTGACCGAGATCCAGGGCTCGCTGCATGTCGAGGCGCGGGCGCGGCTGGACGCGGGCATTCGCCGCGACGTGACCGACTTTGCCGGGCTGGAGGCGCATTTCGCTGAGAGCGAACGCTATCCCGGCTGGGTCGAGGTCGAATGGGCCAAGCCGACCGGCGCCGGACTGGATCAGGTCGTAGAGCGATTGAAGGCGTTGAAGCTGACGATCCGCAACGTGCCGGGCAGCGCGGCCCCGGCTACCGGGCCATGCATTTTTACGGGTGAACCGGCGGTCGAGCGTATTCTGGTCGCTCGCGCCTATTGATCCGGGCCGGGCGCAAGCGGAACCGGGCGGGGCGGCAGGGATTGTCGCCCCGACCCGTTTTCAGGAGCGTCCGATGCCCGATTTTGTCCGCTACGCCCCCGACCTCGAGTCGGCTCAGCCCGACGAGCGCGAGACGATCGAGGGGCTGAAGGCGCAATTCGGGAAGATCATCGACACGACGCTGGCCGATTATGGTCGCGGCGTACGCGCGGTCCATGCCAAGGCGCATGGGATTGCGCGCGGCACGCTGACCATCCTCGGCGACCTGCCGCCCGAACTGGCGCAGGGGTTGTTCGCGCATGGCGGGCGGTATGAAGCGATGCTGCGCTTCTCGACCAACCCCGGCGACATATTGGACGATGCGATCGCGTTGCCGCGCGGGTTGGCGCTGAAGGTGCTGGGCGTCGAGGGGGAGCGGCTGCCGGGCAGCGAGCGCGATACGACGCAGGATTTCGTAATGGTCAATGCGCCCGCCTTCATCGCGAAGGATGCGGCGCAATTTCTGGGCAATCTGAAGTTGCTGGCCAAAACCACCGACCGGGCCGAAGGCGGCAAGAAGCTGCTCTCCGCCACGCTGCGCGGGGTAGAGGCGGGGCTGGAGGCCGTCGGTCTGGAAAGCGCGACGCTGAAGTCGATGGGCGGCGCGCCGCAGGTGCATCCGCTGGGGCAGACCTATTTCAGCCAGACCGCGTTCCGCTATGGCGATCGTGTCGCCAAGTTTCAGATCCGCCCCGTTGCGCCTGCTCTGCTCGCGCTGCACGACGCGCATGTCGATACGAAGGGGCGGCCCGACGCGATCCGCGAGGATGTCGACGCTGCGTTGTCGCGGCACGGCGGCACATGGGAGTTGCGTGTTCAGCTCTGCACCGATGTGGCGGCGATGCCGGTCGAGGACGCGACCGTCGAATGGGATCAGGGGGCCAGCCCCTATCGCACCGTGGCCTTGATCGATGTGCCGGCTCAGCCCGGATGGGACACCGAACGGCAGGCGTTGGACGAGGCGCTGGCCTTCTCCCCATGGCACGGGCTGGCCGCGCATCAGCCGCTGGGCAACATCAATCGCGCGCGGCGGGAGAGTTATCGCTATTCCGCCGATCGGCGGCGCGGGGCCAATGGTTGCCCTCTGCATGAACCGCTTCCCGATTGAACGACTTGCCAGCGGGCGCATTGTTCGCCATATGGCCCACGGGAGTCGGGCGGACGTAACTGTCGCCAACCCGGTCAGGTCCGGAAGGAAGCAGCCGTAACGACCTCGTTGCGGGTCGTTCCGGCTCCCACCCCCGCTCTTATTGTCGGCCCTGCGATTCCTGCGTGTAGACGTGCCCGCCGCGCGGGTAGGGGTTGATGGCGACGCGCGTGCCCCATTGCCCGACGGGCCCGCCAAAGCTGGCGCGGTGCCAATGGCCCTGCGGTGCAGAGATCACGTCCCCGGCGGCGGCGGTGAAGACCGGCTGGCCTTCCACCTGCAGGGTGATATTGCCCTCCATCACGAACCAGAATTCGTCATAGCCGACATGGAAATGGCCCAGCACCGACGGCGGCGGCGTGGGCGTGGCGCGACCACGGATGTTGTTCACGAACATATGCTGGTCGGCGATAAAGGCGCCGGGACGGGCATCGGCCGCGATCACGTCCTTGAAATAATCCAGATAGGGTTGATGCTTGTCGTCAAAGCCACCGGGGCCGCCGGTCACGATCCGCTGCTCATACTCCCACCCATTCACCTTGGCGGGCGGCTGGGGGGTGCTGTCCACCGGATAGAGCGGCATGTCGCTGGCCTGGTTCAACTGGAAATAAAGCGCCGGTGCGGCGCCGGTGCTTTCGAGGGTGAAGGGCACCCGTAGCGGCACGTTGATCTCGAACCCCTTGCGCGCGGTAAAGGGTTCCTGCCCCTCCATGGTGACGCGCAATTCGCCGTCCCACACGATGATCGCGGTGCGATTGTCGGAATAGGCCAGCCGCTGCGTCTTGCCGCCGGGGGCAAGCTGATGCCAGTCGGCGACCAGATCCTTGTTGCGGATCACCGGCTGCGTCCAGTTCGCCTTGCCCTTGTGCAGCGCCAGCACGTCGGACAGCTTCCACCAGGGGCGGTTGGGTTCGCGCCACGGCGTATAGGGCGTCTTCTTGGGCGTCCATGCCACCAGCGGGGGCGGCGGCGTGTATTTCGGCCGGGACTCGGTCGCGGGGGGCGCGCTCTGTGCGGTGGCGGCCTGTAGCGCGACCGACGACAGCAGCGCGATCGCGCATGATGCGGTCCATAGGCGGATGATATTCATGTAACCCCTCCTTCTTGTCTGTGTAAGCAATCGCCGGGTCGGACCGGCGACCGCCCCTTGGTCACGGCGCGATGGCGACGATTTCCGGGTCGAGCAATTCAGGCTCACCCGCCGGTTCGATCAGCTTGCGCGGGTCGACCACGGCCCAGGCAAGCGTGCCGACCAGCACGATCGCGGCCCCGGTGCCGAATGCCGCCACCCAGCCATATTGCGCCGCGATCCACGGCGTCAGCGACGATGTGATCGCCCCGCCAATCTGGCATCCTGCATTCATCAGACCCGACACCACGCCCGAATGGCGTCCGGCAATGTCCGCCGTCACCGACCAGAATCCGCTTTGCGAAAGATAGATGGCCCCGCCGCCCAGCGCGAGCGTCAGCACCGCCAGCGGCGCATTGTCGACGCGCGACCCGACCAGCAGGAAAATCCCTGTCAGCACGAACGCCACCATCGCAAGGCCCGAGCGCCCGGCATACAGGCCGTAACGCTTGGCGATGGCGTCGTTCAGCACCCCGCCGCCCAGGCAGCCCAGTGTCATCGCCAGGAACGGCGCCATGCCGAAGACCGCGCTGGATTTCAGATCCAGTCCCCGCGCTTCGGCCAGATAGATGAAGAACCAGCTGAAATAGATCCAGATGACATAACCGAAGGCGAAGTAGCTGAGGAACAGGCCCCAGACGCTGCGGCTGGACAGGATCGCACCCCAGGGGATGGCAACCTTTTCAGCGGTGGGGGCAGGGGGCAGGCCCGCTTCGATATGCGCCAGCTCGCCCGCATCGACGCGCGAATGATCCTGTGGCCGGTCGCGCGACACGACGTACCAAATGGCCGCGACGATCAGGCCGATGGCGGCACACACGTAAAAGGATGCGCGCCACCCGGCAAAGGCGATGACGGCGGTGATCAGCGGCGGCGTCAGTCCGGATCCGGCGCCGACGCCGGCAAAGATCAGGCCATTGGCCTTGCCGCGTTCCCCGGCGGGCACCCAGCGCGAAATGAACTGGTTGCTGGACGGATAGACCGCAGCCTCACCAATGCCGAGTGCAAAGCGAACCACCGCCAGCATCAGGATGGCATAGCGCCCCTCCGGCGGGACCAGCGCAGTCGCGATGCTGAAAATGCCCCACCAGACCAGCGCCCATGTCAGCAGCTTTCGCGGGCCATATCGCGCAGCCAGCCACCCGGCAGGCACCTGAAACACCGCATAGCCGATCAGGAACGCGCTGAAGACCCAGCCCAGCTGGATCTGGTCGATGCCATATTCCTGGCGCATCTGCACGCCGGCGACCGAGATGTTGGTGCGGTCCAGAAAAGCAACCGCACTGATGACGAACAACAGGAATACCAGTTGTACGCGTACCCTCGATCGTCCGTTTCGTGCCATCGGCCTCTCCCTCATTTTCGCCGTTCGTGCCGCGAAATATCCTATATGATTCCTGTCTAGGCGCGATATAACCGCCCGTAAAGACCGGTCTGATCCGGCAGGCGAAAAGGGAGAGGGTGGTGAATTGGACCACGATGATGACGGCCGCGATGGCGACGCTGGCGCTTGCGGCGGCGTCCGGGCCCGTTCGCGCACAGACGCTGGCGCAGCGGATCGGGCATACAGATCCCGCCAAGATGCGCGAGTTGTCGGATGTTCACGCCGGCGCCGGCAAGATGCGTTTCGGGCCGCTGCTGGGTGCCGATGCGCTCAGCACAAACCTGATCTTCGTCCATCGCGGCGTGATCATGCCTAAAAGCGGGATCGGCCAGCATTATCATAATCAGTGCGAAGAGATGTTCGTTATTCTGGATGGCGAAGCCGAATTCACGATCGACGGTCGTACGTCGCGCGTAAAGGGACCGGCTGGCGCGCCCAACGTCACCGGCCACGCTCACGCCATCTACAACCCGACCGACCGACCGATCGAATGGCTGAACATCAATGTCGGGCTGACCAAATCCTACGACAATTTCGATCTGGGCGATTCGCGTGAAGATGTGGCGCTCGATCCGATTCCCCAGTTCATGACGATGCGGCTGGATCGCGCCCTGCTCAAACCCGTGGGCGATAAGGACGGCGGCACGGGCGAGGTGATGTACCGCCGCATGCTGCAACCAACGGTGTTCGATACGCCCTGGAGCTATGTCGACCACCTGATGATGCCACCCGGCACCAGCCTGGGCGAAATCAGGCAGCCGTTGATGAGCGAGGTGTATTACGTCGTCGGTGGCGAAGGCGAAGTGACCGTGGCGGGGGAGCAGGTTCGCATCGGCAAGGGCGATGCCGTGCCCGTCGACATCAATCAGGCGCGTTCGCTGCGAGCGACGGGATCGGCACCACTGGAACTGATGGTCGTCGGCATTGCCAAGGATCTGGCGGCCAAGGCCGAATATGTGGCGGCAACGTCGCCGCGCCGTAATTGACGGGATTTCTCGCCGGGATCTTGGCCCCGTCAGACAACATCGTGTGTATTGGGGAGGAAATATGAAGGCATTCGGCTTTGCCGCGACGGCGATCGTCGCGGTGGTCACCGGGACCGCGATGGCGGGGCAGCAACAGGCCCCTGCCGCCGCGCCGCGCATCGAACGACTGGATCCGGCGTTCGACACGTTGCTCGATAGCAATGCCAAGGTGGAGGAACTGGCCAGCGGCTTCAGCTTTACCGAGGGTCCGTTGTGGCATCAGGGGCGCTTGTGGTTTTCGGACGTGACCGGGGACAAGCTGCGCACGGTCGATGCCAATGGGCGTGCCACCGTCGTGCTGGAGAATGCGGGCGGTTTGCCCAATCCGCCAGCGGGCGCCAATATCGGTCCCAATGGATTGGCGGTTGCCAGGGGTGGCGACATCTTGATGGCTCAGATGGGTGCGCGGCGGATCGTGCGACGTGGCGCGAACGGTACGCTCACTCCCGTGGTCGCCGACTATCAGGGCAAGCGACTGAACAGCCCGAACGATCTGGTCGTGGGTTCCGACGGCACGATCTGGTTCACCGATCCGCCATTCGGCCTGTTCAACGGCATGGACAAGGACCCGGCAAAGCAATTGCCCTACAACGCCGTGTTCCGTTACGCGAACGGCACGTTGACTCCGGTCATCACCGATCTGCCGTTGCCCAACGGCATTGCCCTGTCACCTGATGGACGCACCTTGTACGTCAGCAACTATGGCGCACCGGGCACCATTTATGCCTATTCCATCGGTGCCGATGGCTCTCTCTCCGGCAAGCGGACGGTCTTCGATTTTCCGAAGGATGGCCCCGGCGGCGCCGACGGGATGAAGGTCGACAGCCGCGGCAATATCTGGGCGACGGGCCCGGACGGCGTGTGGATCGTTTCGCCACAGGGCAAGGCGCTGGGCCGCATACGCATGGGGGTACAGACCGCCAATCTGGCGTTCGGCAACGACGGGCGCACGCTGTACATCACCGCGTCAAAGGGTGTGTACCGGGTAAAGACCAAGGTTGCGGGGCTGTTGCCGAACAATGCCGTCCGCTGAATGACGACAGCGCCCCTTTCCACGTTGGAAAGGGGCGCTTGGTTCAGTCGACGCGCTTGAGTTCGGCCTTGAAATGGGCCTGCCGCGAGGCATAGCCCGCTGCTGACGCCTTGAGCGCGGCCATCGCTTCCGGCGACAATTCGCGCACCACCTTGGCCGGTGCGCCGACGATCAGGCTGCCGGGCGGAAAGCTTTTCCCCTCCGTCACCAGTGCGCCCGCGCCGATCAGGCAATCGTCGCCAATCACCGCATTGTTCAGCACCGTGGCGCCCATGCCCACCAGCACCCGGTTGCCGATGGTGCAGCCGTGCAGGATCGCATGATGGCCAATGGTGCAATCTTCCCCGACGCTCAGCGGCACACCGGGGTCAGAATGCAGCATGCAGCCTTCCTGCACATTGGTCCGATCGCCCAGCGTAATGGGGGTGTTGTCGGCACGGATCACCGCGCCGAACCATATCCCCACCTGTGCGCCCAGATGCACATCGCCGATCAGGTCGGCCGAGGGCGCGACCCAGCTGCTATCGGGCACCTGCGGCTGGCAGCCGTCAATCGCATAAAGCGGCATCAGGGCTGCGCCGCCGCGTCGCCACCGGCTGCCGCCAAATTAGCCGCGAGATACTCGACCATGATCTTCTGCTCATCGGGTTCCAGTTCGGCGCCGCGATCGATCATCGACTGAACCGTCGCCGCCCAGGCGCCGGGGGTCTTTCGAACCGAGGTGACCTGAGCGGTGGAATGGCAAAAACCACAGCGTTCGTTGATCAGGTCCAGACCGGGGCCGGGCGGCGGCGCGGCCGCCTGTTGGCCGGCGACCGCAGTGCCAAGGCCACCGACGACAACGAAAAGGATCGGGAACGCAAGTTTACTGAACGACATACGGCACCTCATGGCAGGGCATAGACGACAACTTCATCGGCGGTGGCGGGCTGGAAAGCAAACCCGCCCGTGGCCACCACGCCGACCGCCTGGCGCCCGTTCTTCATCTCAAAGGTCATCGGCGTGCCATAGTTGGATGCGGGCAGGCGGTCCTTCCACAACAATTTGCCGGTTTTGGTGTCAAAGGCGCGGATCATCGAATCGCGCGTGGCGCCAATGAAGGTCACGCCGCTTGCGGTCGTGATCGGCCCGCCTGCGCTGATCCCGCCCGCATCCTTGAGCGCAGGGTCCTCATTATCGCCCAGCACGGAGCGCCAGGCCACGTCACCGGTGTTGACGTTGACCGCGACCAGTTCGCCCCATGGCGGCTTGCTGCACGGATTGCCGGTTTCAGGATCAAGGAAATAGGCATAGCCGGACTTCAGGCCCCAGCTGCCGTCGGGCTGCTGCGCCATCTGTTGCGGGCTGGCCAGATTGTTGATGTTGACGACGTACAATCCGCTCTTGGGGTCGAACGAACCGCCGCCCCAGTCGATGCCGCCAAAGCTGCCCGGAAAGAACGCCACCGACGAATCGGCACGCAGCGGTTGGAACATCTTGCTGCCGACGACCTTCATGTCGGCCACGATCTTGTCGCAGGTCGCGCGAAGGGCGGGGGGGCCTTCCACCATTTCGTCCATGTTGAACGCCAGTCGGCTGAGCGGCGCGGGCTTGGACGGCATGGGTTGGGTCGGCCAGGGCTGTTCGCCCGGCACGTCGGTGTCGGTGGGAACCGGCACTTCCTTTACGTCGTAAAGCGGTTCGCCGGTGACTCGGTCGAGGATGAACATGATCGCGGTCTTGTTCATCACCGCGATGGCGGGAATCGTCTTGCCGTCCCGCTGCACGTCGATCAGCGTCGCGGCGGGCAGGTCCACGTCCCAGATATCGTGGTGGATCGTCTGGAAATGCCACAAATATTTGCCCGTCGCCGCTTCGACCGCGACGATTGAATTGCCGTACAGGTTCTTGCCCTTGCGATCGCCGCCCCAGCGATCGAAGGTCGGCGTGCCGACCGGCAAGTAGGCGATGCCGCGCTTGTCATCGACGACGACGAAGGTCCAGACGTTGGTGCCCGAACGCCCCTTCCAGCTTTCACCCTCCCACGTGCCGAAATTGGCTTCGCCCGGCTGGGGAATGGTGTGGAAGGTCCAGACGAGCTTGCCCGTCACCGCATCCCATGCGCGCACATCGCCTGCCGCGCCCTTGACCGGCATTTCCTGAACGCGCGAACCGGTGATGATCAGGTTTTTGTAGATGGCGGGCGGGCTGCTCATGCCCAGCGGCGCGCGGGTGCCGTTCATTACCTCCGGCGTCTTCATGTTGACGATGCCCGCTTCGCCGAAACCCGCGGCGGGCTGGCCGGTCTTGGCGTCCAGCGCATAGAGCTTGCCCGTGCGCGTGCCGAATACGATGCGCGGGCCGACCTTCACATCGCCGGGCCAGTAAGCGACGCCTCGCGTCGATGCCTGGTCGTTGCCGAGAAAGGTGAAGGCCCAGCGTTCCTTGCCGGTCGCCGCGTCCAGCGCCACGACGCGCTTGTACGGCGTGGACAGATACATGGTGCCGTCGACCACCAGCGGCGTTGCCTCGGACGCGGAGAATCCGGTCTTGTAGCGTTCGGGCACGCCATCGGGCATGTCAACCGCCGCCGCGGCGGCGCCGGGGGGGCGCATATGATAGGACCACAGCTTTTTCAGCTTGCCGACATTGGCCGGCGTGATCTGTTCGAGGGGGGAATGCCGGGCGTGGCTTTCATCCCGGCCATAGCTGGCCCAGTCGCCACGCTGCTGTGCGAGGGCCGGAACGGCGACGGCGGGCAGTGCTGCCGCCATCATAAGGCCGCGTATCAGGTTGCTGGAGCGTCGCATCGGGCGCATTGTCAAACATCTCTCCTATCGTCCGCCTTAACGGGGTTTCGCCCCGAACCGGCAAATCGCGTTGCGCCGGACGATAGACCGGCTATAAATCATATACAATATGATCCATCGGCTATGCCGAGATCGAATTTCAGGAGGGGTGCTCATGTCAAATCTGCCGCTCGCGGGCCTGCGCGTGCTCGATATCTCGCAAGTCATGGCGGGACCGTTCTGTTGCATGCTGCTGGGCGACATGGGCGCCGACGTCATCAAGATCGAACCGCCAAAGACGGGCGACTCGACGCGCCATTCAATGGGCTTTCGCCTGAAGGGTGAGGATAGCCCCGGCTTCCTGGCGCTGAACCGCAACAAGCGCAGCATCACCTTGAATCTCAAGGACGATGCGGATCGCGAAGTGCTGTATGCGCTGGTCAAGACCGCTGACATTCTGGTCGAAAACGCCCGTCCCGGCGTGGCGGCGCGGCTGGGCATCGATTACGATACGCTGGCCGCGATCAATCCGCGGCTGGTCTATGCCAGCATTTCCGGCTTCGGCCAGACAGGGCCGTGGGCGCAGCGCCCTGGCTTCGACCTGATCGCGCAGGCGATGTCGGGCATTCTCAGCTCCAACGGTTTTCCGGGCATGGAACCGGCGAAGAATTCGATCGCGGTAGCCGATCTGGGCGCGGGCCTGTTCAGCGCCTATGCGATCCTCAGCGCGATTATCGGGCGCCAGACCAGCGGCAAGGGCCAGTATATCGACGCGTCGCTGCTGGAAGCGGCGATGGGCCTGTCGATCTGGGAAACCACCGAATTGTGGGGCACGGGCAAGGCGCCTACGCCGATCGGATCGGCCAATCGCATGTCAGCCCCGTATCAGGCGGTGAAGGCATCCGACGGCTGGTTCGTGATCGGTGCCGCGAATCAGGGGCTGTGGCTGACCTTCCTGAATGTGATCGGGCGACCGGAGTTGCAGGAGGACGAGCGTTATTCGACCAACGCCGCGCGCGTGCATAACCGCCAGGTGCTGATCGACGATCTGGCGCCGACCTTTGCCACGCGTACCAAGCAGGAATGGATCGACGCGCTGCTGGCTGCTGGCGTGCCTGCCGCGCCCATTCTCGATTATGGCGAAGCGGTGGAAAGCGAACAGGCGATCGCGCGCGACATGGTTCAGATGGTGCCGCACCCGGTCGAAGGTGAGTTCAAGGCGCTGGGCTTCCCCGTAAAGATGCGCGGCACGCCGCAGGAAGTGCGCCTGCCGCCGCCGCTGCTGAACGAACATGGCGACGAACTGCGCGCCGAACTGGTCGAGAAGGGTCTGCTGGCCCCGCGCGATGAGGCGGCGGAATGAGCGGCCCCAGCATTGACGTCACCCGCGACGGCCCCGCCGCGCATGTCCGCTTCAACAACCCGGCCGCGCACAACGCGCTGACCAGCCAGATGTGGCTGGACCTGCGCGACGCGGCGCGTGGCTTTGCCGCCGACCCGTCGATCCGGGTCGTCACCTTTCGCGGGGTGGGCGGCAAGGCGTTTATTTCAGGGACCGACATCTCGAAATTCGCCGATTACACGACCGGCCAACAGGGCGTCGATTATGAGCGCGGCATTGATGAGTGCATGGCGGCGGTCGACGCCATTCCCTGCACCACCATTGCGGCAGTCGAAGGATGGGCCGTGGGCGGGGGCATCAACATTGCCTCCGCCTGCGACTTCCGAATTGCCACGCCGGACGCCAAGTTCGGCTCGCCGATCGGTCGCACGATCGGCAACTGCCTGTCGGCGGCCAGCGTCGCGCGGGTGGGCGGCGCCGTCGGCGTTCAGTTCGCAAAGCGCATGGTGTTGCTGGGCGAAATGCTGACGGCTGACCAGTTGCTGGCCAGCGGTTTTCTGCTCAAGCTGGTGGAGCGTGATGCGATGGACGCCGAACTGGCGGCGCTTTGCGCCAGGGCGGCGGAAAATGCGCCGCTGACCACACGCACGACCAAGGAAACGATCCGGCGCATGACCTTCGACGATCTGCCCCAGATCGAGGCGCTGATCTCTCAGGTCTATGGCAGCGCCGATTTCCAGCGCGGCGTCGCCGACTTCCTCGCGAAGACCAAGCGGGTTCCCGACTGGCAGGGGCGCTGATGCAACGGGCCGGGGGCGTCAGCCCTCCGGCTTTTGCGTAGTGATCCGCATATTCTGCATCCAAGCCGCATTGGGCGGCAGCGCCAGTTCGCCGGCAGGCATGCCGTTCGCTTCGAAGATATAGGCCTCGATATCGGCCACCGTGCGCCCGCCCAAGCTACCCGGCGCGTTCAGCGGCATGGTCTGCTGGATACGTTCGTGCAGGTCGCCCGCCGAGGTGCCGCCCCAGGTGTTCAGGAAAGGCCCGCCCACCAGCGCAGGCGCCACGTCTATGCCCGCCAGGGTTTCACCATGGCACGCGGCACATTGCATGGCATAGGCTTCGCGCCCACGCGCCGCCTGTTCCTTGGTATAGACGCCCGACCAGACGTTGGTGGCCGGTTGCTGCGCCAACACCGCGCCCGCCAGACAGACCGTCGAAACGGCAAGTGCCAGTGTCGATCCGCGTACTGCCATCATGCTGCTCCCGGTAGGCGGAACGCGATCAGTTCCGCGCTGTAATTGCCGCCGCCGACGGCCACGACGATATATTGGCGGCCACCCAGCATATAGGTCATGGGCGCCCCCGTCTGCGGCGCGGGCATGTAGACGGCGCCCTTTTCCTCACCGCTCGCCTTGTCATAGGCGCGCAGCATCGCGCCGCGCACGCCATATTCGTTGGTGTAGAAGCCTGCTTCGCCGCACACCACCAGCGTCTTGGTGGCCAGCGGACCCAGATTGCCCGCGCGGCCGGTGCGCGGAATCTTCTTGCCCTTCAGCAACGGGTGGTTGCGGACATTGTCGGGCGTTTCGCCATGCGCGATCTGCCAGCGATGCTCGCCCTTTGACAGGTCGATCGCGGTGATGCGGCCATAAGGCGGCTTGATCAGCGGCAGGCCCTGTACCGACAGGAATCCGGGCGGCGGCGTTGCGCCCGGCTTCATCGCGTCGCGGATGGCGGCTGGGGGCGGGCCGGGGGGCATGCCGGGGCGGTCCGCGCCCATCGCCCGCTGCGGCCCCGGTTCGCGGCCATGCACGCCGTGAACGTGCGGGAATTCGGACACATCCTGATTGCTGTTGGGAATGATGCCGATCAGCCCCGGCTGCGTCTTTGAATAGACGAAGACGGTGTGCGTTTCCGGATCATAGCATCCGCCGGGCCAATTGGTGCCGCCCTGAATACCGGGCAGGGTGATCGTGCCCCAGCGACCCGGCTTGCTCAGCACGGGCGGGGTGTAAAGCGGGCCAATCTTGTACTGCTTGACCAGCTCGATCGCCTCCGCCCGCAATTCGGGGGTGAAGTCGATCAGGTCGTCGATGGTCACGCCCTGCACGTCATAGGCGGGCGGCTTGGACGGAAAGGGCTGGGTCGGCGAATACCATTCGCCCGGCACGTCGCCCGCCTCCACCGGCTTTTCCTCGATCGGCCAGATCGGCTCGCCCGTGGCGCGGTCGAGGACATAAAGCCAGCATTGCTTGGTCGGCTGGGCCAGCGCCTTGACGATTTTGCCGTCGACCGGAATGTCGCACAGGATCGGCGCGCACGGAATGTCGCGGTCCCACAAACCGTGATGGACAAGCTGGTAATGCCAGCGCCGCTCACCCGTTTCGACGTCCAGCGCGACCAGCGATTCCCCGAACAGCGCGTTGCCGCGCCGGAACATGCCCATTTCGTCGCCGGTGGGCAGCTCTACGGGCACATAAACGAGACCCAGTTCCTCGTCCGCCGACATTTCGGCCCAGACGCCCGCGTTGCCCGCTTCGTCGGCATCGCCGTTCAGCCAGGTGTCGTAACCGAACTCACCCTTTTGCGGGATGGTGTGGAAGATCCATTTGCGTTTGCCGGTGCGGACGTCGAACCCGCGGACATAGCCCTTCACATTGCGGCGGATCGGCGGCACGTCGCCCGCACTGTGCGCTGCGCCAACGACCACTGTATCGCGTGCGACCATGGGCGTGGCGTGCAGCCCGACATCGGCGGTTTCAGGGTCAAGTTCCTGATCGAAGTCGCGCTTCAGATCGACGACGCCGTTCGTGCCGAACGACGGGTCGGGCCGTCCGGTGGCGGCGTCGAGGGACACGAGCTGATAGCCGATGGTCACGAACAGGATGCGTTCCTGCTTGCCGTCGGTCCAGTATGAACAGCCATGGCCTGACAGCTGACGCGGCGAGTTGAGCGCCCGCTGCCCTTCGTCCAGGCGGTACATCCACAGCAATTCGCCCGTGGCCGCGTCGATACACACGCAGTCGCGCCGCGACCCCGCGGTCAGGAACAGGCGGCCCTTGATCAACAAGGGGGTGGGTTCGAACTGATATTCCTTGCGCGGGCCAAGTATGTCGGTCTTGAACGTCCACGCCACCATCAGGTCGCTGAAGTTTTCGCCATTGATCTGATCGAGGGGCGCATAGCGGGTGTTCGCCTGATCGGCGGCATAATGCCGCCATTTGGTATCCTCGCCCCCCAGCGGGACCTTTGCCGCAAATGCCCTGCGGACAGGCGCAAGCCCCGCCGTCGCGATTGCCGCCGCGGACCCGCACAGGAGCCTGCGCCGCGTTAGATCGCCCATATTCTTACCCTCTCCCAAACCGGCGCGGCCGTTTTTCGGCTCTGCGCCCCTCCTGTCGCTACCAGCTGACAGCGATGTATTTCGCCTCGCAATATTCCAGCAGCCCGTGGTGCGAGCCTTCGCGGCCCAGGCCGCTCTGCTTCATGCCGCCGAACGGCGCGGCGGCGTCCGACACCAGCCCGCGATTGACCGCGACCATGCCGCATTCGATCCGCTCGGCCAGTTGCAAGCCGCGCTTCAGGTCGCCGGTATAGACATAGGCGGCAAGGCCATATTCGGTGGCGTTGGCCAGTTCGACCGCCTGCTCCACATCGTCGAACGGAATGACCGCTGCGACCGGCCCGAACACTTCGGTTGCCAGGATTTCCGAACCGGGCTGTACATTGCCGATCACCGACGGCGGATAGAAGAAGCCGGGCCGGTCCATCGTCTTGCCGCCAAGCTTGATCTCCGCGCCGCGCCCCACGGCGTCCGCCACCAGCCGCTCGATCTTGTCGATCGAATCCTGATTGATCATCGCGCCGCACTGGGTCGCGGCATCGGTGCCGTCACCCACGGTCAGCGCGCCCATGCGTTCGCACAGCTTTGCAACAAAGGCGTCGTGGATGCCGCGCTGGACATAGAAGCGGTTGGCGGCGGTGCAGGCTTCACCGGCGTTGCGCATCTTGGCGACCATCGCGCCCTCGATCGCCTCATCCAGATCGGCGTCGTCGAGGACGAGGAACGGAGCGTTGCCACCCAGTTCCATCGAGGAACTGATCACCTGATCCGCCGCTTCGCACAGCAGGATGCGGCCAACCTCAGTCGATCCGGTGAACGACAATTTCCGCACGCGCGGATCATGCAGCATGGCGCTGCAAACCGGGCCGGGGTCGCTGGTGTTGATGACGTTGACGACGCCCGCCGGCACGCCCGCGCGGCGCATGATCTCTGCCACGGCCAGCGCAGTCAGCGGCGTTTCCTCCGCCGGTTTCAGGATGCAGGTGCAGCCCGCCGCGAGTGCAGGCGCGATCTTGCGGGTGGCCATCGCGGCCGGGAAGTTCCACGGCGTGATCAGCAGCGCGATGCCGATCGGCTGGTACTGAACCATGATCTTGTTCGCGCCCGATGGCGACAGGCCCAGTTCGCCGTTGATGCGGACCGCTTCCTCTGCATACCAGCGAAAGAACTCGGCGGCATAGGCGACTTCGCCCCGCGCATCGGTCAGCGCCTTGCCGTTTTCCAGCGAGATCAGGTGCGCCAGCCATTCCTGCTCGGCCATCATCGCGTGGAAGCAGGCGAGCAGGATTTCCGCGCGCTTGCGCGGCGCGGTCGCGGCCCATGCGGCGGCGGCGCCATGCGCGGCATCGACGGCGGCGATCCCTTCCTCCACGCCCGCATCGGCGATGTCGGTCAGCACATCGCCCGACCCGGGATTGACGACATCGATCCGCTTGCCGGAGGCGGATGGCATCCAGCGGTCGCCGACCAGAAGATCGGTGGGAATCGCAAAGGGTCCCGGCTGTCCGGCCGGTTGAAAGCTGTTGGCGGTCATGGTCGTGCCCCGGTCAGATGGCGGTGAGTTGCTGGCGTTCGCCCGAATAGGCGGCGTGGGTAATGGCCCGCATCGCGTCGAGGTCGAGCGGGCGGGGGTTGTTCTTGATCAGTCGCGCCGATTTCAGTGAATGTTCGGCGACATATTCCTGCTGATCCTCAGCCAAACCAAGCTCGGCAAGCGAGGCTGGGATGCGGATCGCCGCCATCAGATCGGCCACGGCTTCGATAAAGGCCTGGGAGCGTTCTTCCACGCTGCCATCGGGCAGGCCGATCAGCGTCGCAAGCTCGGCAAACGCTTCTGCACAAGCAGGGCGGTTATACTGCATGACAAACGGCATCAGTGCGGCGACGCCTGCGCCGTGCGCGGTGTGGGTCAGGTTGCCGATGGGATATTGCAGCGCATGGGCCGCGGCGGTTCCCGCCGTGCCAAAGGCGCAACCCGCCGTCAGGGAGGCGAGCATCACGCCCTCCCGCGCTTCCATGTCGCTGCCGTCACGCCATGCCCGCTCCAGATATTTGAACAGGTTGGCGACGGCCAGCTTGGCAAAATGATCCGACAGTACGTTCTTGCCAATGAACACATGTTCCTCGGTCAGCATCGCGTCGGCCGGACGGCGCGCCGTCGTGAAGGATTCGATCGCGTGGGTCAGCGCATCGGCGCCGGAAACTGCCGTCAGTCCGGGCGGGCAGCTTGCAGTCAGTTCGGGATCGCAGATCGCGACCTGTGGGATCAGATAGGGGCTGGCGATACCGATCTTGGTGCCGCGCGATTCGTCTGAAATCACCGCGACCGGCGTCACTTCCGATCCCGTTCCGGCGGTCGTCGGCACCGCGATCAGCGGTAGCACGGGACCGGGCACCGCGAATTCACCGTAATAGTCGCTGACCTGTCCCCCGTGCGTCAGCAGCACGGCCGCCACCTTGGCCAGGTCCATCGCACTGCCACCGCCGACGGCGATCACGACATCGGGTGCAAAGTCGCGCGCGGGTGCAACGCATGCGTCGATCGCCGAGATCGGCAGGTCGGGGATCACCCCGTCGAAGACCTGCGTTTCGACGCCATGCGCCTGAAGGTCGGCCAGGATGGCCGCAAATTCAGGCTGGGCGGCCTGCCGCTCGTCAGTGACGAGCAGCGCGCGCCGACCGACACGGGCGCTGGTTGATCCGATCGCGCCGCGCTGCCCACGGCCAAACAGGATCGCACGCGGCAGCCGCGCCGCGCCGAAAAGAATGGGGTTTTCGCTCACTTGCTGTCCGCTGTCTTGAGATAGGCGATCACATTCGCCTGATCCTGGGGGTTGGAAATCGGCGGGGCCATCATCTTGGTGCCTGGCACGACCTTTGACGGGCCGGCGATGAAGCGCGCGATGGTCGCCTCATCCCAGGTCAGGCCGGACTTGGTCATCGCGGGCGAGTAGCGATAACCCGCCAGCGTACCGGCCTTGCGCCCGACGACGCCTGCGAGGCTGGGGCCGATGCCCTTTTTGCCCGGCGTCAGCGAATGGCACGCGGCACAACGGGCAAAGGTTGCCTTTCCCTTGGCCGCGTCGCCCGGGGGCGGGGCCGGGGGGGCGGCGAATGCCGCCACAGCGCCCATGCTTGCGATCAAAAGGCCGGTTCCGGCAATCCAGCTTCGAACCATGATAATCTCCACTCGTTACACGAGGCGCCCTGGGCGCTTCAGATACTTGTTCACGATCGCGTCGGCCGCCCAGAAGGCGAGCGCGCCGACCGGCCCGGTGGGGTTGCGCGCCGCGTTCTGGGGCAGCGCACTGGCGCCGAGCACGAACACGTTGGGCACATCCCAGGACTGGCAGTATTTGTTGACGGCACTGGTGCGCGGATCGTTCCCGAATACCGCGCCGCCGGTATTGTGAGAGGTCTGGTACGGCACCGATGAGAACCGCCGGCCCGCCATCGCCCGGCCGGGGGAGGCGACGGCCGGACGCTTTCCGCTGATTTCACCCGCGATCTGCTGGCACCGGGCAAAGGTCGCAGCCATCACCTTCTGCTCATTTTCCTGCCAGTCGAATGTCAGGCGAAGCAGCGGCCGCCCCCATGCGTCGCGATAGGTCGGGTCGAGGTCCAGATAATTCTGGCGGTACGACATTACCGCGCCCTGAAAGCCGACGCCCATCGTGTGTTGATAGGTTTCGGCCATCGCCTTCTTCCATCCCGCGCCCCAGCGCGGCTTGCCGGGCGATGTGGGGTGATAGGTCAGCGGGTCGCCGCTGTTCTGGCCCGCGCTGATCCCGGCGCCGCCGATGAAACCGGCCTTGGCGAAATCGAAATTGTCGCTGGCGAAATCATCGATCCAGGTTCCGAGCGCGCCCGAACCCATGAACGGGTTCATATAGGTATCACGATCAATCTCGACCCGCGCGCCGCCCAGGCTCTGATAGGCATAGTTGCGCCCGACCACGCCGCTGTTGGTCTTTGGATCATAAGGGGTGCCGATGCCCGAATGCAGCATCAACTGCACATTGCCGGTTACGAACGCGCCGAGGATCACCAGATCGGCGGGCTGTTCGAACTCACGCCCGCGCGCATCGGCGTACGTGACGCCGGTGGCGCGTTTGCCGGTGCTGTCCAGATTGACCTTCAGCACCATCGCATTGGTGCGAAGCTCGAAGTCCTTGTTGGCGCGCGCCAGCGGCATCATCGTGAAATGCGGGCTGGCCTTGGCATTCGCCTCGCACCCGTAATTGGTGCAGTGGCCGCAATAATGGCACTGGCCCAACGCGATGCCGTCCGGGTTGACGTAATTGTCCGAACAATTGGATGCGGGAATGGGGAAGGGATTATAGCCCAGCCGCTTCGTCGCCGCCTCGAACATGAGCATGCTCTGCGACGGCGTCATCGGCGGCAGCGGATATTCGCTGCTGCGCGGTGCCTCGAACGGATTGCCGCCCTTCTGGATGCGGCCGCGCAGATTGCCGGCCTTGCCCGACACGCCGCAAACCTTTTCGAACCGGTCGTAATAAGGCTCGATGTCCTTATAGCTGATCGGCCAGTCCTGAAGGTTCATGTCCTCCGGGACCATCGACTTGCCATATTTCTCGACCGTGCCGGAGAGCATGCGATGCTCCCACTCGCCCCAGCGCCACGTCAGGCCGGACCAGTGCGCCCCCGAACCGCCCAAGCCCGATCCCGGGATGAAGAAGCCATATTGGCGCATCGGCAGCGCCGTCTGGCTCATGTCGTTGCGGAAGGTAATCGTTTCTTTCGACAGGTCCTGCGCCAGTTCCAGGCGCCGTGAATATTTCAGCGCGTCATGCGATTGCGGCGCCAGGAAATCAGGGCTCGTGTCCTGAAACTTGCCACGTTCCAGCATCACGACCTTAAGGCCGGTGGGTGCGAGTTCCTTGGCCGCGATGCCACCGGTCCAGCCGGAACCGACGATCACGACGTCGACGGGGGGGAGGCGGGTAGCCATCAGCTCATATCCTGAATCGAGAGCGGTTCCTCCACGCGGAACGGCTTGTTTCGCCATTCGGCGATCTTGTCGGAATACATCTCGCCCACGCCCGGATAGCCCAGCAGCTTCCACGACGCCTTACCGCGGTTGCCGCCATAGACCGGGTCGGAGAAGAAGCCGTCCATCGTCAGCTGGAACAGCATGTTGAAGAAGACCGACGTCGGGACCTCTTTCAATTCGATCTTGCCGGCTTCCAGCTGTGTGACGACGTCGACGCGCACGGCGTCTTCGATCGTATCGAAACTGTTATCCTCATGCGCCTTGCGGACCCAGGCGTTCACATCGGCAATCCCGACCCGGACGATATCGGCGGGTGACAGCGCCAGTTGATAACCCTGCTCGGGCGTGCCTTCGCGAAACGGACCCTGCATGTACATGTTGTTGCCGCGGCCCCAGCCCGAATAGAGCTGGCGATCGATAAAGGCCGCGACACCCAGGTCCGTGCCCTTCGCCGAAAACTCGTCCGCCGGGATCAGCGTGTCGACGAACGCCTCGATGAAGGAGGCTTCGTCGGAGTCGAGGAAGATATAACCTGCCGGCGGTGCCACACCCGTCGGCGCCGGGGCAGCATGTGCCGACATGTCATGACCCGACGGCGGGGAAGGGGGAGCGGGAACCGGCGCAGCGCCCGGCTGTGGCACCGGATCGGTTTGCTGCGCCACGACGGCGCCCGGTACCGCTGCCGCGCCCACACCCAGGCCTGCGAGTTTCAGCAGGGTGCGCCGGTCAGTGGTTGTCCGCTCACTCATACCGGAACACTTTCATTTTCCACATGAAGGGGCCGTGAAGCATCGATGCGAAAGAACAGCGCCGCTGCGATCAGGCACAGCACCGCGAGCACCGCGAACGCCGCGAACCAGCCGCTTGCCGCGACGATATAGCCGGTGACTGCCGCCGCGATCGCCGCGCCGATATTGCCCAACGTATTCATCACGGCCGATACCGAGCCGGCATATTCGCCGCCAATGTCCAGCGTCACGGCCCAGGAAACCCCGACCGTCAGTTCCAGCCCGAACAGCGCCACACAGAAGCACAGGATGCTGGGCACCGGGTCAGCCAGCGCGGCCGCCAACGGGATCATCCCCGCTGCAATCAGGAAACCCACGATCGCCACCAGCCGACGGCCCATTTTCAGCCCGGCACCGCGCTTGACCATCCGGTCCGAAAACCATCCGCCCGCAAGATCGCCCAACACACCGGCCATCAACGGCATGCTTGCAAACAGGCCCATCATGGCGATGTCGAAACCGCGCGCGTCGTGCAGATATTTGGGAAACCAGGTCAGGAAGATGTTGATGCAGTAAGCGTAGCAGAAATACATCGCCGACAGCGTCCACAGCTGAGGCTGCGACAGCAAGACCCGCCATGGCACCTTGGCGCGCGCGCGACCGGCGCCAAGCGACCCTTCGATCATCTCCAGTTCGGCTGCATTGACCGAACGATGCTCGCGCGGGGTGTCGCGGTAGAACCAGAACCACAGCGCCGCCCAGCCAAGGCCGACCACCGCGAACAACATGAACGGCATGCGCCAGCCGAACGCGACAATCAGCCACGCAACGAACACCGGCGTCACAGCGCCGCCCAGCCGGGCACCGGCGTGGGTCAGCCCCTGTGCCCAACCGCGTTCGGACGGCAGCATCCACCGCGACAGGGACCGGGTGGCGATCGGGAACGCGCCGGCTTCGCCCATGCCGAACAGGAATCGGCAGACCATCATCGAACCGGCGGACCAGGTCATCGCCGTGGCCGCAGTAAAACTCGACCACCAAAGCACCACGCCGCTCAGCGCCCGGCGCGGGCCGAACCGATCGCCGAGCCAGCCGCCCGGAATCTGGAACAGGGCGTAGGCGATCTGGAACGAGGCGAAGATCCACCCCATCGTCACCAGCGAGAAGCCGAACTCCTGCTGGATCGACGGCGCGGCGGTCGCGATGACCACCCGGTCCATATAGGTGATCAGATAAGCGAGAACCGTCAGCCACAGGACGGTATGCCGCGTCCGGGTTGGCCGGGTGCCAGCCCGCCTGACGGTCGCTTCCGGGGAAAGGGCGCGATCGCTCATTTCGGAGCGGGACCGCACGCATCGGGAGCGCGGCCGACACAGGTCTGCCAGATCGTCGGCATCTTGCGGCCGGCGACATAGACGGTGTTGATCGACCGCGTGTTGCGGATGTCGGCGGTCGGGTCGCGATCAAGGACCAGCAGGTCGGCCCATTTGCCCGCCTCAACCGTGCCGATATCGCGCGCGTTCAGGAACTTGGCATTGGTGCCGGTCGCAGCGGTAAGCGCCTGAAGCGGCGTGACGCCCGACTTGACCATCAGCTCAAGTTCCCAATGCGCGAAATAGCCCGGGAAGCGCGCGGTCGGGCCGCTGTCGGTACCCATGCCATATTTGACGCCCGCCTTGGCCATGGCGCCGAAATTGGCCATCGCCTGCGCCAGAACGCCGGGATATTTCGCGAAGTGCGGACCGGAGGCGAGGCGCTGTTGCCGCTCCGGGCTTTTCAGCGCCGCAATGGTGGCGGGCGCAACCCCACGCGAGAAAAAGGGATCATCGACGAACGGCAGCAGCTTGTAGGTGAAGGACGCCTCACGGCTGAGTGTCGATGCAATTTGCCAGACGTCGCCCGCCTTCATCTTTGTCGCAAGCGCCGGGTTCAGGGCCCCGTCGCGCACCTGATGCATGAACCCGTCGACACCCTGATCCACCAGCGCGGCGGCGTTCTCCTGGTAGAAGATATGCGCAACGGCCTTTTTGCCGACAGAATGCGCGGTATCGATCGCTGCCTTGCTGATCGAATAGGGCATGCGTTCGGCGATGTCGCCGAACTCGTCGTCCATCCACAGCTTTACGAAGTCGTCACCCTTGGCCACTTCGCGGCGGACCATTGCCTGCGTCTCCGCCGGGGTCGAAACCTGCTGGTCCAAACCGGGGACACCACCATAGCTGCCCTTGTAGACGACGCCGCGACCGGCGGTGAACGCGCGGGCCATATCGATCCGCCCTGTCCGGCGCTGATCCGCAATGACGTTGTGAATTTCGTCGCCATCGGTGCCGAGCGTGTAAACGGAAGTCACGCCGTAAGCCGCGTACAGCTTTAGCTGCTGCTCGATATTCTGGCGGTCGTAATATTCGGTGTAATTTTGGTCGATGCCGTCCACCAGGCCAAGGTGAACGTGCGAATCGATGATGCCGGGCATCAGATATTTGCCCCGAAGATCCTGTCGGGTGGCGCCATTGGGCGCCCGGACACGAGCAGCGGGACCAACCTGCTTGATGCGACCATCGACGATCAGCACCGATTGATCACGTTGCGGCGCCTTTCCAGTGCCGTCGATCAACGTGACGTGTTCCAGAACGACCGTTTCCGCATGCGCGGTTGCACCCATCGGCGCGAGCGCTAACATCGACACCATTGGCGCCGCGAAACCCAAAATGGGCCGACCAAATCCCCGCATCGCCCTCTCCGGCTTTTTCCTATCCTATATGATTTGGGTAAGCGGCTCGCGTCGGGCTGTCAAGCGAAGTTCAGTTGGGAAAACCGGTCAGGCCGAAGCCTGACCGCCGGTGGAAAGGACGCGGTCCATACGCTGTTGCGATGCTTCCAGGTGGACGCGAACGGCATTCGCCGCCGCTTCGCCGTCGCGGGCGACAAGTGCGTCGATGATCGCGCGATGCTCCGCTGCCGCCTCGGTCGGCGCGTTGGTGCTGTAGAGCGCGCGGAAGATGTGAAGATGCGCGTGCAGTCGCTCGATCGTGTCGGCGATCAACCGGTTGCCGCTCAACGTCGCGATCAGGCGGTGCAGCCGGTCATCGGCCTCTGCAAAACGGGAATAGGCGCTCGCGTCGCCAGCCACGATATTCGACATGTCATGGTCGATGGCCTTCAGCACCTCAACCGAATCGACCGTCATCGCTTCAGCCGCGCGCGCCGCGGCATAGGGTTCGATCAGTTGGCGCAGCGTATAAAGGTCGCGGACCTCGTCACGCGACATCTGGGGGCTTGCCCGATAGCCGACATTCGGCATTTTGAAGACGAGTTTTTCCGCCTCCAACTGGCTCAACGCCTCGCGAATCGGCGTTTGGGAAATGTTCAGCCGCCGGGCCACCTGATCGATGGCGATCCGTTCACCCGGTGCGATCTGAAGCGTCATAAGGGCGGTCAGCAGATGGTCATAGGCCTGCTGCACCATGGTCGGCGCCGCAGCCGGGCGGGCACTGCGCGAGCGCGGGGCCACGCCGTCGGCAAGCGTCGGCGTTGCGCCATATCCCTGCCGCATGTTCATGTCGTTTCGCATCGCGCCATTCTATAGGATAGAATCCGCAGGCGCAAAGTGTGTGCGTTACTGCACCAAAATGGGTGGCGTTAAATCAGGCGGGGCAGGCGACGGCAGGGGCGGTGAATATCGGGATGGAGCGCGCAGGCGCAGCGCGGCGCGCGGCGGCGCGACTGGAGAAGCCCGTCGCATAGGCGATCGCGCGCCCGTCCGCGGCATGCAATGTCCACCGCCATGTACGGACCGCGCTGGACGGATCGAGATCTTTTGCAAGATTGATGTACACGGTGCCCTCAAGGCCCTGTCAGGTGTGAATTCGTGGTGCCGTCGGTTCGCTGGCCCAGCGGCCGGGCGCGCGCATCACGCTGGCCTGCTCAAAATGCTCAAGGCACAATGGGTCGACCAGCTGGATGCCCGCACGGCTGCCCTCAGACCAGCGGATTTCGCCGACGCCGCGATATTCGCCGGCTTCGATATGCACCATCTGACCGGGGCGCAAGCGGCCCACCGTCTCGACCAGCATGCCGCCGATCGAGACATTGCGGATGATCGCGCGGCGAACGGCGTTACGAAAATGCAGGACCGCCGGGCGGCTGACCGCGATGCGGCGGGGGCGGGCACGCTCAACGCGGACCGATTGGGCGATCAGGTTATGGGGAAGCGCTTCGACAAGGCTGAAACCGTTCAGCGCGTCGCGCGTCCATTGCACGCGCCCCGCGACCTTGGTCCCATCTTCGAAATTGACCACGACCGACGCGCCGGTTTCCAGCTTTACCGTGCATCGCCCCGCCAGGCCACGACGCGAGATATTGCAGAGGACCAGCGGATAGGTCCGACCTTCATAGTCGATGGTCAACACCCGCGTCGACTGAGCGAAGCGGCGTTCCCGCCGATGTTCAGGCAATTCGTCGTTCAGCTTGCGGACGTCGATCATCATCACCCCTCATCATGCTGTATCAGCAATCTGTGGGGGTGATGATGACCGCGCTGTGCTTATCAGGTCCGAAACGAACGGGGCCGTAATTTTTCGTTCACATGAGGTCCCTTACGGGATTTTTACGGTATCCCGCGGTCAGGCCGCTTCGGCTGCCTCCACGACTGCCAGCGGCTTGCGCGGATGAACGCGGTCGCGCCCGGCGGCCTTTGCCTCGTAAAGCAGGTGGTCGGCGTTGCGCACGATGTCGGCTGGCGTTTCGTCGCCCCCGGTAAAGGTCGCCACACCGAACGACGCGGTGATCTGGCCCACATCGGCATCGCCGGCGCGGACCGACAAAGCACGGATCTGTTCGCGCAGCAGTTCGGCGCGCTCCACCGCCTCGCCATGCTCAAGACCGGGCAGGAGGATAAGGAATTCCTCACCGCCATAGCGGCAGGCGACGTCGCCCTTGCGAACATGTGCGCCCATCGTCGATGCAACCTTTCGCAGCACGATGTCGCCCGTATCATGCCCGTGCGTGTCGTTGATGTGCTTGAAATGATCAATGTCGGCCAGAATGACGCTCACCGGCGTGCGATGACGGCGGCTCTTAGCAAATTCCAGATCGATCGTTTCTTCAAGGTAACGACGGTTGTGAAGCCCGGTCAGCGGATCGCGCAGCGATTGGTGGCGCAGGCTTTCGCGCAGCCGCAAATTGACCAGCGCCAATGCAAGATTTTCGCACAGCACGCGCATGTCTTCCAGCGCCTGGCTGTTATCCACCGCCTGATCGCCCGCCGGTGCTTCAAGGTAGAGCAGGCCGACCGTATCGCCCTGCGCGATCAGCGGCATGCAGACATAACCGTCCAGATCGTCGCACGACAAATGGCCGCAAGTCACGTCGGTCGAAACATCAGCAACCTGATGCTGCTGCCCGCGGCGCAGCGCCCAGCATTTGGTGGGCGCGAATTCGGGCTGGCTGCTGGTGCAGTCGCCCCACGACGCCACGCGCGTCAGCACGGTCGCGGAGTTATTCTGGAAATACAACGCGCCGCCGCGAATATCGAACAGTTGCGGAATGAAGCGCGACGCAAGCGACACCAGTTCCTGCTGGTCCAGACAGGCGGGCAGGCGATTGGCGATGCGGGCGAGGATTTCGCTGACGCGGCGGCGATGGGCCAGCGCCTCACCACTGCGGTTCAGCAGTTCGGCGATGCGGGTCTCTGCCTCATCCCGGCGTTCGATCTCCTGCCGCATTCGAACGCACATCTGGTTGTAGGTTTCGCCGACCTCGCGGAATTCGCCCGCCAGACGCGCGGTGACTTCGTCGGGTACCCCGGATTCGTCGGAGCGCCGCATCGCGCCCAGGATCGCGCCGACCGAATGGCGCAAATAGCGGCCCAGCATCGTGATGGCGATCAGCACCGCAGCCATGCCGATGATCACCCCGGCAATCGCCAGCCAGCGGCCAAGCGACAGCAGGAACCGAACGTCCTGTGCGCCTTCCTCGAACCCGCGGTCGAGCGATACCGACAGCGCCTGAACCGCCTGACGCAATTGTTGCGCTTCGAAGCGTGCAGCCTGGTTGCGCACGATATCCATGGCGGCGTCGCGACCCTTGACGTCCAGCTGGTCGAGCAGCGCCAGTTCCGATCGGGCGGGGCGAATGACAGCAATTACCCGCTCCGACTCTTCAGGCACGTCGCGAGCAAGCACACTCAGTCGTTTCAGCGCCTGCGCGGCGCGCGTCTCCGCCTGATGATATTCGACCTTGTAGACGGACACGCCGCTCAGCAGGAAGCCGCGCTGCGCCGTTTCAGTGTCGATCACCGCGCGTTCGACCGATACGGCGGCGTCCAGCAGCGCCTGGCGCTGATCCATCTGGAGCAGAAATTCATTCGCGTTCTGACTCACGGCGACGATGGCCACCGTGGTCGGCAACAAGGCAACGATCATCGACGCAGCAAAGATGCGCAGACGAGGGGCGATATACATTTAGGCGACCTCTTTCGGACCGTATTCTGGCCAGCCAAAGGCTATGCTGAGACACGGTTAAAGAGGCCTAAACGCTTTCCCGGTAGTTTTCCGCGTATCGGCCCTCAACCCTCAAATGCGTTTCGCAGCGCGCGTTGAAGTTCGTGGTTGCGATAGGGTTTGGGCAGGAAGCGGACGCCAGCCGGCAGCGGCTTGCCATCAACCACGCCGATATGTCCCGATGTCAGCAGGATCGGCAGCGAAGGGAAGGTGGTCCGCGTCGCTTCCGCAAGGCGAAGTCCGTCCGGGCGGCCGCGCATCATCACATCGGAAAACACGATGTCGATGCCCGGCGTGGTCTTCAGGCAGGCAAGCGCCCCGTCGGCACTGCCGGCGGCGGTGACACGATATCCCATGCGCTCGATCCGACGGGTGGCGGAGCGAAGGACCTGCGGATCGTCCTCGACCAGCAGAACGTGGAGTTGTTCGGCGCCCGAACCGGCACTGGCGACGCTTTTGATCGCGCTTTGACGCCGATCAAGCGGCAGGATCAGACGTGCCTCGGTCCCCTCATCGGGTTCGGACCGCAGCAGCAACGTGCCGCCGGATTGACGTGCAAACCCGTCGACGACGCTCAGACCCAGCCCGCGGGCGTTGCCAGCGCCGCGCGTCGTGAAAAAGGGTTCGGTCGCGCGCGCCAGCACGTCGCGTTCCATGCCCACGCCGGTGTCGCGAACGGTCAGCGCCACATAGCTTCCGGGTTTCAGGTCGTCCTGCGGTTCCTGAAGCGTCAGCAACTCGGTCGACAGGCTCAAATGGCCGCCATAGGGCATGGCGTCGATGGCATTCAGGACCAGATTGACGACAGCATCCTCAAGCTGGTTGGGATCGGCAAAGGGTCGGCCCTCAACCCCGGACAGCGGAATTTCCAGCGTGATGTCCGGACGTCCAAGCGGCGCGATCAGGCGGGGGACATCCTCAAGGATCGCGTCCAGATTGACCGCGCGGGGCTCAAGCGGCTGGCGCCGGGCATAGGACAGCAATTGTTTGGGCAGTCGCGCGCCGCGTTCACTGGCGTTCAGCGCATCCTCGATCACGGCGGTGATGGCCGGGCTGGCCGGGCAATTGGCCTGCACTTCCTCAAGGCATGCCATGACGATCGTCAGCACATTGTTGATTTCATGCGCCACACCGCCGGTCAGGCGGCCGATGGCGTCCAGGCGCTGCATCTGGTGCAGTTCACCCTCGACGCGGACTGCTTCGTCTGCTGCTGCCTTTACCCGCGCCTCCAGATCGCGATTTATCTCAATAAGTCGCTGCTCAAGCGCATAGCGTTCGGTATCGTCGCGCAGCGTTAGAACCGCGCCAAGTTGCACCCCGTTGCAATCGTACACCGGCTTTGCCGAACCGATCGCCAATACTTCGTGCCCGTCGGGATGACGAACACGCCAGCGGAAATTCTCCGTGGTTTCGCCGTATCGAACCGCGCGGGTCAGCGGCATTTCTTCGGGCGCGAGCGGCGATCCGTCGACAGCGAACAGATTATATTCCCTGGCATAATCTTCGGGCATGGTGCCCAGCACAGACGCACCATGCACTTCGCTCGCCGCTTCATTGACAAAAAGCAGTTCGCCGTCGCGCCCGGCAACGATAACACCTTCGCGCATCTGGCCCAGAATCGCATTCCGCGCCGTGTCGTCCAGCAACATTCGTTTCATCTGTTTGGCCTCTCGTCCCCGGCCGCTTGATAACGCGGAAATTTACCATTTCCATCGTTATCATTGTGTCAAAATCGAAAGCGGCGGCCACTCCTGGTTGAGGCGGGAAAGGAGTGGCCGCCGCCCGGTGCACTATCGTCCGGCGGCTAGTCGCGGATACGCAACTGGCGCTTGCACCCGATGCACAACGGGACCGACCGCGATCCCGTGTCTGACGCTTTCGGGCGCCGGGCAGGGCGGCCCGGTTTGCCCTTATCAAGCGACGACAATCGTTATGGTTTCTGAAACCTTACCATTGAGCTAAGGTCAGGGTGGTAGTTTTGCGGTGCCAGACAGCACGCCCTGCTTTCGACGGACGTGCGATCCGGCTATGGCGTGTGTCACGGGGCGTGATGGGGGTTTCATTGTTGCGAGTGTTTCCGGCGTTCGAAGGGGTGCGCGCGCGTAACTGGCGGTTGCTGACCGGTGGGCTGGCGATCCTGTGGGCGATTCTCGTCTGGATTTCGCTGGTCCTGACGTCGGGGCTGGGCGAGCGGCTGAACATGGTCGCGCACAGCAACGAAGTGATTGCCGCGCTGTCGGATATTCAGGCGAGCGCGAACGACGTTGAAACCGCGCAACGCGGTTATGTGATCACCGGCAGCACGAGTTTTCTCGGGCCATTTGCCGGGACGCCCGCGCGGCTACGTGGGCAATTGAACGGCCTTCGCCGATTGACCCAGGATAATGCCAGCCAGCAGCTGAACGTCGACCGGCTGAAATCGCTGATTGTCAGGCGCCTGGAGCTGAACGCCAACGTGCTGGACGTTCGCAGCAGGCTCGGTCTCGATGCAGCCCGGCGACTGATCGCGCAGGGCGAAGGCAAGCGTGCACAGGACGCGATCCGATCGCATCTCTCGGCCATGCGCGCAATCGAGGAGCGGCTGCTTGCCGATCGTTCGAACGCGGCCGCACGCCGTCAGGCGCTGTTGAACTGGAGCATGGCGGGCGCGCTGCTTCTGGTCGGCTTGGGCATCCTGCTGTCCTCGTTGCTGGGCAGGGCGTGCCAGGAAGCCGAGGGGGAGGCGCGCGAAAATGCGACCCGTTACCGTGAACTGTTCGACGCTTCGCCCCTGCCGATCATCCTGACTCATTTGGACAGCGGCAGGATCGAACTCGCAAACCGGGCGGCCATCTCTTGCTACGGCTATACCCTGGAAGAACTGCAGAACATGCGCGTCGACGCGCTATATGCCCCCGAAGAGCGGCCGCGCCTTGAAATGGTTCGGGCCGCGCTGCGCAAGGGCGAAACGCATTCGGAGCTGATCTGGCGCCAATGCCACAAAAACGGCGACGAAATCGTCATGCAGATAATGGGGCAAACGGTGCCTGGCCCCCATGGCATGCGTCGATTGCTGATCGCCACCGATGTCACCACCCGCGAACGCTTTGTGCACGAACTGCAGGAAAGCGAACGTCGTTTTCAGCAGGTATTCGATCAACAGTTCCAGTTGATGGCCACCCTTGATGCGCATGGCCGGATCCAGATGGCCAATGACCGGTTCGGGCGTGAAGTGGGCGTCGATTTCAAGGACCTCATCGGCTGCCGAATCAGCGACCTGACATTGAACGATCCGGCCGGGCGCAGGGCTGCCGAGACCCTGGATCAGTCGATCGATCAGGCGCTGCGTACCGAACAGCCGGTGAGTTTCCAGTTCAGCTATCGGACCCGACACAGCCTTGAGCGCATCCTGGAGTGCGTGATCCGGCCCGTCGTGCAGAATGGCGATCTGAGCTATCTGATATTCGAGGCGCGCGAAGTGACCGCAGCGGTCAAGGCCGCCCAGACGATTGCCGCCAACGAGCGCCGCCTGCTTTCCGCGCAGGAACGGATCGGCATGTGCAACTGGGAATATGGCTTTGAGAGCGGCACCCTGTGGTGGTCCGATTACTCCAGCCGCCTGCTGTCGATCGCGAGCGACCGGTTGCCAAAGACCCTGTCGGAACTGTCAAAGCTGGCCGAAGCCGATGATGAGCCGCGGCTGGCTGCGTTTCTGGAAGAGATGAACGGCGTCATCGGCGCCGCATCCATCCGGTTCGATGGTGCTGCGTCAATGGGGCTGGGAGATCGCAGTTTCGAACTGGTCGCGGAAGCGTTGCAAAGCGATGGGAGCGACGGGCACCGATTGGTCGGCAGCCTGGTCGACATCACCGGATCCCTGCTGATGGAGCGGCGCCTGCACCAGTCGCAGCGGCTTGAGGCGGTTGGCAAGCTGACCGGCGGAATCGCGCACGATTTCAACAACCTGTTGACCGTTATTATCGGCAACAGCGAAGGGTTGCTGGACGAACTGGATCCGTCGAGCGACCTGTGCGAGCTGGCCGAGCTGAACCTCTCGGCGGCCGCACGTGGTGCCGACCTGACGTCACAGCTGCTTGCCTTTGCCCGCCGACAGCCGCTGGAACCACGCGTGGTCAATCCCGCGCAGCTGGTGCGCGAGATGAACAATCTGCTGCGCAAGACCATGACGCCCAGCATCGATGTCGAATTCGTCACCGACGCGGGGGCGTGGAATGCGCTGGTGGATCCGGCCCAGCTGGAAAGCGCGATCCTGAACCTTGCGATCAACGCGCGCGACGCCATGCCCGATGGCGGCAAGTTGACGATCGAGGTCGCGAACAGTCGACTCGACGCTGCCTATGCTGCCGCTCACAACGATGTGACGGTTGGACCCTATGTGATGATCGCGGTGTCGGACACCGGCACCGGCATGCCACCCGAAGTGGTCGAACATGCGTTCGAACCGTTTTTCAGCACCAAGCTGGGCGGCGAGAATAGCGGCCTTGGCCTTAGCATGGTCCATGGCTTCATCAAGCAGACCGGCGGCCACATCAAGGTCTACTCAGAGATCGACAACGGCACCACGATCCGCATCTATTTGCCGCGCCATATGGGCAGCGATACGGGCACGCCGCCCCAGCTTTATGCCGACCGCGAATTGCGGAGGGGCACCGAACGACTGCTGGTGGTTGAAGACGACGACATGGTCCGCCGTCACGTGGCCAACCAGCTGGTCGGGCTGGGATACCGGGTGGTGGTGGCCGAAAACGGCGTACAGGCGCTGGAAATCTTCCGCCTCGACCGTGATTTCGATCTGTTGTTCACGGACGTGGTCATGCCCGGCGGCATCAACGGGCGCCAGCTGGCCGAAGCGGTGCGCGAATTGTCGCCGCAAATCCCGGTGCTGTTCACGTCTGGCTACACCGAAAACGCGATCGTGCATCACGGACGGCTCGATCCGGGCGTCTATTTGCTCAGCAAGCCCTATCGCCTTGCCACCCTTTCGGTGAAAGTGCGTCAGGCGATCGAAGGAAAGCGCGACTGAAACATCCATTTTGAACCAAATTTACGTATTTCTAACATTGCCCGGCCACATGGCTATGCAGGGGGCATGCTATGAACGTTTACGTCGTTGACGACGATCCTGACCTCAGGCGCACGCTCGCCTTGCTGTTGCAGCGTCTTGGCCATCAGGTTCAGACGTTCGCCCATGCGGCTGCGTTCATGTCGGTCGCAAGGGATTTGACGCCGGGCTGCATCCTGCTGGACCTTTGTATGCCGGGGATGGATGGTCTGGAGCTGCAGTCCGCGCTGAAGGACCAGCACAGCCTGCATCAGGTTATCCTGCTGACCGGCTTTGGCGAGATTCCGGAAGCGGTGCGCGCGATCCGGGCAGGGGCGGTGGATTTTCTGTCCAAGCCCTATCGCCGTGCGGAACTGTCCGACGCAATCCAGCGCGCAGAGGCGAGCCTGCCCGAGGCGCTGGCGCAACATGCCGGCGCCGCTGGCGGTCGTAGTGCCATCGATTCACTTACGCCAAAGGAGCGTGACGTCCTTCACGCATCCAGCGGCGGGCGCAGCAGCAAGCAGGTCGCGCACGACCTGTCGCTCAGCGTGCGAACCGTCGAAATGCATCGTTCAAGCATCATCCGCAAACTGGGCGTGCAAAACTTCGCGGGCGCTCTCTTGATTGCGGCGCGCGAAGACGCTTGAACAAGGCCCCGTCCCGGCCAGAAATGTCGGCGGGTTCAGCCCAATGCAGCGTGCAATCGGCGCTTTCGGGCGCCCTGATGCGCTATTTCCTTACGTCGCGCGTTCATATGGGCTAGCGGTCGCCGCGGCAGGGGCCATTGGCCGCCAAATCCCATGATGAGGAAGATGTTGTGAAGGGCTACAAGCCACCTGATTTCAATGAGCGCGCCGCAGCGGCGCGTGCCGCACGTGAACGCGCGCTGGAAAAGCTGCGCGCCAAGCCTGCGCCAGATCCAGCTGTAATTGCTGAGCGACAGGCGCGAAGCGCCGCACGCGAAGCCGCCGCCGCTGAACGCAGGGCCGCCAAGCAAGCGGCTGCAGAGGCCGCGCGCGCCGAGAAGGAGGCTGAAAAGGCAGCCGCCCTTGCACGCCAGGCCGCCGAGCCCAAGGAAAAGACTGAGGCCGAGAAAAAGGCCGCCCGTGACGCCCGCTATGCGGCGCGTAAGGCGCGCCGTTCGTGATTCCACGTGAGCTGATCGGGACGGCGGAGGTGCCGGGCGGCCCGCCGCTTCGCCTGATCCGCCACGGCCGCGATTTCATCATCATGCTCGACCGCAACGAGTTGATGAGCAGCCGCATGAGCGGTTCCGAAGTCGCGCTGGGGCAGATGACGTGCCAGCGTCTGAAGGCAAAGTCGCCGCGCCTGCTGATCGGCGGCTATGGCATGGGCTTTACGCTGCGCGCGGTGCTGGCAGATGTGGGGGAAGGGGCGCGGGTCGATGTCGCGGAACTGGTCCCCGGCATCATCGAATGGGCGCGCGGGCCGCTGGTCGAGCTGACCGACGGTTGCCTCGACGATGCGCGTGTGACGCTGGAGCTGGCCGATGTCGGCGCGGTGATGGGGTCCAACCCGTCAAGTTACGACGCCATCATGCTCGACGTGGACAATGGCCCCGACGGCCTGACGCGGGAGGGGAATGACGGCCTGTATACCGCACGCGGCCTCGACCGTGCGCGAAGGGCCCTCAGGCCCGGCGGCGTGCTGGCGGTGTGGTCGGCGGGACCGGACCCGGCATTCACCAAAAGGCTGAAGCTTGCGGGCTTTGCCGTGGACGAGGTGCGGACCCGTGCGCGCGAAAACGGCAAGGGGCCGATGCACACCATCTGGTTCGCGACCAGCTCCTGACGCCCCTAATCCTCAATGCTGGCGCCGACATGGGGGTGACCCCGTGCGGCGGCCAGCGTTTCCTGTCGGTGGCGCTCGCGATAGGATGCTCGCTGTTCGTCGGTGCGCTCCCCATGGCACGCGGCACAGCTGACGCCCGCTTCGTATAGCGGGGATTGCAGATCCAGTGGGCTTAGCGCGCGGCGACAGGCGTGGCAGAGTTCGTGCGTGCCGGGGGCCAGACCGTGGCCGATGGCGACCCTCTGGTCGAACACGAAGCACTCGCCCTGCCACAGACTGTCGTGCTGCGGCACCTTTTCCAGATAATTCAGGATGCCGCCCTTGAGGTGATAGACCGATTCCACCCCCTCCTGCTTCAGAAAGGCGGTGGACTTTTCGCAGCGTATCCCGCCGGTGCAGAACATCGCCACCTTTGGCTGGCGACCGTTGCCCAGCAACGTGTCGCGATGGGCGCGGAACCAGTCAGGAAAATCCCGGAAGCTGTCGGTCTGGGGGTCGATCGCGCCCTGAAACGTGCCGACCGTCACTTCATACCGGTTGCGCGTGTCGATGACGATGGTGTCGGGATCGGAGATCAGGGCGTTCCAGTCCTGTGGCTCGACATAGGTGCCGACACTGGCGCGCGGGTCGATGTCCGGCTGACCCATGGTCACGATCTCGCGCTTCAGGCGCACCTTCATGCGGTGAAAGGGCATGGTGGACGCGCTCGACAGCTTGACGTCCAGATCGGCGCAGTCGGGCAGGGTGCGGATATGGTCCAGCACCGCCGTGATGCCGTCATGCGATCCCGCGATCGTGCCGTTGATCCCTTCCGGCGCCAGTAACAGCGTGCCCCTTATTCCCTGTTCGCGGCAAATGCGCTCCAGTCGCGCGCGCAGGGCGGCGGGGTCCGCGAAACAGGTGAAACGATAAAGGGCGGCCACGCTGATCGGTGAACCGGATTCGGTCGGAAGATGCGCCATGACCCGCCCCATAGCCGCGTCCGCGACAGACCGCCAACGGCTCAGGCGACGGCGCGCATCCGATCCAGTGCTTCGGCGGCATTCTGTGGCCGGGCCGCTACTGGCCAGAGGCGCAAGCCTTCCTCCAGCTGGCGGGCCTGTTCGCCAAGCAGCACCTCCCCGAACATGCCGGCGGTTCCGGCGAGCTGGTGCAACAGGCTGGCGACGTTCGAAACGGCAGCATGGTCGAACTCACCTGCACTCACCAGCGCGGCCAGTGATTCAAGCGTTTCCCGCTTGTGCGCGTCATAGCGTTGCCGGAGCGAAGGATCGCCCGACACGATCCGGTCGGCATCATCCGAGGAGCGAGCCCAGCGGGCAATGGCATTGCGAAGCGCCCGGACATCGACCGGCTTGGTCAAATGCGCCTGCATCCCCGCCGCGATGCAGGCGGATATGTCCTCGGCAAAGGCATTGGCGGTCAGTGCGACGATGGGCAGCCGGGCCGCATCGAAACCGCTGGCGCGGATTTCCCGCGTCGCGTCGACCCCGCCCATCACCGGCATCTGCATGTCCATCAGCACCAGGTCATAGGGGCGACCATCCTGTGCCGCCTGTCGCACCATCGCAACCGCCTGCGCGCCATCGGGCGCGACTTCCGCGCTGTGGCCGATGCCGGCCAGCATCGCGATCATCAACTCGCGGTTGATGTCGTGGTCCTCGGCCAGAAGGATGCGCGCAGCCGGGCCGGTGGCTTGCGACGACGGATCGGCCACCGCCGCCGGGCGGGCGGGAATGGTGAGACGCGGCGCGCTGGCCGGGGCGGGCAGGGTGAAGTGGAAACAGCTGCCCCTGCCGGGTTCGCTGTCCACCGTCAGCGCGCCGCCCATCAGGTGAACCAGCCGGTTGCTGATCGACAGGCCCAGCCCCGTCCCGCCAAAGTCGCGCGATGTCGCGTCGGTGGCCTGGACGAATTCCTCCATGATTGCCGCCTGACGATCGGGGGGGATGCCGATGCCGGTATCCTCAACCTCGATCCGCACGCGGCCCGGACGATCGGGGTCCAGTTCGGCGCGCAGCATGACATGGCCCGCCCGGGTGAACTTGATGGCATTGCCCAGCAGGTTCAGGATCACCTGGCGCAGCCGCAACCCGTCGACCGAGACATGTTCGGGCAGCGCCTCGTCGACCTGATAGCCAAGATACAGGCCCTTGGCGTCAGCCGTCGAACTCATCAGCGCGACGCAGCCGCGCAGCAGATGGCGCAAATCGGTCGATTCCGGATTGATCCGGATCTGACCCGCCTCGACCTTGGACAGGTCGAGGATGTCGTTCAGCAAGCGCATCATCGCCTTGCCCGAATCCGCGATCAGCTGTGCCTGGCGTCGCTGTTCGTTCGACAGTTCGCTGGCCAGCAACAGGTCGGTAAAGCCGATGACGCCGTTCATCGGCGTGCGGATCTCGTGGCTCATGTTCGCCAGGAAGCTGGCCTTTGCCCGCGCGGCGCTTTCGGCGCGTTCGCGCGCGGCAGTCAGTTCGTCCTCGAACTGCTTGCGTTCGGTAATGTCGATGGTCACGCCGATATGGCCGACGATCGCCCCGTCTTCGTCGCGTTCGGGCGCGCTGATCGCTTCCACCCATGCGACCGATCCGTCGCGCCGCGCAAGGCGGAACTGTCCGCGATAGGGCTCCCCGCGCTTGACCGCGACACCCCAGTCATGTTGCACCCGCGCGCGGTCGTCGGGCGGCAGCGCCGCAGCCCAGCCCGGCCCCGCCGCCGCTTCGCGCGACAGGCCGGCCAGCCGCAGCCAGCTGTCATTCGCGTAGATCAGCAGCCCCTGATCGTCGGTCCGGAAAATGCCCGCCGGGGACAGATCGGCCAGCGTTTCGAACTGTCGCTGCGTCTTGGCGCGTGCTTCGTTCGCCAGATGCTGTTCGGTGATGTCGCGAATGCTGCCTGCCGCGCCGACATAGCCTTGGCCCGCCACGCGAAGCGCGCGCACCGAAACGTCGATATGGCGTGTGCCGCCATCGGCGGTGATCAGCCGCAGGCGCAGCGCGCCTTCCTCTGCCGCGCCCGTCTCCAGCTGGTCGTGAAGCGCACCGATCGCCTCTGCATCTTCAGGATCGAACAGCGTGGCACAGGGCAGGCCGATCGAATCGCTGACGGCATAGCCGGTCATGCCGGTCCAGGCGGGGTTCAGGAACTTGAAGCGCCCCTCTGCATCGGTGCGAAAGATCACTTCGCGCATGCTCGACAGGATTTCCTGCGCGAAGTCGCGGTGGTGCTCCGCCTCGCGCCGGGCGCGACCACGCGCGGCCAAGACCGACGATGTGGTGAAGCCGATGGCGTAGTTGGTCGCCAGGAACAGTTGCAGCAGAACGATCTGGGCGTTGAAGCTGCCTTCCGCCAACAGGATGGGGCCGCGCCCGCTGAAGGTCGCATGACCGGCGATGATCGAGATCAGCGCCACTGTCGCCACCGTGCCCGCAACGCCCAGCCGGAAAGCGGACACAACGACGATGGGCGAAATGAGGAACAGCAACGGATAGCTGGTCTGGGAAAAGATCGCCGCGGTGGCGATTGCCGCCGCAGCCATGCCCGCGAACCATTCTGTCGCGCGTCGCAGCGACGGCTGCCTCCGCCCCTGCCAGGTATCTGCGATCACCAGCAAGGTGGGGACGACGATGAGCATGCCCAGCCCGTGCGCCAGCGCCCATGATCCCCATTGAAACAGACCGATGTCCACCGTGCCCGCCAGCAACATGCTGCCCGGAATGCCGCTGAGCGCGGGCATCAGCACCCCGCCGACAAGCGCGAACTTGCTCAGGTGCGACAGCTCGTCAAGGTCGAGGCGACCGCCGACCCACCGCCGTGTCAGCAGCGTGACGGCGACGATCTCCGCCGAATTGACCAGCGCCAGCATGACCTCGCGCTCAACGGTGCTGCCCAGCAGCACGCCGACGCAGATCTTGGTAAAATTGGCCGGCACCAACAGTAGATAGCTGGACCGGTCGCCCCGCAACAGGAAAGCGGCGACCAGCGCATTGGGCAGCCAGGTGGCGACCGAACGCTCCCCGTCGCGCATCAGGATGCCGATCCCGGCGAGAACGGCATAGGCAACGCCGAGGAATATCATCTGGGCCGCGAATTGCTGTCGATTGCGAACGGCCGTCATCTGTTACCTGTTACTGGGTTACGCGAGCTTAACCTAGCTTGTAATCGTCACTTAACGGTAAAGCCTGTTCCGCGTCGGCATCACGTCCATCCTGTTCCACGGACGTCTGGGTGGCTAAGGCCGATAAAAGCTGGCCGCGATGCGTGCCGCAGGCCGGGGTGATCGGGTAAGAAGATGGACGCTATCCTACGGCTCGGCCCGCTGATGATCGCGACCGACCGGGCAGTCGCATTGGTCGCGATCTGGGCGTTCGTCAGCATCGGCGCGCTGGTGGCGGCGCGGACGCGCAGCCCGGCGGGGCGTGTCGCCTGGACCGCGTTGCTGATCGGCATCGTTGCTGCGCGTGCCGGTTTCGTCGTCCAGAACCTGTCAGGCTTCATGGTGGAGCCGTGGGCGATACTGGCGCTGTGGCAGGGCGGTTTCGCGCCATGGATCGGCGCGGGGGCTGCGGCGGCCGTTGTGGTGGGGATGCTGGGGCGGCAGCGGGCAACCGGCCTCCTGCTGGCCCCGATTGTGGGCCTGTCGCTGGCCTATATGGCGATCGGCGCGCTGACGGCGCCCGATCCGCGGCCCTTGCCCCGCGGCTTGACCTTGCAGACCCTCGCCGGGAAACCGGTATCGGTCGATGCCATGCGGGGGCGGCCCTTTGTCATCAACCTGTGGGCCACATGGTGCCCGCCATGCCGCCGCGAAATGCCCATGGTGATCGATGTGGCAAGGGGAGCCAGCGTGCCCGTGCTGCTCGTCAATCAGGGCGAGCCGGCGGAACGGGTAGGGGTGTTTCTGTCCGCCAATGACCTGGCGGGCGACGCGATCTTCCTCGACGCCGGGCGTCGGGTCGCCGCCGTTACCGGTGCGAGCGCCTATCCGACGACGCTGTTCGTGGATGCCGCGGGCAATGTCGTGCGCGTTCATGCCGGTGAAATCTCACGCGCGGCGCTGAGCGCGGCTATTCGCGATCTTGAAAGGACGACGGTTTGAAGAAATCTATCCTGCTCGGCCCCGCTGCGGCCGCGCTGTTGGTCGGTGGCCACGTCGCCAATCCGGTGCACGCGCAGAGCGTGGAGGAGGCGGGCGACACCCGCCGCGCGGATGAGGGCGCGCGCATCCGCCAGCAAATCCAGAACGATCCCGTCGCGCCGACCATCGCGCCCCGTGGCGCCGATGTGACGATGGTCGTCTTTTCCGACTATCAATGCCCCTATTGCCGCAAGGTGCATCCCGTCATCCAGCAACTGATGCGGGAGGATGCGAAAGTGCGCGTCGTCTATCGCGACTGGCCGATCTTCGGGCCGGTATCAGTGCAGGCGGCGCGCGCGGTCATCGCCGCCAAATATCAGGGCAAGCATGCCGCGTTCAACGATGCGATGATGCAGACGTCGGGCAAGCTCAGCGTGCAGGGCATCCGCGCCGCTGCGAACCGGGCGGGCGTGAATTGGGGCCGGTTGCAGGCCGATCTCAAGGCGCATGGGGCGGAGATCGACGGCGCGATCGAACGTACCGGCCGCTATGCCGCGATGATGGGGCTGCGCGGTACGCCCGGCATTCTGGTCGGCCCCTATCTGATCCCGGGCGCCATCGACATTGCGGGCCTTCGCAGGGCAGTGGCCATGGCGCGGCGGAACTCCGTCGGCGCCTAGTGGCTGCGGTTCTGCGGCGGGGGTGTCAGGTTTAGGAACAGGAAGGCCACGCCCGCACCGGCCATGATCAGCCCCGACCACAGGATCGGGCCGAAAATCCAGCCACGCGCGGCGACCGAAAGCGCGAATGCAACCGTCAGCGCCGCCCAGGCGGCGGCCCGGATGCGCCGCACGACATCGGCGGAAGGGCGCCGCCCCAACCGCGCCGCTCCGTGACGGTCGGACGACAGGCCGAACCCCATGAACGCGCCGATGGCGATGAGCAGCGCCAGCACGGTCATTCGGCTGGCACCGGCTGACGAACCCCCACGGCGGCACGGACCGCTCGCGGGGCGCGCGTGCGCGGGCTGTGGCGCCAGACCCGGCGTGCGCTCCAGCCAAAGCCGATCGCCAGCACCAGCAACACCGCCTCGACCCCGACCATCGCCCAGTCCCCGTCAGCCAACCAAGCCATTGGGCCGGGGTGGGGCGCCAACAGGTCCAGCACTGGCAGGCTAAAAAGGGCAAGCGCCGTGGCCGCCAGCAGCAGCGTCCAACCGACCCGCGGGCGCAATATCATGGCCAGCAGTGTGGCGACGCCCCAGACGATGAACATGGCGGCAATCTCCCGATCCGCGCGCCCCGCGCCGCCCAGCGGCAGCAGCCGGTTGGCGAGCAGATAGGCCACGCAGGCAAGCGGAAAGCCGCCGACGACGGCAATGTTCAGCCGCTCCACCACGCGGAAGCCGAAGGGCGGACGGTCGGGCGCGGCCAGCTTTTCCCGCCGCTTCACGGTCCAGAGGACCAAGCCGGTCGCGACCATCAGCGTGCCCGCCACCCCGGCCAGAAAATACAGCCAGCGGAGCAGCGTGTCACCGAACCGACCCGCATGAATGCCGATCATCGCCCCATAGGTCGTCATCGCCGCACCGCGCGGCGGCGATTGCCACAGCATCCGTCCGGTCGTGCCGTCATAACTGACGCTCGCACCGTGGGAGGACAGGGTGGCGCTGCTGGCACGAGTGACGGTGATGCGCGCGGCGGCATCGCCGGGATGGGCGACCTCCAGATAGCCTGCGGGTCCGCCGAACCTGTGTTCGGCATCGCGAATGATCGGCGCCAGCGGCACCATCGGGGTGGCGCGGCCAAGCGGCTCCACCACGGGCGGGCGCGGAAAGATCGCCTCGAAAATCCGGTTCTGCGCGCCGTAATCGGCAATGACGGCGGCGGGCATCAGCAACGTCGCCAGCGTGACCAGCCCGGTATAGGTGATCATCAGGTGAAAGGGCAGGGCAAGCACCGCCGTAGCATTATGGCCGTCCAGCCACGACCGCTGGCCCTTCGCGCGACGCAGCGTGAAGAAGTCGCGGAAGATTTTCTTATGCGTGACGATGCCGGTCAGGATCGCGACCAGCATCATCATCGATGCAATACCGACCAGCCACCGCGCCCATAGCACCGGCGTGTAATGAAGGTCGAAGTGGAAGCGGTAAAAGAAATCGCCGCCCCGCGTCTCCCGCGCCACAGGCGCGCCGTCGGCCCCGATCAGGACCGTGGTGTCGCTGCGCCGCCGCCGCCCGCCGTCCGGCGCGTCGGGGTCGGGCTTTGGCACCCAGAATGCATAGGCGCCCGGCGATTGCGGGGTGGCCAAGGTGATGAACCAGCTTTGCGCGTCCGGCGCCGTGCGATCGAGGAAGCGCTGCACGTGGTCCAGCACCTCGGCGGGCCGCTCCACGCGCGGGGTTTCGGGGTGCATCCAGCGGTTCAGCGTTTCGCGCCAGTAGGCCGCGGTCCCCGTCAGAAAGACGATGAACAGCACCCAGCCCAGCAACAGGCCCGACCATGTGTGCAGCGTTGCCTGCGACTGGCGAAACGTCCTGGCCATTATCCGCCCGCAGACACCGGCATCATGGCGATCAGCCCCGCCGCTGCACCCGCCAGCGTCAGGGTCCAGGTCGCCCGCCAGCCGCTTGGCGCGGCAAAGGCCCACATGGCGGCTGCGGCGCAGATGGCAAAGGCGAACATCGTCGCCGCCATCACCGCATCACCCTTTGGCAACGGCACCAAATGAGCGATCGCCACCGCCCACAGGCTGGCGACGCCGTAGCCCAGCGGCATCGCGGCGATCAGGCGGAGCGTCCGGTCCCCCGCCCGCCGCCAGGCCGCGCCGCCGCGACCATGGCCGGAGGCGACGCCCCCGGCAGTCATGGCTTTGTCAGAATGCAACCCGGATATTCCCCAGAACCTGACGCGGGGCGCCGTAAAAGCCGCCCGGTCCACCAAAGCCGAAGCTGACGGTGCGGTAATATTTGTGATCGAAGAGGTTGGTCACGTTGATGCCCAGCGTCGCGCGGTCGGTCACGCGATAGCGCGCGAGCAGGTCGACCAGCGCATAGCCCGCCTGATCGACTTCCCCCGCCGCCGTCACGGGCGTGCCGTTGGCGTTGAACGCGCCGGTGGGCACCTGTCCGGTCACGAACATCCGCGACTGTGCGCTGACGCCGCCGCCGATCGTCAGCCGGTCGCCGGGCAGACGATAGGTGGTGTAGAGACGCGCGATGTGCTGCGGGAATTGCGGCAGCACCCGCTCGCCCGCGCTGTCCTCGCTGCGGGCATAGGTATAGCTGGCGGCCAGCGTCCAGCCGGTGACCGGCTCACCGGCCAGCTCCGCCTCTCCGCCCCAGGTGCTGACGCCCGAAACCGAGATCGACGGGGTCGAGCCGTCGGGCAGCAGCGGCGCGGTCGGATCGGCGATGGCGATGTTGTCCTGTTTGATGTGGAAACCGGCGGCCGACATGGTGAAGCCCTCACCAAACGGCGTCGCCTTCACACCCGCCTCGTAATTGGCGCCGACCGTGGGGTCGAGCAGGTTGCCGTCGGCGCCGCGCGCCGAGACCGGCGAAAACACGCTGGCATAGCTGGCATAGAGCGATACCGAACGCGTCAGGTCCACGACCACGCCGCCATAAGGTGCCCAGCGCCGCTCATCCTGTCCGGTAGAGGGGCGGGCGGGGTCCAGCCCGCCGGCGACCGTGAAATTGTCGCGGCCCGAGCTGTAATCCGTATAGCGCCCGCCAGCGATGATCTTCAGCCAGTCCGTCGGATTGAGCCGGACCACGCCGTACGCGCCGAACTGCTTGAAATCCTGGGTCCAGTCGCGTGCATCCGACTGGATGATGGGCGGCCGGGCCAGGTTACCCGTCCAGTCGAGGATGCTGGGCGCGGTGGTGGGATAGCCTGTCAGGTCAAAGGCGGAACGATTGACCGTGAAGCTGCGGTCGAACCAGTTGACGCCGCCGACCACTTCATGCTCGCGCCCGAACAGCTTGATCTTGCCTGCGACATAGCCGTCGACCGCATCCTCATGCTGGTCAACCTCGCCATAGAAAGACCACATGCCCAGCCCGTTGCCCTGCCGGTCGGGAAGGCCGTTGGCGATGTTGAGCAGCGCGCTCTCGTTCGTGCCCGCACGCCGGTTATAGCTCAGGCGCAGCAGCCAGCTTTCGCCGATATCCTGTTCGGCGGAGGCGAACAGCGTCGTCTGCTCCCGCGACCAGGTGCTCCAGTTGGCGGTGCCGGTGAAGGAGCGGGGCAGGTCGGTCGGCGTGCCGTCGTTGAACAACAGCGGCACCGTGCCCCAGCCGGCGCCCTGCGAATTGGTCCGCAGATAATCGCCGCCGACGCGCAACCTGGTGTGCGGCGTGATATCCGCCTCGATCGTCGCATAGACCACCGGGTTCCGGTCATGCTGAAGGTCGATATAGGATTCGGTGTCGGTATAGGCAGCCGCGATCCGTGCGCGGACCGAACCGTCCCGGTTCACCGGACCACCGATATCGGCCTCCATCCGGTAATAGGAATTGGACCCGGCGGTGAGGTTGAAATAGCCGCGCAGCTCGCTGGGCGCACGCTTGCGGACCAGATTGACCGTAGCCGACGGATCACCGACCCCGGCCAGCAACCCCGCCGCGCCGCGCACGATTTCGACCCGGTCGTAAATCGCCATGTCGCCGACGGCGCTGTTTTCGTAACCGCTGACCTGATAGATTGTGGGCACGCCATCCAGCTGGAAGTTGCGCACCGCAAAGCCGCGTACGTTGAAGTTCGAGCGGTTGCTGTCGATGGTGTTGACCGTAACGCCCGGCGTCTGGGCCAGCACGTCGCCAACGGTATTCAGGTTGAAGTCCTCAATCCGCTGGCGATTAACCACAGTGACCGACTGCGGCGTTTCCTTGAGCGTCAGGGGCAGGCGGGTTGAGGTGGTGGGGCGCTCGTCGCGCTCACCCGTGACCACGATGTCGCGGTCCTGCGGATCGACCGAGGCATCGCTGACGCCGCTGTCCGCGCCCACGGCAGGATCAACCCCCGGCGTTCCCAGGGCGAGTGCGAGCGACCAGAGGCCAATTGCAGCTGACAAAGAACTTCCCCTTCTTGATATCGGGTCGCAATAGCGAGCCGGTATCGGGGCGTAAAGCGAATTATTCGCAATAAGCGGCGTCGCCGAATTGCGCCGCATGGGCATCCGCACGGTGATGATCACCGGCGACAATCCCCTGACCGCCGCCGCCATCGCCGCCGAGGCGGGCGTCGACGATTTCCTTGCCGAAGCGACGCCGGAGGACAAGCTGGCGTTGATTCGCGCGGAACAGGCTGGCGGCAAGCTGGTCGCAATGTGTGGCGATGGAACCAACGACGCACCGGCGCTGGCCCAGGCCGATGTCGGTGTGGCCATGAACACGGGTACGCAAGCCGCGCGTGAGGCGGGTAACATGGTCGACCTCGACAGCGATCCGACCAAGCTGATCGAGATCATCGGGCTGGGCAAGCAATTGCTGATGACACGCGGCAGCCTGACCACCTTCTCAATCGCCAATGATGTGGCGAAATATTTCGCGATCATTCCGGCGCTGTTCGTCGCGCTTTATCCGGGGCTTGGCGTGCTCAACGTCATGGGCCTGTCCAGCCCGGAAAGCGCGATCCTGTCCGCGATCATCTTCAACGCGCTGATCATCCCATGCCTGGTCCCGCTGGCGCTTCGCGGCGTGACCTATCGCCCGATGGACGCGGGTGCGCTGCTGGGCCGCAACCTTGCCATCTATGGTCTGGGCGGTCTGGTGGCGCCGTTCGTCGGCATCAAACTGATCGACATGGTCGTCAGCGCGCTCAACCTCGCCTGAGGATTACAACATGCTGCAAGATATCAAATCGGCGTTTCGGCCCGCCATTGCCCTGACCCTTGGCTTCGCGCTGCTGCTGGGCCTTGCCTATCCGCTGGCGGTGACCGTGATCGGACAGGCGATGTTTCCCGCGCAGGCGAACGGCAGCCTGATCCGCGACGACGGTGACACCGTCATCGGCTCCGCACTGATCGGGCAAGCCTTTACCAGCGACGCCTATTTCCACGGCCGCCCTTCCGCAGCCGGCGCCGGATATGACGCGATGGCGTCGTCCGGTTCGAACCTGGCGCCCGGCGCCAAGGCGCTCAGCGCCCGCGTACGCGATGACATCGCCGCTCTTCGGACATCACCAGAGGTTTCCATCTCTCCTGATCTGGTGACGACCTCCGCCTCGGGGCTAGACCCCCATATTAGCCCTGAGGCGGCCTTCTCGCAGGTGCGGCGCGTTGCCGCCGCGCGCGGGGTCCCATCCGACCGGATCCGCAACCTGATCGATGAACGGATCGAACGGCCGGTTGCGGGCTTCATCGGCGAACCGCGCGTGAATGTGCTGTCGTTGAATATCGCGCTCGACCGCGTCGTGCCTGAAACCTAAATGCGGCGATATGGCCCAGTCCGCCACGCTTCTGATCGTCGAGGACGACGCCGCGATCCGCCGCCTGCTAAGGGTTGCGGCGGAGCGCACCCTTTACAAGGTGATCGAGGCCAAGGACGCGCGTGAGGGTTTGTCGATGCTCGACATCGCCCGGCCGGATGCGGTGTTGCTCGACCTTGGCCTGCCCGACCGCGATGGCCTTGAATTGGTGCAATTGATCCGTGCGAAAGGCGCGGCGCTGGTCATCATATCGGCGCGAACCGACACGACCGAAAAGGTCGCGGCGCTGGATCTGGGCGCTGACGACTATATAACAAAGCCATTCGACACCGAGGAACTGCTGGCCCGCGTGCGTGCCGCCCTCCGGCATCGTGACAGGGGCGAAATCGAATCCGCGATCAGCGCGGGCGATGTCGAAATCGACCTTACCCGCCGCCGCGTTCGCCGTTCGGGTGTGGAGGTGCATCTGACGCCCAAGGAATATGGCATCCTGGCGGTGTTGGCGCGCAGTCCCGACCGGGTAATCGGCCATGCGAACATGCTCCGTGACGTATGGGGCCCGGCGCAGGAGGCGAATGTCGAGTATCTGCGGATCGCCATCCGCGGCTTGCGCCAGAAACTGGAACCGGATCCTGCTCGTCCCAGCTTGATAATAAACGAGCCCGGGGTGGGATACCGTTTGAGGGTGCCGGGTTAGTCGCCGCGCCCGGCGATAGCGGCGTGCGCCGCCCCACACACGGCAATGATGAGAAGGGCGCGCGGACGGGAAGAACGCGGTCGTCCACCCTGATCGGACAGTGCGCCGATACCGTGGGCGGTAGCGACGGGTGCGCAGCTATATCCGTACGGGCCAGGAACGTCTTTAGGCGCTTTACCGCGCCGCGACCGTAAGGCTCCAGTCGCGTACCTTGATACTCTACGCCAGTTGAGAGCCTTCGGTTTTTGGCTGCTTCCCAAGGCCTTTGAAAGCCTGAAGAAAAATGGTGCCCAGAAGAGGATTTTACGAATGGCACCAAAAACGGCGGAAATCTGCGGTTTTCTAAATCAGCGTCGGGGCGGTTGTATTAGGCTTTTGTACTAGCTCAGGCAAGGTCATAGCCGATGTGAGTCCGCGCTAGGGACTCGAACTGCTACAGCGGCCCGTTACGCCCCTTCGGCTACGCCCTTCCGGCTACGCCCTTGATAAGCTCGATCATACGTCGCCGCTGTTCGCAGAATATGAGGTACTGGCGCTTATCTGTAGCAGCGGGCCATATATCGTGATCCTTCTCGTTCATGGCTAAATACTGAGCATCGGCTTTATACTCAGCTTCAACATCGGCTTTGAGCTTTTCGGTGAATTCATGGTCATAGCCAATATTCGCCAAGCTATTTTGAAGCATCTGTATGGCTTGCATGTTCATGCCGATTTTACTCATCGCCATCTTGCTGCCTCTTGGCTGAATGGTCATGCGCTCAGACATATCCAGCGCTACAATAGCCGCCTCCTTGCGCTCTCTTGCGCGCACCCTGTCAGCCTCAGCTTGCTCCTGCGCATGCAGCCGGGCAGTCAGAGCATCTAACTTAGCAAGGCGCTCTTGCGTAGCCACATCCACTGCCTGCTCAACGCGTCTATTATCTTCGACGGGAGGATTAACGGCAGGAACTTGAACGGCTGCGGTGCTAGTTCTCAGCGGGCTAATCTTTGGCCAGATCAGCGCACCAACGGCGACAGCTACGCCAATAGTGCCGATTACCCAAGGAGCATACCCTATGATGCTCATGCTCGTCTTCCATGCGTCCGAAATATCGCCGGGTAAATTGATGAGGTCTATGGCTCCCCGGCCATAACCTGCCACCATAAGCATAAAGCCGCCTGCACTTACAAAGTATCTTCTAGCCATGCCCTGACCCTAACGAGGCAGCTAATCCCCTGCCTTTTCCCCTTTGATAGGAGAGAGTAGTTCACCGCTCACGGCAAGCATAGCCAAACCGCTTACGGCCTATTTTTGGTAGAGATTTGCGAGAGGGTCACTCGGATAAGAGCCAGCGCCTTTTACCCCGTATGCCCTGCCCAGCTGGTCCACGGATATGACACGCCTAGCGCGGCCTGCATTATCGCGCACGGTTCTCCTTCCCGGCGTAGCGTGTCACTATCGCCATGATCGCTGCCCTAACGATGGAGGATGCAATGGCTCGCAATTACGTAGCTGAGGTGAAGGAACGGGACGTCGGCCAGCCATGCTTCCTGCTGCTGAACCTGTACGATGATATCGGCTTGGACGGTAGGACGGTCATCCTCGACCTGCCTGAGGGAACGGGGATCGCTGAGGCTCAGGCATTGCGTGATGCCCTGCATAGCTCAGGGGCTAGCCTTCGCTTGCTCAAGTAGCTGCATCTAAATCGACCGGTTACGATACAGCTTGGATCAATGTATCGAAACATAGCTTGACACGGGTATCGATACACAGCACATAGCGAGCCACCTATTCGATACAGGAGGCCGGAATGGCTCGCACCTTCGCTTACTGCCGTGTCAGCACTGCCGATCAGACTACCGACAATCAGGTCAGGGAGATTGAGGCCGCAGGCTTCAAGGTCGATCCCAAGCGTATCGTAGCTGAGACTGTATCCGGGTCCGTTGCTGCCATGGAGCGCAAGGGCTTTGCCAAGCTGGTCGATAAGCTGGAAGCCGGGGATATTCTGATCGTGACCAAGCTGGATCGGCTAGGCCGCAATGCCATGGACGTTCGGGCGACGGTCGATAGCCTCGCCAAGGAAGGGGTGAAGGTTCATTGCCTAGCCCTTGGTGGCGTCGATCTGACTAGCCCGGCTGGCAAGATGACCATGGGCGTTATCGCTGCCGTTGCTGAGTTTGAACGGGACTTGCTGGTAGAGCGGACCCAAGCCGGTCTGAGCCGTGCGAAGGCTGAGGGTAAGACGCTTGGCAGGCCATCGGCGCTCACCGCTGAGCAACATGCGGCCATCCGGTCGAAGCGGTCACAGGGTCTTTCCCTTGGCGCGCTCGCTGCCGAGTACGGGGTATCCCGTGCTGCCATTCAACGGGTCGAGAAGCGGACGACGTGAACCCCTGCTAAATCGGCCTAGGATGCCCGTGGGAGTCGATATGGGAGGCTCAGGGTATCGACCTAGCCGAATAGGCGAGGCGACTCTGTACGGAGCTTATTCTGGCGCGCCTCAGACACGGGAGGAAAGCCCGGAGCATTTCGGGACCGTATTGCAATAGCCACCATTCATCACCGCCAGTTCCCGTTTAGGCCGGGAACACGTCTGACAGTACGTGACTGTAGATACCATAGAGCCGCAAGGCTTAGCTTAAGAGCGACGGGCTGTGCCGACTATCATTAGTCGATGCAGGGTATCGGACACCGGCAATACAAGCGACGTATAATCTAACTCAGGATCATGCTGCTGTAGTTGCTCCTCCATAGCGCCTTGCTTACGGATATCTATCTGTAGGAGGAAGGACGGGGGGGCGACCGGATACAGCTTCAATATATCTAATCTAGGATCATACTATATCAGTATAGATCATTGGTACTCTACGGCTTGATACCGTGGATGCCATACACAATCTCATTCTTCCGACAGGCTCAGATTAGTTATTACCTGTTTCCTGTTCAGGTGATCGCTATACGTCAGCCTGAGCCTACCTGAGGAATGATCCTCCACATACGCATTGCTCATCAAACCAATGACGCCCATCGGCCTGAGCAATTGCCAGCCGGCTAGCTATAGCATTGCCCTAGTTGGTAGCTAGCAGGCGTACCTCTTCCATAGCTGTAATATACCCGTTCCTGTTTGCTTACGTGCAAGCGGGCGGTCTGTCTGAAGTTTTGCCAAATAACCTCCAACAATATGAAGGATATCCCATGACGATTATGTCTGTTGATACCAGCCGCCTTAGTGATCCCCGGATTATTGCTCATCTTGATGGTATCGATAGCCGTATCATCAACGGCTTTCGTCTCGCCCTAGATGTTCTCTGCATCCCTATGCCCAAGCATATCGAGCGCAAGCCCGCAGGCCGTCCGTCTATCGCCAAGCTGATGGCCGCCGCCGATGCCGATAGCGGGACGAACCGTACCTACCGCGATGAAAAGCTGAAGATCGGCGCTTTTGCTCCCCGCATCTAAATCCATCTATTAGAACAAGGAAAACCAATGACCAACAAGTATACTTCCTCTGAGATTGCGGATGACATTGATAAGATCAAAGCTCAGATTGCTAACGTGAACGCCGCTATTCCGATCTTTGGAGAGGCTGCTATTCAAAAGGCTAATGAGCTTACCGCCAGCCTTAATGATGCCAAGGAACGCCTTGCATCGGCACTTGCTGACGAACAGATAGAAGCTCGCAAGAAGCGCCTAAGCGGGTTCTCTGATATCCGCGTCGATAGTAAGCCCGGTGACAACCTTATCAGCACTGGCTTTGTCATCCGCTACATGAAGGACACTTGGGATTGCGATCTTAAGAAGACGGTTCCTAAGCAGCATGAATGCAATGGCTTTGCATCCCTCGCCAATGATGCCTTTGATTATCTCGTTTCGGTGAAGCCCGAAGCTATCCCCGCGCGGATCATGGCGCTGGCACCGGGCGAACCTCACAAAGCTATGTCCGTCTATCTGGCAGGCAAAGCCCGTGGTTACTTCAAGGGTAGGACGGTCGCGGCCTGATGGCTGGCGAGAGCCTGCATGATTGGGGAACGGGAGAGGCACCTAAGCCTCCCCGCCCGGACTATGTACCCAAGTGGCATGTAGAGCCACGTAGCCTTGATGACCTACTGCAACGGGCAGGCCCCTATGCCGATGGCACCAAGGCCCATGTTGAATGGGGCGCTGTCACGGCATGGCTGATGAGTGGCAGGGCGAATGATGCTCTAGCCGCCGCCTTCCTCCCCGGTGAAGCTGCCAGCCTTTCCGTCATCCTGACAAGAGCGGCTGAGGAACAGGAAGCCGGATGGCCCAAGCTATCGGACCGCAGCGTAACTCCCGCAATCTACGATCTGCCAGAGGAAGCCCGAGGCATAGCCCGCCGTATGGCCGCCGAGGTTCATGCCCTCTGGGAAGCCGCTGGCCGTCCCTACCTCGATACTCGCCGCGTCAAGGATGCCTTCCGCTTCCTCGTTGCCTGCATCCGCTCAGGCTCAATCCCTCCGCAGCGCACCATTGGCGACGTGCCGCCACTCAATTCCTAAGGAAAACCAATGACCGCACTAACTCCCCGTCAGGCCATTAAGGTCAAGGCGGCTCTATCCCTGATTGCTGTACATGGGCACAATCCCCGCGCTGTACAGAAGCAAGCCCAGGATGAGATTGCAAAGGGGCACCCAGCTAATACCGCGTACTCTACGGCTCTAAATGCTTTCGCAGCTCGCGTTCCAGCCTTGCGGGATACGTTGACCATTGCTGTCGATTTGATCCACAACAGCGATGACGCTACCGTTTCCCTGTATGATAAGGCTCTTACTGCCTACAACAACAGCGGCGACGAAAGCCATTTGGATAGCCTCGCTCCCATGATCCTCGAGGATGCGAAGGCTTTGGCTATCAGCAAGGGCGAAGTGACCGAGGCTGATGCAGCTAATTGGACTGTCGAGGATGCTCTTTGCAGCACTAGCGAAGCCTATGCCGATACGCCTGACGTTCCTGATGCCGCCTCGATCCCACCGGGTCAGACCGTGGCAAGCTCGTTCGGCTTCAACGGCGTTCCCGGCAATGCCCCTCAGGCTCCCGCTGCCGCCGCTCAGGCCCCGCAGAGCGGCCCTCAGTGGGTCATGGGGCCGACCGGCTATACCCTCGTCCAGCAGGCCCCTAGCGGCCCTGCCACGGGGCGGAGCGTGACCGGCTATGATCCCTACCGAGGCGCTCAGGATGCTACCGGCGTTCGGATAGCTCAGACCGGAGACGCGGCCCGCCGCTCGCATGGCACCCCGGTTGGTGACGTGGCCTATATGCAGGCCGCTGGCGGCGGCATCCGCGTTGCCCCGACAGGGGAAGCTGCCCGCCGAGAGGCTGGCGTCCCGCTTGGCCCGAACGCCTGAAATCCTGCCTAGGAGAGTCGCTGAGAGGCGATAGCTCATCCCGGCCTACAGATACCCGACCGCATCCGATTGACTCCCCACGGGGCTGATACGGGCGATTTCGGGTATCTGTATGTCCGGTTTGCTCAAGGCTTGGGAATGACCAGCCCCGGCACCCGATAAGATGCAATGGCCGCTACCATTACCCGCATAGATGGAGCGGCCCCGTACTTGTCCGCAGCGTCCCTACCTTCATGCCCTTGGAACTGTCGGCATACCCGCTCAGGGATACCGGCATCCACGGCATGGGTTTTCCATGTATGGCGGAAGGAATGGAATACCTTAGCCTTATCCTCAATCCCGCACTCTTGCTTATACCGGCTAAACCACTGGCCAACCTTGTCAGTTAGCTTCATGCCAATGCCTACAGCCTTCAAGCCGGGAAATACGCGGCCCGCCTGATCTGGCAGCTTGGTCACATAGTCGATGAACCCTAGCTCGATTAGCTTGGGATGCAGCGGAACAAGCCTATTGCTCGCCTCATTCTTAATCTGATTAGGCAAGGCATCATCATCCGGCGTATCTGTAATGTCGATACACCACACCTCTTGCCGCTTATCGTCATCGTCCATGTAGGCAACTTGCTTCACGTCCTGCACCCGTAGTTGGCCTATCTCTTCCCGGCGCGCTCCCATGAATAGAGCTATTAGGGGAAGCCAATAGACAGCCTCACCATAGCCACCCTTGGGCCGTTCGCCCTTGGCATGAACCGGGCCAGCAAACAGGGCGTTGAGGTCATCAACGGTGAAGTCTTTCCGCTTCTCTCCCCGCTCAGTCACAGCCATCTTAACGTCACGGGCTACATTGACGGGGACGATATCCTCTTGCGCCGCCCACTCTAACAGGGTTCGCAGGTATGCCAGCCGATCCCGCACATTGACCTGAGAACGGTTAGGGTCCGCTATCAGCTTGCGCTTGTAGGCCATCACATCGGCCTTGGTGATTAGCTCGACGGACTTTCGGCCCATCATGGAATTGAACAGCTTGGCATCCCGCCAGTAGGCATCCTTGCCACGGGGCGACGGCTTACGCTCAGCGGCCCACCCGTTGAGGATATCTGTATCAAGATAGATGCCTTTGCCCGTCCCGCTGGCGTCGGGGCTGTACTCAACGGCTTGATTTTGACTTTCCGATGCGCGGGCATCCTTGCCGTAGCGAGCTTGCATGGACGCGATCAGCGCCCCGGCATTCTCCCGCTCATGCCCGACTAGCAGCTTGCCAGCCCTAGCCACGTCAGCCGGGGAGGCGTCAGTCTCTATACCCGCTGCCAATGCGTCCATGACGGGCTCTAGGCGCTCTATCTCGCTGTCAGATGCGAACAGGTCATCGGCCACAAGCTCAGCCTGTAGCTGGTCAGCTTCCCATTGCTTCCGCTCCCGTTCGATCTGGGATGCAGGCTTAGGCGGCATGGCATGGATAGGCTTTGCAGCGGCCTTATTCCGCTCAGCTTGCTTGAGCAGAGCATGAGCCGTCTTGGTCATATCGGGGATGAGGGCTTTAGCGGCTTCCCTGTCTTTCAGACCGAGGGATCGCTTAATCTCACGCTTGCCAGCCATGAAGGGCCGCAAGTCCGCAGGGATACCCATGCGGAAATAATAGACGCCATTGGGCGCTCTATGGAGGTAGGAACACATAGGCTTTCGTCCTCGTACCTTTGTACTAGACGCTTGTAAAAAGCCTTGGTTTTCCGCCATTTCTAAGGGTTTTCAAGCCCTTAGTGCAAATGGTGCCCAGAAGAGGACTCGAACCTCCACGACCTTGCGATCGCCAGCACCTGAAGCTGGTGCGTCTACCAATTCCGCCATCTGGGCACGGGGTAGGCCGGTGCCTCTAGTGGCGGGTCGGGCGGGCTGTCAACGACAAAATTTCAAAAAAATGCATCGACGATTCGACAGGTGAGCGCGGCTTGCCGTTTGGCGCTCAAATGGGCATTGGCGGACACAAAGGCTGGAAACGGACAGGGCGCATCATGCGGGACAAGCTCATCACCCTCTTTGGCGGCGGCGGCTTTGTGGGCCGGTACGTCGCACAGGAATTGCTGGCGACCGGCGCGCGGGTCAGGATCGCGCAGCGCGATCCGCGGCGCGCATTCTTTCTCAAGCCGCTGGGCGGGCTGGGCCAGACCCAGTTCGTTGCGGCGGATGTGACACGTCCCGACACCATTGCCCGCGCGATCGACGGCAGCGACGCTGTCGTCAATCTGGTGGGTACCTTTACCGACTATGAGCGGATCCAGATCGACGGCGCAAAGCTGGTCGCGGAAGCGGCGAGGGCGGCGGGGGCAGGGGCGCTGGTCCACATTTCTGCCACCGGTGCCGACGCCGAATCACCCTCGCGCTATGGTCGCAGCAAGGCTGGGGGCGAGGCCGCGGTGCGCGCGGCCTTTCCCGACGCAACGATCCTGCGTCCGTCGGTCGTGTTCGGCCGCGAGGACCAGTTCATCAACCGCTTTGCCGGCCTGATCGCCAGCCCACTGCCGGTCGTGCCGGTGCTGAAGCCCGATGCCCGGTTCCAGCCGGTACATGTCGTCGATGTCGCGCGTGCGGTAGTGGCGGCGGTGCGGGACGTGGGGGTGCATGGCGGCCACACCTATGAACTGGGCGGGCCGGACGTGATGACGATGCTGGACCTGCATCAATGGATCGCGCAGGCGACTGGTCGCGAAAAGACGTTCGCGCCGCTGCCCGACGCGCTGGGCGGCGCGATTGCCAGCATGGGCTTCCTTCCCGGCGCGCCGATCACGCGCGACCAGTGGCTGATGCTTCAGCGCGACAATGTCGTTGCGTCTGGCGCGGCAGGGTTTGAACAACTGGGCATCACGCCGACACCGCTGGGCGCAGTGGCGCCGGCATGGCTGGTGCTGTATCGCCGACAGGGGCGTTTCGGACAGAACCGGGCGCCGGCCTGATCCGGGCCATCACCACCATCGCTGCGGGCGGGAGAAAGCATGAGCGAGCTGCTGACGGTCCTCCTGTTGGGAGCGATCGAGGGTCTGACCGAGTTCCTGCCGGTTTCGTCAACAGGACATTTGATCCTGGCCGGCGAACTGCTGGGCTTCAACGATGCCAGTTCGGTGGCGTTCAAGATCGCGATCCAGCTGGGCGCGATCCTGGCGGTGCTGGTGGTTTACTGGCGGCGCTTCTGGTCGGTGGGCACCGGGCTGATCGCCGGTCGCTCGGCCGCATGGGCTTTTACGCGCAATATCGTGCTGGGATTCCTGCCGGCGCTGATCATCGGGGTCATCGCCTATGACGCGGTGCGCGCGGCCATGCAGACGCCTGTCGTCGTCGCGGTGGCGCTGATCGTCGGCGGGATTGCGATCCTGCTGATCGAACGGATGGTGAAACGCGTGCGCTTCGAAACGGTCGAGGCGATGCCCGCGCGAACGGCCGGCACGATCGGCATCGTCCAGTGCCTGGCGATGCTGCCGGGCGTCAGCCGTTCGGGCGCGACGATCATGGGTGCGCTGTTGATGGGTGTGGAGCGCAAGACAGCGGCCGAGTTCAGCTTTTTCCTGGCCGTGCCGACGATGACGGCGGCTACCGTCTACGCGCTGTGGAAAGACCGTGCGCTGTTGAGCCTGGACGATCTTAACGCAATTGCGATCGGTTTCGCGATGGCGTTCATCGTGGCGATGGCGGTGGTGAAAGCCTTTGTCGCGCTGGTTTCGCGGTTCGGGTTCGCACCCTTTGCCTGGTATCGCATTGTCGCGGGTGGCGCGGCATTGATATGGCTGCTGGCTCGATAGGTCCGAAGCGGACCCGTATCGATATTGCCATCTGATGGAAGTTGCTCACAAAGATGGCGGGTCAAGATAATAGGTAACGTCTGCTGACCTATCACTGTTTTTGTGCGTGACTTTGGCGCAGAGCGTAACTATAGGCGCGTCCAGTACAGGAAGGACGCACCATGAACGCCACCTTGAAGTTCGTGGACGTCGGGCAGGATTTTCCGTCCAAGCGCGACGCCGACGAACGCAACCGCGACTTTCGCGAGATCGCCGACCGCTTTGCGCCGCCCAAGGCGAGCGAGCAGGCGGGGCGCTGTTCGCAGTGCGGCGTGCCTTATTGTTCGGTCCATTGCCCGCTGCACAACCACATCCCCGACTGGCTGCGGCTGACGGCGGAAGGGCGGCTGCGCGAGGCGTATGAGCTGTCGAACAGTACGTCGACCATGCCCGAAATCTGCGGCCGCATCTGTCCGCAGGACCGTTTGTGCGAGGGCAATTGCGTCATCGAATTTTCGGGCCACGGCGCGGTCACGATCGGTTCGGTCGAAAAATACATCACCGACACCGCCTGGGAAGAGGGCTGGGTCGAGCCGCTGGTGCCGGGTCGTGCCCGCGGGCAGTCGGTCGGCGTCATCGGCGCGGGTCCGGCGGGGCTGAGCGCGGCGGAGTATCTGCGCGTCGCCGGATATGACGTGCATGTCTATGACCGGCACGACCGCGCGGGCGGGCTGCTGACCTATGGCATCCCTGGCTTCAAGCTGGAAAAGCCCGTTGTCATGCGCCGGGTCGAGCGGCTGAAGGCCGGCGGCATCGTGTTTCACGAGGGGTTCGAGGTCGGTCGCGACGCGACGCTGGACGAACTGCGTGAGCGCCATGACGCAATCCTGATCGCCACGGGCGTTTACAAGCCGCGCGCGATCAAGGCGCCGGGCATCGGATCGGCAGGCGTGGTCGACGCGCTCGATTTCCTGATCGCATCGAACCGCAAGAGCTTTGGCGACACCGTGCCCGAATGGGATGACGGGCGCCTCAATGCGGCGGGCCGCAATGTCGTGGTCGTCGGTGGTGGTGATACCGCCATGGACTGCGTCCGCACCGCGATCCGCCAGGGTGCCAAGTCGGTAAAGTGCCTCTATCGCCGCGACCGCGCCAACATGCCCGGCAGCCAGCGCGAAGTCGCCAATGCCGAGGAAGAGGGCGTGGAGTTCGTCTGGCTGGCCGCGCCCGAGGCGTTCGATGCAGCTGCCGACGGCCATGTGTCGGGCGTTCGCGTGACCAAGATGCGTCTGGGCGCGCCCGACGCCAGCGGACGCCGGGCGCCGGAGCCGGACCCCGGCAGCGAAACCACGCTGGAGGCCGATCTGGTCATCAAGGCATTGGGCTTCGAACCCGAAGACCTGCCGACGATGTTTGGCGCGCCCGAACTGGGCGTCAATCGCTGGGGCACGCTGCGTGTCGACAACAAGTCGATGATGACCAGCCTGGACGGCGTGTTCGCCGCTGGCGACATCGTGCGCGGTGCCAGCCTGGTCGTATGGGCGATCCGCGACGGGCGCGACGTTTCCGACCGGATGCACGCGTGGCTGAAGGCGCGCGCGCGTGCGGCGAAGGTCGCCGCCTGATCCGCTCGCCGACCCGAATTGAATGAACACGATCGCCGCCTGAGCGATTGGAGAAAACCGGAATGACTCTCGAATCCGAACGTATCCGCCTTGCCACCGAAGGTATGTATCGCCCTGAGTTCGAGGGCGATGCGTGCGGCGTGGGCCTTGTCGCCGCGACCGACGGCAAGCCGTCGCGCCGCGTGGTGCAATCCGCGATCGACGCGCTGAAAGCCGTCTGGCACCGGGGCGCGGTGGATGCCGATGGCAAGACGGGCGATGGCGCGGGCATCCATGTCGATTTGCCGCACCGCTTCTTTGACGATGCCGTCGTTGCCAGCGGACACCGCGTGCTGCCCAACCGTCTGGCGGTGGGCATGGTCTTCCTGCCGCGCACCGATCTTGGCGCGCAGGAGACGTGCCGCACGATCGTCGAATCCGAAGTCATCAATGCCGGCTACACTATCTATGGCTGGCGGCAGGTGCCGGTGGACGTGTCTGTCATCGGCCAGAAGGCGCAGGCGACCCGGCCCGAGATCGAGCAGATCATGATCGCCGGCCCCCTGCCCGAAGAGCAGGACGAGGCCGAATTCGAAAAGACGCTGTATCTGGTCCGCCGCCGCATCGAAAAGCGGATCATCGCGGCGCAGATCACCGGTTTCTACATCTGTTCGCTCTCGTGCCGCTCAATCATCTACAAGGGCCTGTTCCTGGCCGAGAGCCTGAGCGAATTCTATCCCGACCTGAATGACGAGCGGTTCGAAAGCCGCGTCGCCATTTTCCACCAGCGTTATTCGACCAACACTTTTCCGCAATGGTGGCTGGCGCAACCGTTCCGGTGCCTGGCGCATAATGGCGAGATCAACACGATCCGCGGCAACAAGAACTGGATGCTCAGCCACGAGATCAAGATGGCCAGCATCGCGTTCGGCGAGCATTCGGAAGATATCAAGCCGGTGATCCCGGCCGGCGCGTCAGACACGGCGGCGCTGGACGCGACGTTCGAGGCGATCTGTCGCGCAGGCCGCGATGCGCCCACGGCAAAGCTGATGCTGGTGCCCGAAGCGTGGCAGGGCCGCGCCGACATGCCCGAAGCGCATCAGGCGATGTACACCTATCTTGCCAGCGTGATGGAGCCATGGGACGGCCCCGCCGCGCTTGCGATGACCGATGGCCGCTGGGTCGTGGCCGGGCTGGACCGCAACGCGCTGCGTCCGCTTCGTTACACGCACACCGCCGACGGGCTGCTGATCGTCGGGTCGGAGACGGGCATGGTGATGGTACCTGAGACCAGCGTGGTCGAAAAGGGCCGCCTTGGGCCGGGTGAGATGATCGCGGTCGACCTGGACGAAGGGCGCCTGTTCCACGATCGCGAGATCAAGGACCGGATCGCAGGCGAACATGATTATGCCGGCATGATCGGCGGTTATCTGTCGATGGATGACCTGCCCACTGCCGAGGCGGGCACCGTGTCGTTCGACCGGGCTGAACTGGCGCGTCGTCAGGTGGCGGCGGGCCAGACGCTGGAGGATATGGAGCTGATCCTGGCGCCCATGGTCGAAACGTCCAAGGAAGCCATCGGGTCGATGGGCGACGATACGCCGCTGGCGGTCATCAGCGACAAGCCGCGACTGATCAGCCAGTTCTTCCGCCAGAATTTCTCTCAGGTCACCAACCCGCCGATCGACCCATTGCGCGAACGGCATGTGATGAGCCTGAAGACCCGTTTTGGCAATCTGGCCAACATCCTTGATGTCGAAGCGGCCAAGGGGCGCGTGCTGGTGCTGGAATCGCCGGTGCTGGTCGGTGCCGAATGGGCGCGGCTAAAGACCTATTTCGGGGGGCAGGCCGCCGAACTCGACACCACTTTCGCGGCGGGAAGCGGGCAGGAGGGGCTTCGCGCCGCCATCACCCAGCTTCGCGCGCAGGCCGAACAGGCGGTGCGCGAAGGGCGGACCGAATTGTTCCTGACCGACGAGCGCGTGGATGAGGACCGGGTGGCGATCCCCGGCGTGCTGGCGGCGGCGGCGGTGCATACGCATCTGGTCCGGCGCGGCTTGCGGTCATACGCCAGCGTCAATGTCCGCACTGCCGAGTGTCTGGATACTCACTATTTTGCGGTGCTGATCGGTGTCGGCGCGACCACGGTGAACGCCTATCTGTCCGAAGCGGCGATTGCCGACCGGCAGGCGCGGGGGCTGTTCGGCGACCTTTCGCTGGACGATTGCCTCAAGCGGTATCGGAAGGCGATCGACGAAGGGCTGCTGAAGATTATGTCGAAGATGGGGATCGCGGTGATCTCCAGCTATCGCGGCGGCTATAATTTCGAGGCGGTTGGCCTGTCGCGCGCGCTGGTCGCCGACCTGTTCCCCGGCATGCCGGCGAAGATTTCGGGGGAAGGCTATGCCTCCCTCTATGTCAACGCCAGCGACCGGCACGCGGCGGCGTTCGATACGGCAGTGACGACGCTGCCGATCGGCGGCTTTTATCGCCAGCGCCATTCGGGCGAGACGCACGCTTATTCCGCGCAGCTGATGCACCTGTTGCAGACATCGGTTTCGACCGACAGCTACTCCACTTACCTGCAATTCGCGCGCGGCGTGCGCGACCTTCCGCCCGTTTACCTTCGCGACCTGCTGGAATTCAATTTCCCGCGGGAGGGCGTGAGCATCGATCAGGTCGAGGCGATCACCGAAATCCGCAAGCGCTTCATCACGCCGGGCATGTCGCTGGGCGCGCTCAGCCCCGAAGCGCATGAGACGCTGGCCATCGCCATGAACCGCATCGGCGCCAAGGCGGTGTCGGGTGAGGGGGGCGAGGACAAGATCCGCTATCGACCCTATGAAAATGGTGACAATGCCAATTCGGTGATCAAGCAGGTGGCGTCGGGCCGATTCGGCGTGACGGCGGAATATCTGAACGCCTGTGACGAAATCGAGATCAAGGTCGCACAGGGTGCCAAGCCCGGTGAGGGCGGGCAGTTGCCCGGCTTCAAGGTGACCGAGTTCATCGCGCGGCTTCGCCACTCGACGCCGGGCGTGACGCTGATCAGCCCGCCGCCGCACCACGACATTTATTCGATCGAAGATCTGGCGCAGCTGATCTACGACCTGAAGCAGATCAATCCGCGCGCGCGGGTGTGCGTCAAGCTCGTCAGCTCTGCGGGCATCGGCACCGTCGCGGCAGGCGTGGCAAAGGCGCATGCCGACGTCATTCTGGTGTCGGGCCATGTCGGTGGGACGGGCGCCAGCCCGCAGACCAGCATCAAATATGCTGGCACTCCGTGGGAAATGGGTCTGTCCGAAGTCAACCAGACGCTGACGCTGAACGGTCTGCGCGGCCGGGTGAAGCTGCGCACCGATGGTGGGCTTAAGACCGGGCGCGACATTGTAATTGCGGCCATCCTGGGCGCCGAGGAATTCGGCATCGGCACGCTGTCGCTGGTGGCGATGGGCTGCATCATGGTGCGCCAGTGCCATTCGAACACCTGTCCGGTGGGTGTGTGCACGCAGGATGAGAAACTGCGCCAGAAGTTCGTCGGCACGCCGGAAAAGGTCATCAACCTGATGACCTTCATTGCGGAGGAAGTGCGCGAAATCCTGGCGCGGCTTGGCTGCACCAGCCTGGACGAAGTGATCGGCCGCACCGAATTGCTGCGTCAGGTCAGCCGCGGGGCCGAGCATCTGGACGATCTGGACCTGAACCCCATCCTGGCCAAGGTCGATGCCAGCGATGCGGAACGCCGGTTCAGCCTGAACACCTTCCGCAACGACGTGCCCGACAGCCTTGACGCCCAGATGATCAAGGATGCCGCGCCCGTGTTCGCGCGCGGAGAGAAGATGCAGCTGACCTATTCGGTGCGGAACACCCACCGTGCGGTCGGCACGCGGTTGTCGAGCGAGCTGACGCGCCGGTTCGGCATGTCGAAGCTGGCCGATGGGCATGTCCATGTCCGCCTGCGCGGCAGTGCGGGTCAGTCGCTGGGCGCGTTTTTGTGCAAGGGCGTGACGCTGGAAGTGTTCGGCGATGCCAACGACTATGTCGGCAAGGGGCTGTCGGGCGGGCGCATCGTCGTTCGGCCGATGGTGTCGTCGCCGCTGGCGAGCCACAAGAACACGATCATCGGCAACACCGTCCTTTACGGCGCAACGTCGGGTGAGTTGTTCGCGGCGGGGCAGGCGGGCGAACGCTTCGCCGTCCGCAATTCGGGCGCCAAGGTGGTGGTCGAGGGCTGCGGCGCGAACGGATGCGAATATATGACGGGCGGTATCGCGGTCGTGCTGGGTGAGGTCGGCACCAATTTCGGGGCGGGCATGACCGGTGGCATGGCGTTCATCTACGACCCCGAAAACCGCTTTCCCGACCGGGCGAATGGCGAAAGCCTGACGTGGAACCGCCTCTCTTCGGCGCATTGGGAAACGGTGCTTCGCGACCTGATCTCAGCCCATGCCGAATCGACCGACAGCAAGTGGTCGAACGGTTTGATCAGCGATTGGGAACGGGTGCGCGGCCATTTCTGGCAGGTCGTGCCGCGCGAGATGATCGATCGGCTGGAAGTGCCGATCGACGACCGCACCGCGCCGGAATTCGTCGCGGCGGAATGACGGATCAGGCGGTGCGCGCGGCCTTGCGTCGGCGCACCGCCAGCCACCCGGCAGCGGCAAAGATGGCCAGCGCGGGCCAGCCGCCATCGGTGACGAACAGATAGGACGTGCCGATCGCCGCATATCCGGCCAAGGCGGCAACGCGCCACCCGCGCGGCAGCGAACGATCCAGCAGCGCCAGCCCCGCCGCAAAGGCGACCAGCGCATTGGCGCCCAGCCACAGATAGGACGCGTCGGCCCCGATCGAGCCGAACAGCGGCAGCTTGACCGTGGCATAGCCGCGCATCGCGTTGGGAAAACAATCGGCGGCCAGGTGAAAGCCCATTCCCATCGTCAGCCCCGGCGCGATCGCCCGTGCGCGCGTCCATGCGAGCAGCAACAGCGGCACCAGCACACTGTGCGTCACGGCGCTTCGATGGGTGAGCAACAGGTTGAAATCGAGGTCTGGAAACGTCGTTCCGGCGACACAGGCTGCCAGCAACGCCGCGACGCGCGCGCCGTGCGATCCGCGCAAAAGCGCCATCACCCACGCCGCCGCCAGCCATATCACGCTTGTCACGCCACTCGCCCCTTTCCCTCGTCCGGCGGCGTCATTAACAGAACAAGTATGTGGCTTCTCTACCAGTTCCCCCTGTGTCCCTTTTCCCGCAAGGTCCGGCTGCTGCTGGCCGAGAAGGGCGTTGGCTATGAGCCGGTGCGCGAGTCGCCATGGCTGCGGCGCGACGAATTTCTCGACATGAATCCTGCCGGCGAAACGCCGGTGATGGTGCATAGCGAGCGCGGCGGCCGCCCGATGATCGATTCGATGGCGATCTGTGAATATTTTGAGGAAACGGTCGAAAAGTCGGCGATGCTGAACGGCACGGCGGCGGATCGGGCGGAAATCCGGCGGCTGGTGACGTGGTTCGACGTTCATTTCTATCGCGACATCACCCGGCCGCTTTTGACGGAGCGGATGGAGAAGCGGCTGGTGCTGCGAACCTCCCCCGATTCCGGGCGCCTGCGAGAGGCGATGAAAGCGGCGGTCGCGCATCTCGACTATATCGATTATCTGCTGGACCACCGGCAATGGCTGGCAGGTGCGACGATGAGCCTAGCCGATCTGGCGGCGGCGGCGCAGATTTCGGTCGCCGATTATCTGGGCGGCATCGACTGGAAAAGCCATGAGCCGAGCAAGCGCTGGTATGTCGGCATGAAAAGCCGCCCCAGTTTCCGCCCGCTATTGGCCGAACGCATGGAAGTGATCGCGCCCCACGCCGATTACGAGAAACTGGACCTCTGACATGCTGGAACACGTCCCCTCGTGGCTTGGCAAGGCGCTGAAGGGGTTGCGCGCAGGCGAGGAAAAGCTGGCAATCGTTCAGCCGGGGCTGGGAACGTTCGCGTCGCTGCATCTGGCCAGCCCGGCATTTGCCAATGGCGCGCGCCTGCCCGAACGCTTTACGGCCGATGGGGAGGGCGTGTCGCCGCCCCTGTTCTGGACCGGAGTGCCGAAAGAGGCGGTGCGGCTGGCCCTGCTGGTCGAGGATGCCGATGCGCCGACACCCTCGCCGCTGGTTCATGCCGTGGTCTGGGATCTGCCGCCGGGTGAGGGCGATCTGAAGGAAGGCGCGATCGTCGCGGATGGCGCGGGCGAGGGGCATGATGTGGGCCGCAACAGTTATTTTGCAGAAGGCTGGCTGCCGCCCGACCCGCCCACCGGGCACGGCGTCCACCATTATGCGTTTCAGCTGTTCGCGCTGGCCGATGGGCCCGACCTTAGACGCAATCCCAGCCGATCGGCCATGCTGAAGGCCATGAGCGGTCGTGTGCTGGCAGCGGGTGTGCTGACCGGCACCTATTCGCGTGGGGAGCAAAAGCCGGTCGGCCCAGCGTCACTCGCTACGCACAGCCGCGCCGTGGGCTGATCGCGTTCGTGTGCTCAACCGTCATATCGTCGTGGCAATGGTGTTCCGATGCGCCTGATCCTGTTCCTGCCCGCTATCGCCAGCGCCGCCCCGGCCCTGGCCCAGATCGCGCCCGTGCCACAGCAGCCCCCCTCTGCCACCGCTGCAAGCGAGAGCGGGGTCTTGGTCTTTTTTCCGAACGAGGGCGATACGCCCATCGACCCGAAGGCGCCCGAACGGCTTGAGGTCACAGCCGCCGACGGAACGCGCCTGAAGCTGGAGCGGGAAGGGCCGGCATTGCTGCCCGTGCCGCCGGGCGGCTTTGGCAAGGCGCGCTATCGTCCCGCGACGATCAGCGTGGCGGAAGTGGCGGCGCCCGTGCCCGACACGCCGGAGCGTGAGGCTGCCGATGCTGTCGCGGCGTCGCGGGAACAGGAAGTGCTGGGTTCCGCCGGCACCGCATCGGCGATTGCGCGTCGCTTCACGCCTTATCGACCCACCTATGGGGCATTCGGTCTGGAAGATGCGGGCGGCAAGCTGCAATTGAGCTTTGCCTTCCAACCCTTTGAAACCAATGGCGCGCTTAATGGACTGCGTTTCGCGTGGACGCAGACGATGTTCTGGCGTGTCGACTTGCCGTCGGGGCCGTTCGTATCGACCAACTACAGCCCGGAAGTGTTTTACGAGATGCCACTGTCGCAGGATGCGGTCGCGGCAATCGGCTATGCCCATGATTCCAACGGGCGGGGCGATGTCGGTTCGATCGACGTCAACCGCATCTATGCCCGCGTCACGCGCCGCTTCGACCTGGGCGACCGCTGGTATGGCGAAGTCACGCCGCAGCTGTGGTTCTATGTCGGCAAGCAGGGCGTGGCCGACGATATCGAACGCTATATGGGCTATGGCCAGATCGGCGCGGCCATCGGGCGCACCGACGGGGTGAAGCTGCAACTGGTTGCGCGCGGCAATCCCGGCACGGGGCGCGGGGCGGCGGAACTGTTTCTGTCCCACCCCTTGGCACGTCTGGGGTTCGGCCTCGGCATCCATGCTTTCGGTCAGGTCTATACCGGCTATGGCGAGGCGCTGGACCAGTATGACAGGCGCGACACCCATGCGCGGCTGGGGATCGCACTCACTCGGTAATCGACAGTCGCTCCATGTGGGGCTAGCGTATCCTTACAGGGAGGAATCGTCGATGCGCGTGGTTCGTTTGGCATTGGTTGCAGCCATGGCGGTTGCGGCGTTACCGGCAGGGGCAGCGTTGGCGCCGGGCGTGAAGGCGCCCGATTTCACAACCCAGGGCGCGTTGGCCGGAAAGCCGTTTCGCCTGCACCTGAACGAACAGCTGCGCCATGGGCCAGTGGTGCTGTATTTCTTCCCCGCCGCCTTCACCTCCGGCTGTAATGCCGAGGCAAAGGCCTTTGCCGAAGCGATGCCGCAATTTCGCGCGGCGGGTGCGCGCGTGATCGGCATGTCGGCCGACACGCTGCCGCAGCTTCAGAAATTCTCGAACGAACATTGCGCCGGCCGCTTTCCCGTTGCCACGGCAACGCCGGAGCTGATGCGCGAATATGACGTCCTGCTCGATCGCCCCGGCATGACACGGACGATGAGCGACCGGACCAGCTATGTCATCGCACGCGACGGCAAGGTGGTGTTCGCGCATAGCGACATGAACCCGGTCGATCATGTGCGCTCGACACTGGCTGCGGTACGCGGGCTCAGCCGCAACTGATCGAATCCGCAAAAACATGACACGTCGGCGCCCGCGCGCTGACGGGTTGTTAGGTATTTGTGGCTAACGGTCTGGGGGTCGGGCCGGACGGTCTGGTTCGTGCAGGGGGATGTTTTGAAGAGGATGGCGCCGCTTCAGCAGTCTGACGCTGTCGCTTCGGCGCAGAAGTCGCCGGCGCTGTATCAGCGAATCGGGGAGTTTCTGGTCGCACAGCGGATCGAACCCAGCCCCGCAAACTATGCCATTGCCTATGCCGTCGTGACCGAAACCGACAGCGCGTTGGCTCAGGAGGTTGCCGCGCGGACCGATGGCGGCGTGCGTCTGACGCAGCGCGACCTGGACGAACTGGGCATGAAGGTCGAGCACAGCCAGCTTGCCGCCGATTCGCAGCAGGTTACCGAAGCCGCAGAGCTGCTCGCCGCCCGTGCGCAGGCCCAGATGGACGGGTTTACCGACGTCGTCGTGCGGATGCACACACAGGCGCGCGATTTCGGTCGCGACCTGATCGCCAGTGCCGACGCCATTGAACGCTCACGCGCTGAACAGGGCGCGTCGCCGCCCTTTGTGGAGGATGTTTCACGCATCACCGCAGCGATGATCGCCCGTGTTCGCGAAGCCGAGCGTCGGCTGGAGGAGGCGCATCGCGAGGCGGAGGAACTGCGTCGCGCGCTTGAGGCGGCACGCGGGGACGCGCTCAGCGATCCGCTAACCGGCTTGCCGAACCGCCGCGCCTTTGAAGAAACCTATGCCGAACGCATTGCGGCGGGCCAGACGCCGTGCGTTGCGGTGTGCGACGTGGACCATTTCAAGCACGTCAACGACCGTTTCGGGCATACCGTGGGCGACCGGGTGCTGTGCGCCATTTCGGCGGCGCTGTCCGAGGCTTGCGCCGGCCATTTCGTCGCACGGCACGGGGGTGAGGAATTCGCGATCCTGTTTGACGGCAGCATTGCGGATGCGGTTGCCGTGATCGAGGAAGCGCGGATCAACATCGGGCGCAAGCGGTTCCGGCTGCGCGAAAGCGACGTGCTGATCGGCACCGTCACCTTTTCGACCGGCATCAGCCTGGCGCTGGCGAACGAGCCACTTGCGAAGGTATTCGAACGTGCCGACGCGCTCCTCTATGCAGCGAAGGCGTCCGGTCGCGACTGCATCTTCGTGGATGGTGACGTTTCCATCTGATCGGTGAAAATCACCGGCGGTTTGGCGAAAACTCCCAAGTGTTGCGCGCGAAATGGCGCGATTGCGCGCCTTTCGTGATTTGGCACGCGCCGTGCAAACGCCCCTGCATCGGTCGCGGGATGGTCCGGCGTTCCGACAAAAGGGAATTTGATCATGCTTCGTACGGCTTCGCTCAAGAACTCGGTCGCGTCGATGGCTGCGGCGCTTTTCTTCACCGCAATCCTCGTCGTCGCGTCGGCGCCGTCGGTTCCGCTGGCATGAGCGCGCGGACGCCGAAACCGGCCAGCACAAGCTTTCGGATCGGCGCCGCCGCGTTTTGTGTCACTTCGGCGCTGATCTATCTGCTCAATCCGGTTGCGGGCTCGATCAGCTGATCGCTGCCCGCCCGGTGGCTCAGGCGACGGGGGCGATCGCCAGCCGTCGCAATTCGATCGCGGGACAGCGATCCGTTACCACCTTCAACCCAGCCGCTTCGGCGCGCGCCGCGGCTTCGTGGTTGATGACACCCAGCTGCATCCAAACCGCCTTCGCCCCGGCGGCGATGGCCTGATCGACGGCCTCTCCAGCTGCCGCCGAATTGCGGAAGATGTCGACGATGTCGATCGAATCGCCCAGTTGCGACAGGTCGCGAAATACGAACTCGCCGTGCACATGCTCGCCCGTAATCTGCGGATTGACGGGGATCACGCGATAGCCATGGGCCTGCAGCGTCCTCATCACGCCATAGCTGGGCCTGTTCGCCCGATCGGACGCGCCGACCACAGCAATGGTGCGCGCTGATTCCAGCAGCGTGCGAATATCGTCGTCAGTGGTCAGCGGCATCACGTCATCCCTGTCGGTCGATCCATTCGCCCACAAGGGCGGCAATGGCGTCGAACGCCGCGCGCTCCCCCACGTTCCCCGCATCCGACGCCTGGCGAATAGCCATGGTCAGCGGCACCCGGCCGAGAAAGGGGATGCCCAGATCGGTCGCCGCCCGCTCCGCGCCGCCAGTCCCGAACGGATCCGAAACCTCCCCACAATGCGGACAGGCATAGCCCGACATATTCTCGACCAGCCCGATGACGGGCACGCCCGCCTGTCCGAACAGGTCGATCGCGCGCCGCGCGTCGATCAGCGCCAGATCCTGCGGCGTCGATACGATCACCACGCCTGCGGGTTTGTGTTTTTGGATCATCGTCAGCTGCACGTCGCCGGTGCCGGGCGGCATATCGACGACGAGCGTGTCGGTCCCGTCCCAATTTCCGTCGAGCAGCTGCGTGAGCGCGTTGGTGGCCATTGGCCCCCGCCATGCCAGCGCCTTTTCCGGCGGAACAAGCTGCCCGACCGACAGCAGGGGCACACCGTGCGGCGACGGGACGGGCACCAGTTTGTTGTCGCGCGCTTCGGGCTTGATGCCGTCGATACCCAGCAGTCGGGGCTGGGAGGGGCCGTAAATATCGGCGTCCACCATACCCACGGCACGGCCCGACGCAGCCAGCGCGACGGCCAGATTGGTGGAAACGGTCGATTTCCCGACCCCGCCCTTGCCGCTGGCGACCGCGATCAGGCGGCGAGTGACGCGCTGGCTGGTCTGCGCAACGCGCACCGTCTCGATCCCCGGTACCCCCGTCGCCACGGCTTCGATATCAGCGGCAAGGGTATCGCGAGCGGCGGGGGGAAGGCCGGTTACGTCCAGAATGATGCTGGCGCGCGCACCGTCGACTCGCACGGTCGCGCGACCGGCGGCGAGGGGGGCGAGCAGGGCTTCGAGCTGATCCTTTGCGTTCATGTGCGCGCACATAGGCACTGACCGCGTTCCCGCCACTGTTAATCGGCGCGCGGACCCCTATAAAGACGGCATGACACGAAGGATGGGCTGGATCGCGCGCGCTGGCGTGCTCCGAAACGACAATCCGAAAGGCCCCTGGGGCAACGGTGGCAATGGCGGCAACGGGGGCGGCGATGGCGGCCCGCGCAATCCATGGGCCTTCCCGCCCGAAGGACGGCGGCCAAAACCCAACGCCACGTCGCTGGACGAGTTTCTGAAACGCGCACGCGGCGGTGGCGGTGGCGGGGGCGGCGGCTATCCGGGCGGCGGCAATCTGCACTTGCCCGGTGGCCAGAGCATCTGGCTGATCGTGGTCGGCGTTTTCGTCCTGATCTGGCTGGCGTTCACATCCTTTCACTCGATCGCGCCGCAGGAAAAGGGCGTGGTTTCGCTGTTCGGCCGTTATTCGACCACGCTCAATCCCGGCATCCAGGTGACCCTGCCGGCGCCCTTTGCCAGCGTCGAAAAGATCGACGTTCAGGAAGCGCGGGTTGAGGATTTCCCGCAGGCGGCAACCGAAAACCTGATGCTGACCGAGGATCAGAACATCATCGATCTGGCCTATTCGGTCCGCTGGAACATCCAGAATGCCGAAGATTACGCATTTCAGCTGGCCAATCCGCGCGACACGGTGCGCGCGGTCGCCGAAAGCGCGATGCGGGCGTCGGTCGCAGGCGCCACGTTGAACGAAGCGATTGGGGCTGGCCGCACCAATATCGAGGCCGAGGTGATGCAGCGGATGCAAGTGATCCTCGACGAATATAATTCGGGCGTTCGCGTGCTGGGCGTCGCGATCAAGCAGGCCGTGGCACCCCAGGCCGTGGACGAGGATTTCAAGGCCGTCAGCGCCGCGCAGCAGCAGGCACAGGCGAACATGAATCAGGCCCGCGCTTATGCCCAGCAGATCATCGCCCGGGCGCAAGGTGAAGCCGCGCAGTTCGACAAGATCTACGAACAATATCGTCAGGCACCCGAAGTGACGCGTCGCCGCCTTTATTACGAAACGATGGAGGCCGTGCTGGCCAAGTCGAACAAGACGGTGATCGAAGCGCCGGGCGTGACCCCCTATCTGCCCTTGCCCGAAGCGGCAGGCCGCCGTCGTGAGACGCCGCCCGCCGTGCAGGAAGCGACGCCCGCCCAGCCCCAGACCAATCAGGGAGGCCAGTGATGGGAACGCGTCTGTTCCGCAATCCGATGGCCATCGGCGTGCTGTTGCTGGCGCTGGTGGTTATTCTGGCCAACACGTTCGCGATCGTGCCGGAAACAAAACAGGCCGTGATCCTGCGGTTCCAGAACCCGATCCAGCTGATCAACCAGTATCAGCGCGGGGAGCAGTTCGGCCGTACGGGTGCCGGTTTGGTCGCCCGTATCCCGTTCATCGATCGCATCGTGTGGATCGACAAGCGGGTGCTGGATATCGAGCTGGACAACCAGCCCGTTTTGTCCACCGATCAGTTGCGGCTGGAGGTCGACGCCTTTGCCCGGTTCCGCGTTGTAAACCCGCTTCAGGCGGTGATCTCGACCGGCTCGACCGCCAATACCGAACAGCGCGTGGCGGATCAGCTTCGTCCGCTGCTCAGCTCGGCGCTGCGCAACGAACTGGGCAAGCGCCCCTTCGCGATGCTGCTCTCGCCGGAGCGTGCGCAGGTGATGGACAATATCCAGACCGCGCTCGACCGTGTCGCGCGGCAATATGGTGCCGAAATCGTCGATGTGCGGATCCGCAAGGCGGACCTGCCCACGGGAACGCCGCTTGAATCGGCGTTGCGCCGCATGGCGACGGCACGTCGCCAGGAAGCGCTGACCATCGAGGCGCAGGGCCTGCGTGAAGCGCAGATCATCCGCGCCAATGCCGATGCAGAGGCAGCGCGCGTCTATTCAGCTTCGTTCAACAAGGATGCTGATTTCTACGACTTCTATCGGGCGATGCAGTCCTATCGTTACAGCTTTGGTGCCGATGGCGATGGCGAGCGCGATGGAACGTCGATCATCCTGTCGCCCCAGAACGATTATCTCCGCGCCTTTACGCGTGGTGGCCGGGGAGGCGGGAACTAAATGGGGGAGGGGTGAGTCACACAAGCTGACCACCCGTTCACATTCAATCGCAGTTCAGCATCGGTTTGCGAAAACAAGTGTAAACCGTAGCCAGGAAGGAACCCGAATTCGTGCGTTACGCCTATGCGATTACCAGCGCGCTGCTGCTTGGCGGCACCGCCGTTACGCTTGCCGTTCAGCCCTCGATGATTTCGGCGCAGACCGCGCAGAACGAACCCGGCGCAATTTCCGCCACCGCGCCGCGCGCGGGCGCGCCGATGAGCTTTGCCGAAATGGTGGCGAAGCTTCAGCCGGCGGTCGTCAACATCTCGACCACGCAGCGCGTGACCGTGCCCAGCAACCCCTTTGCCGGAACGCCGTTCGAGCAGTTCTTTGGTCAGGGCGGCGGCGGGCGCCCGCGCACGCAGGAAGGCCAGTCGCTGGGATCGGGTTTCCTGATTTCGGCCGATGGTTATGTCGTCACCAACAATCACGTGATTTCGGCAGGCTCGCCCAACGCGACCGTCGAATCGGTGCGCGTCACGCTGGCCGATCAGCGCGAGTTCGACGCGCGCGTGGTCGGTCGCGACCCGGCGTCCGACCTTGCCGTGCTGAAGATCGAGGGGCGCAGCCTGCCCTTCGTCCGCTTTGGCAATTCGGCGCAGGCGCGCGTCGGCGATTGGGTCGTCGCGATCGGCAATCCGTTCGGCCTGGGCGGGTCCGTGACGGCGGGTATCATCTCGTCGGTCAACCGCGTCACTGGGGGCGGACCGTTCGACCGTTTCATCCAGACCGATGCCTCGATCAACCGGGGTAATTCGGGCGGGCCGCTGTTCGACATGCAGGGCAATGTCATCGGCATCAATTCGCAGATCCTGTCGCCGACCGGCGGCAATGTCGGCATCGGCTTTGCGATCCCCGCCGAACAGGCACGCCCGATCGTAGAGACGCTGATGAAGGGCAAGACGCCTGAGCGCGGCTATCTCGGCGTCGGTATCCAGCCGATCGACAATGATCTGGCCGCCGCATTGGGGATCGAGCGTAACAAGGGCGAGTTGATCGCGCGGGTCGAGCCGGGCCAGGCGGCCGAGAAGGCTGGCATTCGCCAAGGCGACGTGATCGTCAAGGTGAACGGTCGCGATGTCGATCCGCAGAATACGCTGAGCTACCTCGTCGCCAATTCGGCGCCGGGCACCCGCGTGCCGATCGAGCTGATCCGCGAGGGTCGCCGCGTAAACGTGACCGCGGTTGTGGGGACCCGACCTTCCGAAGAGGAAATCGCCGGGTTCCAGCTGGAGCAGGAAGGCGCTCCGGAGGGTGCACCTCCCGCCGCGAATGCTCGTAATTCGCTGGGTCTGGGCGTTCAGCCGCTGACGCCGTCGATCGCTCGTTCGATCGGTGTCGATCCTGCCACCAAGGGCGTTGTTGTTGCGGCGGTCGATCCGTCGAGCGACGCTGGTCGAAAGGGTCTCCGTCGCGGTGACGTAATCCGTTCGGTCAATCGCCAGCCGGTTGCCTCTGCTGCGGATATTCAGCGTCAGGTTCAGGCGGTGCGCGAAGCGGGTCGCAGCCAGATTCTGGTTGTGATCCAGCGACGGGCGAACACCAGCTATCTTGCGCTTGCCATCGGCGAGGATTGATCGCCGACAATTGCTGACGCAGCCGCCATTTCCGCCTAATCCTATCATTCGACAATGATCGGAGTGGCGGGAATGGCGGACGCGGCGGCTTCTCTTTTCATCGGCGCAGGGGCGGGGGGCGCCGAACCCCGATCGCTGGTGCTGAAACGGGCCAATCGCCATGGCCTGATCGCCGGAGCCACCGGGACCGGCAAGACCGTCACCCTGCAGGGGCTGGTCGAGGGTTTCTCCGACGCGGGCGTTTCCGTTTTTGTCGCCGATGTGAAGGGGGACCTGTCCGGCCTGGCCATGGCCGGATCACCCCAGAGCAAGACCCATGCGATCTTTGCCGAACGTGCGGCAGAGGTGGGCGACGCCGACTGGGCATATCGCGAATGTCCGGTTCAGTTCTGGGACCTGTTCGGCGAGCAAGGGCATCCGGTACGCGCGACGATCAGCGAAATGGGGCCGTTGCTGCTGGCGCGACTGATGGGCCTGAACGATACGCAGGAAGGCGTGCTGACCATCGCCTTTCACTTGGCGGACGAGGAAGGGCTGTTGTTGCTCGACCTCGACGATCTTCAGGCGATGCTGGCCGAATGTGCAGCGCGCGCGGATGAGATTTCGACGACCTATGGCAATGTCAGCAAGGCCAGCGTCGGCGCGATCCAGCGCCAGATCCTGCAATTGCGCGGGCAGGGCGGGACGCATTTCTTTGGCGAACCTGCGCTGGACATCGCCGATTTCCTGACGACCGACGATATGAGGCGCGGTGTCGTCAACATTCTGGCCGCTGACAAGCTGATGGCCAGTCCCCGCCTCTATGCCAGCTTCCTGTTGTGGCTGCTGTCGGAAATGTTCGAAACGCTGCCCGAGGCGGGCGACCCTGATAAGCCGCGTCTGGTGTTCTTTTTCGATGAGGCGCATCTGCTTTTCGACGATGCCCCGGCTGCCTTGCTGGAAAAGGTGGAGCAGGTGGTGCGGCTGATCCGGTCAAAGGGAGTCGGGGTATATTTCGTCACCCAGAACCCGATCGACATTCCCGAAAGCGTGGCCGGGCAATTGGGGAACCGCATCCAGCACGCGCTGCGCGCCTTCACGCCGCGTGATGAGCGCGCGGTCCGGGCGGCCGCAGAGACGTTTCGCGCCAATCCCGATGTCGATGTCGCTACCGCGATTACCGAACTGAAGGTGGGTGAGGCGCTGGTCTCGCTGCTGCAGGCCGATGGCGCGCCTTCGCCGGTCACACGCACGCTGATCAAACCACCGCGCAGCCGGGTGGGGCCAGTCAGCGCGGTGGAGCGGCGCGTTCTGGTCGAAACAGACGCGATCGGCGGCAAATATGATCAGGCGATCGACCGCGAGTCGGCTGAGGAACTGCTGAGTGCCAAGGCCGAAGAGGCGGCCGCCGCTGCTGCCGAGGCTGAAGCGTTGGCGACGGCGCAAAAGGAGGAGGCCGCTCGGCTGAAGGCTGAGGCGCGCGCCGCCAAGGAAGCCGAACGCGCCCGGATCGCTGCCGACCGCGATGCGGAACGCGCCGCACGAGAGGCGGAGCGTCAACGCCGCGCCGAAGCGAGAGAGGCGGCCAGCTCGCCATGGAACCGCGCGGTCAACTCGGCCACGCGGTCCGCCGCCTCCAGCGTCGGGCGGACGGTTGCGAACGAGGTGACGAAGGCCGTCTTCGGCTCCAGCCGCCGGGGTGGCGGCGGGCTGGGCGCGAAGATCATGCGCGGAGTGCTGGGCGGACTGTTCCGGGGTTAGCGCCAGCGACGCTCATGTTCGTCATCATTGCCTTCGCGCAGCAGCGATGCCTGTTCCCGCCATTGCTGCTGGGCGATGCGACCCCGGCCAAAGCCCAGGCGATCTTCCAGCGCGGTCTCATCCGCCGAGCTCAGCGCTTCGATGGCGGCATAGGTCTTTATGCCCTCGGCCCGAAGCGCATGTTCGGTCGCCTCGTCAATGCCGTGAATGCGCGACAGATTGTCGCGGCCCCAGCCGAACCAGCCGGTCGATTTCGTGCTCGCAGCTCCGCCCGCCAGTGCCGCCGTGCCGCCCGCTGCCAAGAGGGTCGCATGAGTATCGCGATGGCGCAGCGCCTCGTCGCGTTCGCGCTCCAGCTCGTGAATGCGAGCGTCGCGGGTGGTCAGCCCTTCCCGCGCGGCCCTGTGCTCGGCCTCCTGCGCGCGATAGCGGTCCTTCCACTTGCGGCCGCCCGGATGGCTGGCCAGCCCGAACAGCCAGCCCGCGATCAGGCAAAGCGCAAGCACGGCATATTGGGTGGGTGTCGAAAACAGCATGGGACGCCTCCTGTTACGGGGGCAGAACGGCGGGACCGCCGCCGCTGTTCCCTTACCGATTGAGCAGTTGATCGTTGATCGAACAGGCCGCCGGGCCGAGGATGACGATGAAGAGCACCGGCAGGATGAACAGGATCAATGGGACGGTCATGATCGCGGGCAGGCGGGCTGCCTTTTCCTCGGCGCGCATCATCCGTTCGTTGCGGAACTCAGCCGACAGGACGCGCAGCGCCGACGCCAACGGCGTGCCATATTTCTCGGTCTGGATCATTGTGGTGACGACGCCCTTCACCGCCTCCAGATCGACGCGCATCGACAGATTTTCGAACGCCTGCCGCCGGTCGGTCAGGAAGCCGAGTTCGATGGCGGTCAGCGAAAACTCTTCCCCCAGTTCGGGATAGGCGCGGCCCAGCTCGCGCGCCACGCGGTGGAAGGCGGCGTCCACGGTAAGGCCCGCTTCGGCACAGATGACCAGAAGGTCGAGCGCGTCGGGCAGCCCCTTTCGGATCGCTTCGGACCGCTTCTGAATCCGGTTTTTCAGGTAGAGATCGGGCGCCTTGTAAGAGCCGATCAGCGCACCGGCGACCAGCCCATATGCCTTGAGCGGCGACCAGTCAGCGAATGCGTCGGTGCCATATACCCAGTACAGCACCGGCCCGCCGAGCACGATTGGCAGCACCATGCGCCCAAAAATGACGGCTACGGCCCATTCCTTCGACCGGATACCGGCCTGCATCAACTTGCCCTGAGCGGCCTTGACCTGCTCTTCCTGCAGCACTTTCAGCGATTGCAGCAGGTTGCGGATGCGATCGGCGGTCTCGTTCTTCTGAACGATCTTTGCGCGCCGCTTGCTGGTCGATGCGGTGATGCCGGCCTTCAGCTGTTCGCGGCGATCGTTCAGCGCCTTGACCCGGCGAGCCATGGGGTCGCGGATGCTGATTGCGGCATAGACCGCCATGATCGTTGCCAGCGCCGCCACCGCCGACAGCGCGGTCGCAATCAGATAGACGTCGAAGCCAAGCAGGGTGGGGGCGGTCGCGTCGGTCATAATCAGATCTCGAAATTGACCATCTTGGCCATGATGAAGATGCCCAGTCCCATCCAGACCAGGCCGCCGAGGCCGACAATAATCAGCCGCTCATCGACGAAGAAATTCGCCATATATGGCTGGTTGACCATCCAGACGAGGCCGAAGACGATGAACGGCAGGGAGCCGACGATATAGGCGGATGCCTTTGATTCGGACGACATCGCCTTGATCTTGAGCTTCATCTGCATCCGCTTGCGCAGTACGTCGGACAGGTTCGACAGCGTTTCGGCCAGATTGCCGCCGGTCTCACGCTGAATGGCGATGGTTATGACGAAGAACTGAAACTCCGGCGTGCCCAGCCGGTCGGCGGTTTCCTGAAGCGCGGCGTCCAGTGTTCGGCCGATCTTCATCTTGTCGGACACCGACCGAAACTCCTCACCGACAGGGCCGGATACTTCCTGACCGACCACACCGATCGTCTCGGTGATGGGCAGGCCGGAGCGCAGGCCGCGGACGAGCAGTTCGATGGCATCCGGAAACTTGGCATTGAACTTCGCCGTCCGGCGCGTGATCGCCATGCTGACGACCATGTGAGGCACGAAGGTCGCGACGAACAGCGACAGACACAGCGTCAGCAACAGCGGCAGGCCGTTGATCGTCGTCAGCAGCGCGACCGCCAGGAACAGGCCCAGCGAGGCAATGCCATATTGCCCGACGGTCCAGGCTTTGCCGGTCATCGTCAGCCGTTTGGCAAGCTGTGCCGGATTGGGCAGGAAGCGCATAACGGCCAGATCGGCGCGTGTCGCCTTTGCCGTAGCAATCCGCCGCAGTTGAGCATCCATCGCGGCATCGAGAACCGATGCATGCCGCTGACGCACCTGCGTCAGGCGGCGGTTGCCTGCCTTTGCCGTGGACGGACCGGCTAACGCGAATACGAGCAATGCCAGCACGGCAAAGGTGCCCAGCATCACCATCAGGAATGGCATCATTCCGGCACCCAGTTTCGCCTCCATCGATCACGTGTCCGCAGCCGCATGGCGGCGCTTACTTCTTCTTCAGGTTCGACAATTTGGCGCCCAGCGTGGCAAGCAGCGAGCCGCCGGCAGCGCCGCGCGCCCGGTCCGCCTTATCGTCGTCGAATTGGGCCAATAACTGTCCGGACAGGTCGGTCAGGGCACCGACCGTTTTCGATCCCTTGCCCGCTTCGGCCATGGTTTTGCCCAGCTTGGCAGCCTGGGTGCACAGCTTCTGGTCATAGGGGACGATGTGATCGACCTTGTGCTCGATCGACGTTTCGAAATCCTTGCGCGAGATTTCCTGCATCGACGTGGCTGGCGCGCGATTGGCCACGACAATGACCTGCAGCTGCGGCGCGTTGGTTTTCAGCCATGACAGGATGCGGATCGCGTCGCGCGCAGCCGCCAGCGTGAATTCGGTCACCAGCACTGCCGTCTGCAATTCAGCGACCAGATGCGGAAACTGGATCAGCATGGATCGCGGCATGTCCACGACCGTGCATTCAAACGCTGCGCGAATTTCTTCCTGCAACTGGTAAAAGGCGGCGCCGTCGGTAACCACCGGCGCATTGATCGGTGCTTCCGCCGACAAGACCGCAAGTCGTTCGGATGCACGAACCATCGCGCGTTCGATGAACAGCCCGTCGATCCGGCTGGGATTTTCGATGGCGTCGGTCAGCCCGCGACCGGGTTCGAGGTCCAGTGCCAATGCCCCGGTGCCGAAATGCACGTCCAGGTCGAGCAGCGCGGTCGTTCGCCCGCCTGCGTCGCTCAACAACCAGGCGATGGAGGTCGCGATGGTTGACGCACCGACACCGCCACGCGCGCCGATCACGGCCACGCCGCAATGCGGACGATCGGTCGCCTGGTCTGTCGATTTCGGTGCGTTCAGCATCGTATGCGCTTGAGCAAAGGTCTCGCGCAATGCGTCCGGGTTGAGCGGCTTGAGCAGGTAATCGTGAATGCCGCTGGCGATCAGGTCGCGATACAGGCGTACGTCGTTCACCTGCCCACAGGCGATGACAATGGTGCCCGGCTCGCACACTTCGGCCAGCCCGTTGATGTCGTTCAGCGGGTCGCCGCTTTCCGACAGGTCGACGAACAGGATGATGGGACTGGCGGATACCGACAGGGTCTGAACGGCATTGCGAAGGCCGCCCTTGTACACTTTCTCGATAGCCCAGCCCTGTTCGGCTGCGATCTGGCGCATGGTGTCCGCCGAACTATCGTCGCAAACAAATGCCACGAACGGATCACGCGTACCGCCGCGCGCGGAATTCCAAGGGGCGTTCATCGTCACTGGCTCCCCGATTTGACAGCGCCGGCATCCGGCAGGTCTTCACCGGCAGTCAGCTTGCGCTCACGCATTGCCTGAATGGGCTTTGCAGCAGTCATCGGATCGCTAAGCCCGTTGCCCGAACGGCCGCGAACCAGATCTTCTGGCCGGGCAACCATCGCTGCCAGGTTGCTATTCACGCCGCAGCCATAGTCGGAAGAGGTGTGAGCATCGAAGTTGGGCTGATAGGTGCGGCTGTGATCGGGACAGCCGGGCACTGACGCGCTGGCACGCGCAATGATGACGCGCACGGTGCCGGGTGCGATCTCACCCGCGGTAACGGGCGCACCTTCGGCCAGAAGGATGCCGTAACGGGCGGCGAGGGCCGCGATCTCGACCCGCGCGGCAGTGTCATGCTGCCCGCCGGTATCGACATGTAGCGCATCGCCATAACCTGCGCCGAGCGCGGTTAGCCAACCAGCCAGTCGCTGCCCTTCGCCAGCGGCCAGACCGTCAGGACCGGCGAGCACGTCAATCGCATAATCAGTACGTGTGACGACCGGCTGGTGGACCGATTCAACCGAGCGGTTCGCGGTGCCGCCGCATCCGGCCAGCATTGCGGCTGACATCAACAGCGCGGCAATCGAATGGCGCATCTTGGGCATCCTCAATTGCTGAAACCGGGGGCAGGGGTGCCCTTGGACCGGGAGTCGGGCTTCGGCGCTTCCGGCGCGACGGGCGCGGTCGCACCGATCACCGGTTGAGCCGCAGGTGGGGTTGCCATGGTGGGGCGCGGCCGGTCACGATTTCCGCCAATGCCCTCGACCTGGCCCAGCATCACCCGTTCGACATCGCTTGGCGTCTTGTAGCCATCGGTCGGCAACGCGATCTGGTTGGCGTCGACAGGCTTCACCAGATAGGGGGTGACCACGATCACCAGTTCGGTTTCGTTTCGCCGAAATCCATTGGACCGGAACAACGCACCCAGGATGGGCACGTCGCCCAGGCCGGGGGTCTTTTCGATCTGGTTGTTGTGGCTGTTCTGAAGCAGGCCCGCGATCATGAAGCTCTGGCCCGAACCCAGCTCTACGGTGGTTTCGGCGCGGCGCGTGGTGACGGCGGGAATCTGAAAGCCAGAGATCGTGACGGCGCCGACGGCCGTCAGCTCCGAAACTTCGGGCCGGACGCGCAGCGATATGCGCCCATCGGCCAGAACCGTGGGGGTATAGGCCAGGCTGACGCCGTATTGGCGATACTGAACCGAAACCGCGCCCAGCCCCTGGCTAAGCGGAATGGGGATTTCGCCGCCCGCCAGAAAGGTTGCGGTCTCACCCGACAATGCGGTCAGGTTGGGGTTTGCCAGCGTCGTGACCTGTCCGATGGTTTCGCCCAGATCCAAGGACGCGAGCAGATCGGTACCAAGGAAGCGGCCCGCCGCGCCCAGCACGCTGCTATTCTCGGTCGGACTTGGGAACTGGAACAGTGTATCGCCCGGCCGCGCGCCATTACTGTCGATCGGGGCATTGGGCTGACCAGGCACGCCGGGTACCGTCGTGATCGAACCCTGTCGCCCGCGCGCCAGACCGAACAGGAACGAGCCGCCGTCGCGGTTGGTCAGATTGGCGCCGATATTCTTCATGAAGTCGCGGCTGACTTCCGCAATCTTGACCTGCAGATTGACCTGCAACGGTGTCGCCGTGCGCAGCCGCGACACGACCTTGCTCTTTTCGCCGACAAAGGCCTGGGTCAGCCGTTCAGCCTCCGCCACGTCGTCCGGACTGCAACCGTGCCCGTGAGGAGCACAAGGCCGTTCATCGGCGTCGCGGTGATCGCCGCATCGGGCATCGCCAGCCGCAGCATCGACCCGATCGAGTCGATATTGTCGCCGACGCGAAGGTTGGATGAATAGGCGATCTTGCCCGTTCGGGTTACGGCATAGACGGTGGTTTCGCCCGGCGCCTTGCCGAACACCCAGAATTGGGTGGGGGATCGGACCGAGACATCGGCAATCCCTTCGGCTGCCACGAACACGTCGCTGATCGGTTCCTGCACCGTCACCAGCCGACCGCGGCCGGTGGCAATCTGCACGATGCCATCGGGCGTGCTGACGCTTTGCGCAGCGGCGGGCTGGGCCGTGGCGAGCGCGATCGGCGCTGTCGCAATCGCCAGAGCAAGAGCCCGGCGGAATGGCCTGTTCACCATGGTCACTTCTTACCCCCAACTTCGACGGCGGTGACACTGGTGCCACGTGCGACCCGGACGACGGGGCCGCTGTTGCTGCTGGCCGGGGCCGCGCCGGGAAACCCGGACGCCGAGGCCATTTGCGTCGGCGCGGAACCCCCGCCGCCATTGCTGCGGCCCGGTACGGTCGCGCGCTGGAACCGGGAAACATCGGCGCCTGTGGAATAGCTTGCCTTTCCTTCGATCGGACGAGCGGCGACACGAGCCAGCATCGCGCGCTCCGCTGCCGGATTGTCGCCTTCGGGCACATCGACATCGCCCGAAGCAATCGCTTCCTCAAGATCGGCTGCATTGTCGGCAATCGACCGCAGCGACAGCGACAATGTGCCGACCTGCTGCGCAACCGCGATTTTTTCGGCAATGCTGGGCGTTGCCTCAAGCGTGACCGTTGAGAAGGTGTTGACGATGGTATTGCCCTTTTCGTCGGTCTGCTTGTCGGCGCGCTGATCGGTCGCCAGCACGCGCAGGTTGCGCAGTACCGTCTCCGACGCCTTCAGCGGCGGGCCGTCGCCGCCGCCCTCGACCGACTGGGTCAGGATCAGGTCGACGCGATCACCAGGAAAGACAAAGCCCGCGACCGAAGACTGCGCGCTGACCGGCACCGTGACCGCCCGCATTCCCGCGCCGAGCGCTGCCGCCAGAAAGCCGCGATCGCCGGGTTTGACCAGCGCACCCTGGGTCACCGGCTGACCGGCCGGGATGGCAAAGCGCACGACGGTGCCCATGACCGTTTTCGGATCGAAGCCGTCGGCTTCGACGAAATAGGCGTTCTCGATCAGCTCCTTGGGCCACGGCTGAAACTTGACCGTATCGGGGCCGATGATCGTGCCGACCGGCAGGGCGCGCGTTGCGACCATCACCTTTGGTCCCGTGGGGACCGCCGCCGCCGGGGCGATCTGGGCATCCGCGACCGGGGCGGATGCCCCCATGAACAGGCTGCGCGCCATGAACGCGGTAATGGCGGCGACAATCAGCGCACCTGCCAGCAGAATGATCTTACGTCCGTCCATGACGCTATGGGCCTTTTCGATTCGAAGCCGGTTTCCCGGGCGTCAGACAAGTCACCGAAAATGGTTAAGGAGTGGTTCGTTAAAGGTCAGAAGCGCTGCGCAGGCGATTGCCACGCCGTACGGCACCTGTGGCGGTTCGGGGGTGTGGTGCAGCTTGCGTTCGACCAGCAGAGCGACCGTGATCGCACCGCCGATCAGCGACATGACGATCAGCATCGACGTCAGCGGCCCCAGCGGCACCCACAGCGCCAGCGCGGCGATCATCTTGACATCGCCGCCGCCCATCATGCCCAGCGCAAAGGCAAGCGCGAACAGAGCAAAGGTGCCGACACCCAGCCCGATCTGAATCGCCATGTCGGGCCAGGGCGAAAGGCCGATGGCCAACCACCAGAGCGGCGCGAGCAGCGCAATGGCCGCGTTTTTCCAGTTGGCGATCTCCCGACGGCGAACATCCTCGATCGCGGCGGACAGCAACAGGCACGCGAGCGCGACCGGCAGCAGGATTGCGAAATTGACCCCCATGTCATTCCAACTAGACGACAGGGCTTGCCAAAACGTAACCATCGCGGATGGCAGCACATCCGGCCTTGCGACGGGCCTATCCCCCCGATGCCGCGATCGGCGAATGGCATGCGCCCGACGGCTGGGCGCACCGGACGTTCGAATGGCGTGCAGAGGGTCACGCACGCGGCAGCATCCTGTTCCAGGCGGGACGCGGCGACGTGTTCGAAAAGTATCTTGAGGCGTTTCATCATTGGCACGATCGCGGCTGGAATGTCGCCAGCTTCGATTGGCGGGGGCAGGGCGGGTCGGGCCGCTGCGGCCCGCACGCGCATTGCGGGCATGTCGAGCGGTTCGGCCTGTTCCACGACGATCTGCGCGCCTTCTGGTCGGACTGGCGCGCGCGCATGGCGGGGCCGCATGTGCTGATCGGCCATTCGATGGGCGGTTTCCTGAGCCTCAGGGCCTTGGTGGATCGGACAGTCGATCCCGCTGCTGCCGTGCTGGTTGCGCCGATGCTGGGCCTGAAAGGGCCGCTTCCGGCCGCGGTCGGGTTGTATGCGGCGCGGCTGATGCGCGCCGTGGGCGATCCCGCGCGCCCCGCGTGGAAGGGCAACGAGCGCCCCGCCACGACCGAGACGCGGCAGGCATTGCTGACGCACGATCCAGATCGTTATGCCGATGAAATCTGGTGGCAACAGGCCGATCCCCGGCTGATGACCGGGCCGCCCAGCTGGGCCTGGGTCGCCGATGCCTTTGCCGAAACGCGTGCGTTGCAGAGTGATGCGGCAGTGCCGTCGATGCGAGTGCCGCTGCTGGCGCTGATCGCGCAGGCGGACGGGCTGGTCGATCCGCAGGCGGCCATGCGGGTGTTGCGGCGATTGTCCGACGCGCAGATCCTTGCCTTTGGGCGCGAGGCGGCGCACGAGCTTTTGCGAGAGGACGATGCGGTGCGCGACCGCGCGCTGGCGGCCATCGACGCCTTCCTCGACGAAAAGGCTCCGAATTGAACCAGACCTTTGACATCGTGATCGCCGGCGGGGGCATCGCCGGCGCCAGCCTTGCGGCCGAAGCGGCGGCTCATGCCCGCGTGCTGTTGATCGAGGCGGAGGATCAGCCCGGTTATCACGCGACGGGCCGATCCGCCGCCTTCTGGTCGGAAACCTATGGCGGGCCGGGCGTGCAGCCGCTGACCACCGCGTCCGGCCCGATCCTGTCCAACCCACCGGAAGAACTGGGCGGGGAGAGCTTTTTGAAGCCACGCGGCGAATTGTTCATCGGGCGGGAACAGGATGGCCCGGCGCTCGACGCGTTCATGGCCGCGTTTGCGGACACAGAGGTCGAACTGGAGCGCGTCGATCCGCACAAGATGCTGCCGGGGCTGCGACCCGAATGGGTGCAGGCCGTTTACGAGCCGACCTGCCGCGACATCGATGTCGGGCGGCTGCACGGCGCCTGGCTGGCGCTGGGCCGACGGCGCGGGGTTGAGCTGGTGACGCGCGCGCGACTGACCGATGCGCGACGTGAGGGAAATAGCTGGACGATCCAGACAGATGCTGGCCGCTTTTCGGCGGCGGTGCTGGTCGATGCGGCCGGCGCCTGGGCGGATCGTATCGCAGAAGCGGCGGGCATCGCCCCGATCGGGATTGCGCCGTTACGACGGACCATGGTGCAGTTGCGCGTCGACCCGCCCATGGCCGCCAATGCACCGCTGGTGCGCGACGGCACCGACCGTTTCTATTTCAAGCCCGAAGCGGGCGGCCGCGTCTGGCTGTCACCGCATGACGAGGTGCCCGATACCCCGCGCGACGTCGCACCGGAGGAGATCGACGTTGCCGTCGCCATTGATCGGTTCGAAACGGCGGTGGACTGGCGGGTTGAGGCTGTAGAGCGTCGCTGGGCGGGATTGCGCAGTTTCGCGCCCGACCGGCTGCCCGTTTACGGCTTCGATCCGGCTGCAGAGGGATTTTTCTGGTTCGCCGGGCAGGGCGGTTTCGGCATTCAGACCGCACCTGCCGCCGCCGCGCTGGGTGCGGCATTGCTGACAGGTTCGGCCATGCCCGGCTGGTTGAGCGGGATCGATCCCGACCGTTATTCGCCCGCACGGTTCCGCTGAACGGTTATCGCGCGACCGCCTTTGCCGCGTCACTCGCCAGCTTGTCGGCGCGTTCATTGTCGGGATGACCGGCATGGCCCTTGACCCACACCCATTCGACGCGGTGCGGGGCGGCGGCCTCGATCAGCGCTTGCCACAGCTCGGCATTCTTTACCGGCTGGCGCGCCGCCGTCTTCCAGCCATTTTTGCGCCAGCCGTGAATCCATTTGGTCAGGCCGTCCATGACATATCGGCTGTCGGTCGACAGCGTGACGCGGCACGGCTTGGTCAGGGCGTTCAGACCCTGTATCGCCGCCATCAATTCCATGCGGTTGTTGGTCGTCAGCGCCTCTCCGCCCGACAATTCCTTTTCCCGTGCGCCATATCGGATCAGCGCCCCCCAGCCGCCGGGGCCGGGATTGCCCTTGCACGCTCCGTCGGTCGCGATTTCCACATGCGGAAGCTCGGTCATGCGAGCGTCCGCATCCGCGCGGCAAGATCGGGGTCATAGGCGCGTAGTCGCCGCCAGAAGGCCAGCGGGTCCTTGCGCGTGACCAGCGCATCGGCGGGCGTGTTCAACCAGTCCCACGCACGCGACAGGGTGAAGCGGACACAGGCCCCCACCGCCAGATCGCTGAACGCCGCGCGCTCAGCCTCGCTCAGCGGGAAATGCCGCGAATAGCCCGCGACCAGCGCATCGCCGATAGCCGCGTCATAATTTGCCCCCGTCGCGTCAAAGCTCCAGGCCGCATGCATGATAGCCAAGTCGTAAAGGCGCAGATCGGTGCAGGCGAAGTAGAAGTCGATCAGTCCCGTAACCCGCTCGTCCAGCATCAGCACATTGTCGGGAAACAGGTCGGCATGAATGGCCGATGCGGGCAGGTGGTGCGGCCAGCGCGCCTCAACGTGGTCCAGCGCCAATGCGATATCCGCATACAGGCCAGGTGCAATCTGATCCAGGCTGCCGCCGCAGCGGTCGAACAGCGGCCGCCACGTGCCGATCCCCATCGAATTGGCGCGCTGACCGTCGAAATCGGCGACCGCGGCGTGCATCTGGCCCATGGCATCGCCCGCCGCAAGCGCCTGTCCCGCGGTCGGATGCGACAGCGACACGCCCGGCAGAAAGCGGATCAGACATGCCGGACGCCCGGCGAGTTCGTGGATCGCGCGCCCCTCCCGATCCTTGATCGCGGGCGGCACGGGCAGCCCCTTGTCGGCCAGGTGATCGAGCAGCGACAGGAAATACGGCAGGTCATCTCCCGACACCCGCTTTTCATACAGGGTCAGGATGAAGCGATCGGTCGTCGTTTCGACCAGATAGTTCGAATTCTCGACCCCCTCGGCAATCCCCTTTGCCGAAACCAGTTGCCCTGCGTCGAAACGTGTCAGGAAATCGGCCAGCAATTCGGCCGACACATGCGTATAGACCGCCATCGTCCCCCCTCTTGGTCCGTGCGATCAGGCGGCTTCGAGGCCGCGCGGCAGTTTGAAGGCGATCGTCTCGCGCGTGGTTTCGACCTCGCGTTCGAGCACTTCGAACCGCTCGGCCAGCCGCGCGACCACTTCGCGCACCAGCACTTCGGGAGCGGAGGCCCCGGCCGTGATGCCGAGTGATCCGACCCCGTCCAGCCATGCAAAGTCCAGATCCTGCGCGCGCTGGATCAACCGGGCGGGCGTTCCCTCTCGCTCCGCCACTTCGACCAGACGCAACGAGTTGGACGAATTGGGCGCCCCGATGACCAGCACCAGGTCAACGCTGCCCGCAATCGCCTTTACCGCCGTCTGGCGATTGGTGGTGGCATAGCAGATGTCGTCTGCATGCGGCGCAACGATCGAGGGAAAGCGCACCCGCAGTGCCGCCAGCACCGCAGCGGTATCCTCCACCGACAGCGTCGTCTGGGTCAGGAAGGCGAGGTTTTCCGGGTCAGGCACGCTCAGCGACGCGACATCCGCCGCCGTTTCCACCAGCGTCATGTTGCCTTCGGGCACTTGCCCGAACGTGCCGATGACTTCCGGGTGCCCGGCATGGCCGATGAAGATGATGTGGCGGCCCGCCGCGACCAGCCGTTCGGCCTGACGATGGACCTTGGACACCAGCGGGCAGGTCGCATCCAGATAGGAAAGGCCGCGCGCCTCCGCCTTGGCGGGCACAGCCTTTGGCACGCCGTGTGCGGAAAACACGACCGGTACGTCATCGGGCACCTGATCCAGTTCCTCGACGAAGATCGCGCCCTTGGCCTTCAGCGTGTCGACGACATATTTGTTATGGACGATTTCGTGGCGGACATAGACCGGCGCGCCGTAACGCTCGATCGCCAGTTCCACGATGCGGATCGCCCGGTCGACCCCGGCACAGAAGCCGCGCGGCGCGGCGATCAGCAATTCGAGCATCGGCTTTTCGACATCGTTCATGGCATATGGCCCTACGCGATTGCTTGCGTGTGCGAAAGGCGCTTCCTATGGTCGCGCGCCTTGGACGGGCCTGTCGCCGCTGCCCGGCGGCGCGTGGCCCGTTCGTGTATCAGATGGGAAGGAAGTGTTCCGCCGTGAAGATCATCAGGCTCGCCACGCCGATCGCGCTCGCCGCCGCAGTCGCCGGCTGCTCGCGTGAGGGCGAGATCAGCATCGACGGCGGCGTCGGTATCCAGGCGACGCGCACCGCTTGTCCCATCGTCGGCGTTCCCGCCGGAACGGGCGACATCACGCTGTTCGACCCGCCCGCCAGCCGCGATGCGGCGGCGATCGACGTTGTGGCCAACATCACGAATGTTCGTGGCCAGTGCGGCGAATCGGGAAATGACGTGGTCACCACGGTGACGTTCGACGTTCAGGCGCGCCGCAACCGCACCGATTCGGCGCGCACGGTCACCTTGCCCTATTTCCTCGCCATCGTGCGCGGCGGCACCAATGTGACGGCAAAGCGGATCGGTGAGGTGACGTTGACCTTCCCCGCCGGTCAGGCGCGCGCGCAGACCAGCGCGACCGCGACCAGCGTGGTGGCGCGTTCGGCCGCAACCTTGCCGGAAGAGATTCGCGATCAGTTGACCAAGCGTCGTCGCGCCGGTCAGGAAGAAGCAGCGGTCGACCCGCTGTCGGCACCGGGCGTTCGCGCCGCCGTGGCCCGCGCGACGTTCGAAGCCTTGGTCGGGTTCCAGCTCACCAACGAACAGCTGCGTTACAACGCGACGCGGTAAGGGATGGGGGCGGAACCGCCCGCCCCGGTCCTGTCAGATGACGTCGAGGACGAGGCCCTTTTCACGTGCCTCGTCCGCTTCGATGTACCAGTTTTCCGGGGCGCGGCGGACCAGCTCGTCGAAATCGACGCCGGAGCCGTCGACGATCGCGCGAAAGCCCTCTTCCTCGATCATGATCGAATGTTCGATTTCGTGCAGCGTGGCCTTCAGGGTGGCAACGCAGGTTTTGAGCGGTCCGGCGACTTCGACCGTCTTGTTCATGATCCGCTCGTGAATCATGATCCGCGTGCCGCGCGTCAGAAAGCGCTTGTCGACCGGGAAGGCTGACATGAACGTCGCACCCGCCGAATAGACCGCAACCTTGCCCAGAAACAGAAATTCGCGGCCATCGAATTCGCGCAGCAGGCGGATTTCGTCACCCATCAGCCGCGCGACTTCTGGATCGCCGCCCAGCGTCGAGATGGCGATGACGACGGCGCCGTCCTTGGGCGCGTTGGCCAGCTGGTCGCGGAACACGGCGTACATCGCGTGATCGACGGGGCCGGCCAGCGTGATGTGCGGATTGGCAAGCAGCGGATATTGATTGATCGACCCGCCGGCCACTGAACCATCGGGCGTTTCCGCTCCCGGAGCGTCGGGTGCGTGCAGAGTGTCGGACAGGGGATCGGGCATGGCTGGGCACCTTGAGCTAAATGGGTCGGTCGAAAACGATGTGCGGGGCAGGGCGGCAGACGCGTTTTCGCCGCCGCGAATCTTACATGCCCCCGAATGCCGCGTGCCGCCGATGGTTCCGCTCGCCTGTATCTTTCCCGAAACGAAAAAGGCGCGCCGCCTACCGGGCGACGCGCCTTTGATGGCCGAAGCCGAATAGCGTCAGTAAACGCGCTTCTTCGGCTTGATATACTCGATTTCGTCGGTGAGCGTGTAGTCATGGACCGGGCGGTAATCGAGCGAGCAGGCGCCGCCCTTGCCGCCCCAGCCGTCGAACGTCGCAATCGTGTGCTTCATCCAGTTGGCATCGTCGCGCTCAGGGAAATCCTCATGCATGTGGGCGCCGCGCGATTCCTTGCGATTTTCGGCGCTGCGGATCGTCACGACGGCCTGGCCGATCAGATTGTCCAGCTCCAGCGTCTCGATCAGATCGGTGTTCCAGATCAGCGAGCGATCGGTAACGCCGATATCTTCCATGCCCTTGTAGATGACGTCCATCTTCTGAACGCCTTCGGACAGCAGGGCCGAATCGCGGAACACGGCAGCGTTGCGCTGCATCGTCTTTTGCATTTCGGCGCGGATCTGTGCCGTCGGCGTGGCGCCAGAGGCGTTGCGGAAATGGTCGAGACGGCTGAGCGCCATTTCTTCCGAGCCCTTGGGCAGCGGATTGTGCGACGTGCCCGGCTTCAGCGTTTCCTTCAGGCGCAAGCCAGTGGCGCGACCGAAGACGACCAGATCGATCAGCGAATTGGAGCCGAGGCGATTCGCGCCGTGCACCGACACGCAGGCCGCTTCGCCAACCGCGAACAGGCCGGGGACGACCGCATCGGGGTTGCCGTCCTTCAGATGGACGACTTCACCATGATAATTGGTCGGCACGCCGCCCATATTATAGTGGACGGTGGGGACCACCGGCAGCGGCTTGCGCGTCAAATCGACACCGGCGAAAATCTTGCCGGTTTCGGTGATGCCGGGCAGGCGTTCGGCCAGCACCTTGGGATCGATGTGATCGAGGTGCAGGAAGATGTGGTCGCTTTCCTTGCCGACGCCGCGACCCTCGCGAATTTCCATCGCCATGGACCGCGACACGACGTCGCGGCTGGCCAGATCCTTGGCCGACGGCGCGTAGCGTTCCATGAAACGCTCGCCTTCGGAATTGGTCAGATAGCCGCCTTCACCGCGCGCACCCTCGGTGATCAACACGCCCGCCCCATAAATGCCGGTCGGGTGGAACTGCACGAACTCCATGTCCTGAAGCGGCAGTCCTGCGCGCAGCACCATGCCGTTGCCGTCGCCGGTGCAGGTATGGGCGCTGGTCGCCGACTGATACACGCGGCCGCCGCCGCCGGTTGCCAGCACGACGGCATGGCTGCGGAAACGGTGAATCGAGCCGTCTTCCATGCACATGGCAATGACGCCGCGGCAGGCGCCGTTTTCCATGATCAGGTCGAGCGCGAAATATTCGATGAAGAAGTCCGCGTCGTACTTCAGGCTCTGTTGATACAGCGCGTGAAGCATGGCGTGGCCGGTACGGTCGGCCGCCGCGCAGGTGCGCTGCACCGGCGGGCCTTCGCCCATATTCTGCATATGGCCGCCGAACGGGCGCTGATAGATGGTGCCGTTGTCGTTGCGGCTGAACGGCACGCCAGCATGTTCCAGCTCGTAAACCGCCGCCGGCGCTTCGCGCACCATATATTCAATGGCGTCCTGGTCGCCGAGCCAGTCGGAGCCCTTGACGGTGTCGTACATATGCCACGACCAATGGTCGGGCGAGTTGTTGCCCAGCGACGCGGCGATGCCGCCCTGTGCGGCGACGGTGTGGCTGCGCGTCGGGAACACCTTGGTAATGCAAGCGGTCTTGAGACCCGCTTCGGCGCTGCCCATCGTCGCGCGCAGGCCGGAGCCGCCCGCGCCGACGACGATCACGTCATAGGTGTGGTCGATAATCTTGTATGCGTCGCTCATCAGGAAACCACCTGCGCCGCAAAGGCGAGCTTGAGGATCGAGAAGATCGCGGTCGCACCCAGGCCGACCACGAAGAAGTTCAGAAGGAACAGCATGATGACGCGCGATTCGGCGTAGCTGTAATCCTCGATCACCACCTGCAGACCGAGGCGGAAGTGCCAGAAAACGCTCAGAATCAGCAGCGCCATCGGCACCGCGGCCCATGCCGACGAAAGCCAGGCGGTGACCGTCGCGTAATCATAGGCGGGCAGCATCGCCAGCGACGCGATGAACCACAGCATGAGGACCAGGTTGCCGCCCGCGGTGACCCGCTGCGTCCACCAGTGATGCGCGCCTTCCTTGGCGGCGCCCAGGCCGCGCACGCGGCCGATGCTGGTTCCGGTACCCATTCTTACTTCCCCGCGATCAGAAACGCCCACAGGGCGAGGGTGGCAACCACCGAGAAGACGAACGTCGCCTGCGCGCCGCGCTTGTTGCGCTTCAGTTCGTAACCGGCGCCGGTGTCGAGGAACAGGTGGCGGACGCCCGATGCCATGTGCTGAAAGAAGGATGCCGTCAGGCCGATCCCAAACACATAGCCGACCACGTTCATCCGCCCGTCGGCATAGGTGAACAGGTCAAGAAAAGCGGCATAGCTCGCTTCTCCGGCCGCAGCGCATGCCAGCCATGCGACGAGCAGGACGCTGCCGACCAGCGCCATCCCGTCACCGGTTACGCGGTGCAGGATCGAGACCGTCATATGCGGCCCCCATTTCCAGATCGACAGATGCGGCGACAGCGGCCGGCTCACGGGTTTCGTTGCCACGAGGTGGGTTCCTTTCGCAGCCGCTAATGGCCCCCTGTCTTCGCAGATGCAAGATCGACCATTGGTCCGTAACTAACCCCGTCTTAACGGCTTGGGTCATATTCCGTCGTGCGGATGCGTTCATCGGGCGCATTCGGGGACAGGGGAAGGCCGAACACGCATGGAAGAAAAGGATATGCCGGAGCCGGGTTCGATCAGCCGCCGCGTGATGCTGGCGGAACGGCTCAAGGTGTTCGATTTCGATGGCGGCATGATCGATAGTGCGCGGCACGTCTGGTCGTTGCTGGAAGCCGACGTGCGCCAGGTTGCGGAGGCTTATTGGCGGCAATGGCTGCGCTGTTTTTCGGACAAGCGCGTCTGGGCGCCGCATGAAACCGAAAAGATGATCGAGCTGGGCGTCACGTTCCTTCGCAACCGTTTCCTGGATATCTCTGGTCTGGCGTGGGTCGAATCGATCGAGCGGTCGGTTGCGGCCGCCTATGCCGCCGACGTGCCGCCCATGGCGCTTTTGTCGATGATCAACGCAAGCGACAGGGCTGCGCTGGATATCCTGCTGAAGCGGGTGCCACATGGTGACGAGCGGCTGGCCGAATCGATCGACACGCTGATGCGGCTGTCCGCGCTGGAGACCGACATCACCGTCGCGATCTATGCCGAGCATATCGCCTTCGGCAACGACCGTGCGCGCGAACGGTTGGCGAGCGAGTTCCGCGACGTGATCGTGTCGAGCGTGGAGCGGGCCAGTCATGAAGGATCGGCCCTGCGCGGGCAGGCGCAGGCAGCGTCCGGCTCCGCACGCGGCATGCTGGGCAAGGCCAGTGAGGTCGCCGCTGCTGCCGAACAGTCGGCGGTGGCGATGCGAGAGGCCGCGCACACCGCCGCCGGGCTGATCCGCGCGATCGAGGATGCGCGCGCCGAGGTCGAAGTGGCCGCCGAAATCGCGACGCGCGCTTCGGCACAGGCCGGTGCCGCGGTGGAAACTTCGGGGGCGCTGAGCGATCATGCCAAGTCGATCGAATCGATCCTTGGCCTGATTCGCGAGATCGCTGGGCAGACCAATTTGCTGGCACTGAACGCCACGATCGAGGCGGCGCGCGCGGGCGACGCCGGGCGCGGCTTTGCCGTGGTGGCGCAGGAGGTCAAGAGCCTTGCCAACCAGACCGCGCGCGCGACCGACGATATCGCGGCCAAGATCGCCGCGATCCAGTCTGCGACGCGCTCAACCGTCGACACATCGGCCTCGATCCGCACCACTGTGGCGGAAGTGCAGGATTCGGCCATGCGAATCCGCCGCGCGATGGAGGCGCAGGCGCAGACCGTCACCGCGATCACCGCCGCTGTCGACGAAACCGCACTGGCGGCCGATTCGATGTCGAACACCATCGCCGCGATTCGCGAGGATACCGAAGCGGTGGCGACGGGCATCGACGCGGTCGGGCAAGGTGTGGTTGCGTTCGAAGGCGATCTGGAAACGCTGAAGGGCAGCGCCGGCGACTTTGTGCGGCGCGTGGCCGCCTGATTCAGGGGCGGGGCGGCATGTCGCCGCTCCGTCCTTATCCGATCAGGCCCAGGCCCAGCACCAGCATCAGAAAGAGGGTCGCGATCACCTGAATGAACACGAGCAACAGGGCTGTGCGAAACAGCGCTGACCCCCGACGCAGGCGATAGCCGCCGCGCAACTGACGATAGATGTGGAATGGCGGGATGACCGCGCCCAGCACCGTCAGGATGGTCAACGATACCCCCATCGCGCCCAGGATGGTCAGCACGATGAACAGCAGCGACATGAACGCGATCGAATAGGTCACGAACACCGCATGATCATATGCGTGAAACTCGCGCCGCCACGCGAACATCACCCATACGAACGGCAGCGACAGCGGGATCAGCAACCAAGAGAATTTATAACTGTTCGCTTGTAGCTTGTAGAGCGCAAGGCCAGGGTTCTTCGACGCCTTTTCAATGCCATAGTCAAGCCTTTTCCAACCGGTCTTGAACCCCGAAATCTCGGCCCGTTCAGGGCGGAAGGTGGGCTGGGCATCCCGAATGACCTGTAGCTCCGCGTCAATTTCGGCGATGCGTTCGCGGGCACGGGCCTTGCGGTCGGCGCTTGCTTCGGGATCGGTCAGGCGGGCCGCTTGACTAGCACGCGTGGCGACCAACTGCTTCTTCGCTTCCTCAAGCCCGCTTGCCACCTGTGCCGTCGGATTGGTCACGTCTGCCGGCGGCGCGATACCCAGGATCGACAGCACCGCGAACAGCGTAAAGACCGAAAACAGGAACATCGCCATGGGCGAGACGAATCGCGCCCGCTGTCCGTCGATATAGCGCCGCGTGAGTTCACCCGGACGAGTGATCAGCAGGGGCAGCGTGCCCCATAATTTCCCCTCCAGATGCAGGACGCCGTGGAGCAGATCGTGCCAGATCGCCCCGATGGAACGGTGGACATGCGCGGCTTGCCCGCATTGATGGCAATGCTCGCCAATCAGCGTCGTGCCGCAATTCAGGCAGCTGCCGTGATGCCCGCCCGCCTGCGCCTTGCCCGCGTGCGGCTCTACCGCGCGGGCCATCAGCCCGCCGGTTGCCAAGTCGCCGATCGCTTCGATTTCCCCGCACATGTTGCGAATGTTACCGCCTTCCTTTGTGCGAGGCGAGCGCATCTTTATTGCACCCGCGCGGCCATTGCGCGACAGCATCGCCATGGAAGCGACCAACTGGCAGCAATGGATGGCCGATACCGGCCGCAAGGCACGAAACGCCGCGCGGGCATTGGCGGCGATGTCGAGTGAAGCCAAGCGTGCCGGGCTTCGCGCGGCGGCGACAGCGATTCGCGAGCGACAGGCCGCAATTCTTGACGCCAATGCGACGGACCTCGAAAGGGCCACAGCGAACGGTCTGTCGGGCGCGATGCTCGACCGGCTGCGGCTGGATGCCGCGCGGTTGGAAAGCATCGCCGCAGGGGTTGAGGCAGTCGCCGCGCTCGACGATCCGGTCGGGCAAGTGATCGACCGCTCGACGCGGCCAAACGGCCTGCTCCTGTCGCGGGCGCGCGTACCGATCGGGGTGATCGGTATCATTTTCGAAAGTCGCCCGAATGTGACCGCCGATGCCGGTTCGCTGGCGGTGATGGCGGGCAACGCTGCAATCCTGCGCGGCGGCTCCGAAGCGATTGCCACCAATCGTGCGCTGCATGCGGCGCTGGTTGCCGGGCTGGAGGCGGGCGGCTTGCCGGGCGATGCGGTGCAACTGGTTAACACGACCGACCGGGCGGCAGTCGGTGCGATGCTGGCAGGTGCGGGCTGGATCGACCTGATCGTGCCGCGCGGCGGCAAGAGCCTGGTCGCGCGCGTCCAGGCCGAGGCGCGTGTGCCGGTGCTGGCGCACCTCGACGGGATTTGCCACACCTATATCGACGGGGCTGCGGACCCGGACAAGGCGGTGGCGCTGGCGGTCAATGCCAAGATGCGACGCACAGGTATCTGCGGCGCTACCGAAACGCTGCTGATCGACCGCGCCTTTCCAGAGGCTGCGCGCGTGCTGGACGCACTGGCGGCGTCGGGTTGCAAGCTGTTGGGCGATGCCGCGACATGCGCTGTCGATCCGCGAGTCGAGCCTGCGGAGGAGGCCGACTGGGACACCGAGTATCTGGATGCCATATTGAGCGTGGCGATGGTCGACGGCGTAGCGGGCGCCATATCGCATGTCGCGCGCCACAGCTCTCATCATACCGACGCCATCGTGACCGAAGACGAATCGGTGGCGGAGCATTTCCTGTCGACCGTCGATTCGGCGATCGTGATGTGGAACGCATCGACTCAGTTCGCGGATGGCAGCGAGTTCGGGCTGGGCGCGGAAATCGGCATCGCCACGGGGCGGCTGCACGCGCGCGGTCCCGTCGCGCTGGAGGGGCTGACGACCTATAAGTGGCAGGTGCGAGGGACTGGCCAGACCCGCGCTTGAAGCGGGGGCGGGCAGGGCGTAGCGTCGGGTGATGATCTCAGCCCCCGTCGACTGTCCTGGCGCCGTGTCGCCGCGTGCGGGGATCGTGCGCTGTTGAGACGTATCGGTTTGATGGGCGGGTCGTTCAATCCGGCGCATGGCGGGCATCGGCATGTCGCGTTGCAGGCGTTGCGCGCGCTGGCGCTGGACGAAGTGTGGTGGCTGGTATCGCCGGGCAATCCGCTGAAGGAAGCGTCCGGCGACATGGCGCCTTATGCCGCGCGGGTGGCGTCCGCGCGGGCGATGGCGCGCCTCGCCCCGATTCGCGTGTCGACGATCGAGGCGCGGTTGAAGACGCGGTACACCGTCGATCTGCTGAAACGCCTGCCCGGTTTATACCCCAAACGGCGCTTTATCTGGATCATGGGCGCCGACAATCTGGCGGGGTTTCACCATTGGAAGGGGTGGCGCGATATCGCGTCGTCGGTCCCGATTGCGGTTGTGGCCCGTCCCGGTTATGATGGCGACGCCCTCGCAAGTCCCGCGATGGGCTGGTTGCGGCGCGGCGTGCGGCCCGCAGGCCAGGCAAGACGATGGGACGAGTGGAGATTGCCGGCGCTCGTGCTGCTGCGCTTCCGCCCTGACCGCCGTTCGGCGACCCGTATTCGCGCCGCCGATCCCGCCTGGCATCGTCGTTTCATGTCCGATCGACGGTCCCTATCACCCGTTGCACGTTCCCAGGAGCAGCATTGACCCAGTCCCGTCCCGTTTCGTCCCCGTCCGACCCCGATCCGGCGGCGGCGTTGCACACGCTCGTCCTGTCGTCGCTCGACGACGACCAGGCGCTTGAAACGGTTTCGATCCCGCTGTCGGGCAAGTCGAGCATCGCCGATTTCATGGTCGTGGCCTCGGGCCGCTCCACGCGGCAGGTGGCTTCGATGGCGCAGAAGCTGGCCGAACGGATCAAGCGCGAGTTCGGCGTGTCGCCGCGCGTCGAAGGTCTGCCCAGCGCCGACTGGGTGCTGATCGACGCAGGCGACGTGATCGTCCACCTGTTCCGGCCCGAAGTGCGCAGCTTCTACAATCTGGAACGCATGTGGGCATTTGGGGAGGCACCAACGCCGCCCGAGCAGCCCGCTCAGTCCTGATCCCGCACAAAGAGCGCCCGCGATGTTGCTGCATGTGGTTGCGCGCGGGCGCATCGGTCGTGGTCCCGAAAGCGAGCTGGTCGAACGCTATCTGAAGCGTATCGGCTGGCCCATCCGCGTCACCGAACTGCCCGATACGGGTGGGCGGATGCCCGCGCTTGAGCCGGGCACGCGCGTCGTCATGCTGGACGAGAAGGGTGATCAGCCCGGTTCGATGAACTTTGCGGAGCGGCTGGGCCGCTGGCGCGACGACGGGGTGCGGGAGGTCCGTTTCCTGATCGGTGCCGCCGACGGTTTCGACGATAGCGCACGCGCACAGGCCGACTGGCTGATCGCCTTTGGCCGGATGACCTGGCCGCACCTGATGGCGCGGGCGATGCTGGCCGAACAATTGTGGCGCGCGACCAGCATTCTGGCGGGCCACCCCTATCACCGGGAGGGTTGATGCGGCGGGCGATTGCCCTGGCGGCGATCGGACTGGTGCTGTTGCCCGGCACGACCGGCGCGCAACAGACATCGATCGCCGAGCAGCGCGCCGAGCTGGAGCGCGCCAATCGCGCGTCCGCCAATGCCCGCGCCCGCGCCCGCCGCCTGCAACGCGAAGCCGCTGACGCAACCGACGCGGCTCGCCGGGCACGGCGCGAACAGGCGGCCGTGGCCGCGCGGGCGGAGGCGGCGGAGGCGGATATCGCGGCGGCCCGTGCGCGTATCCGGCTGGTGGACGAGGCGCTGACACGGCAGCGGCGCCGGCTGGAGGTGCGGCGTGCGCCGACCGTCCGGCTGGTCGCCGCCCTCCAATCCATGGCACGCCGCCCCGCGTCGCTGGCGCTGCTTCAGCCCGGTTCTGCCCGCGATGCCGTGCATGTCCGCGCGCTGCTGGCCTCGATCGCGCCGGTGGTTCAGGCGCGCAGTGCCAGTGTGCGCGCGGAAATGGAGCGGACTCGCCAGCTGCGGAATGGCGCCCGGCTGGCTGCCGCCAGCCTGCGCGACGGGCGCGCCAGATTGGAGCAGGAGCGGCTGCGGCTGATCCAGCTCGAATCCGAAAGCCGGTTGCGGTCCCGCACGTTGGCGCGGGGCGCGCTGGTCGAATCCGACCGCGCTCTCGCGCTGGGAGAAGAGGCGCGGGAGATTGTCGACCGGATCCAGGCGGCAAGCGCGGCTGAAACGGTTCGCGCCCGCCTGATGACAATGGACGGCCCATTGCTGCGGCCCGGCGCCACCGGCGATGCGGCGAACGGCGCGCCGCCCTATCGCCTGCCGGTGGTGGGCCGCGTGGTCACGGGCCTTGGCGAAATAAGTGAAAATGGCATCCGCGCGCGGGGTCTGACGATGGCGGTGCAGCCGGGGGTGCAGGTTGTCGCGCCCGCCGATGGCCGGGTGCTGTTTGCGCGACCCTTCGGCGTCTATTCGACGGTCCTCATTCTGGATCACGGCGAGGGGTGGACCAGCCTGTTGTCGGGTCTTGGCGAGGTGACGGTCGGGCGCGGCGACGTCGTGGAGCAGGGCGCGCCGATCGGGCGTGCCGTCACCGGCGCCGATCCGCGCGTCATGGTGGAGCTTCGCAGGCGGGGCGTGCCGTTCGATCTGGTGGCGATGTTGCGCTGAACGCCCATATATTCTTCGCGGGCGCTTTGCCTGGCACGCGACTTGCCGCTATCTCTACGGTCGTGCGTATTCGAAAGGACAAGCGTTTCATGGCCCGCCCGATGCTTCAGGCCCTTGCCGCCACCGCTGCCATCGCGCTGGTGCCGCTGGCGACGGGCGCGATGGCGCAGGTCGACAGCAACAGCTATCGCGAGCTGGACCTGTTCATGGACGTTTATAATCGCGTGAAGGGCGAATATGTCGACAAGGTCGACGACAAGACGCTGGTCAAGGGCGCGATTCAGGGCATGCTCGCCGCGCTCGACCCGCATAGCTCCTATGTCGACGCGCTCGATTTCGAGAACATGCGGATCCAGACCGAGGGCAATTATGGCGGCCTGGGCCTGACCGTCACGCAGGAGGATGGCGCCGTAAAGGTGATCGCTCCGACCGAGGATACACCGGCATTCCGCGCCGGGATCAAGGCGGGCGATTATATCACTCACATCAACGGCAAGTTGATCTTTGGCGAGGCGCTGGACGAAGCGATCGAGGATATGCGCGGGCAGCCGGGCACCAAGGTCACGCTTACAATCGTCCGTCCGGGTCGCGACAAGCCGCTTGAACTGACCATGGCGCGCGAGATCATCGTGCAGAAGCCGGTGAAGTGGGAAATCAAGAATGGCGTCGGCGTCGTCAACATCAACACCTTTTCCGCCTCCACCGGCGCTGACACGCGCGCGGCGATCATGGCGATCGACAAGTCGCTGGGGCACAAGCCGACCGGCTATGTCATCGACCTGCGCTCCAATGGCGGCGGGCTGCTGACCCAGGCGATCGAGGTGTCGGACGCTTTCCTGGAACGCGGTGAGATCGTTTCGCAGCGCGGGCGTGAAAAGGCCGATATCGAGCGTTATTACGCCCGGCCAGGTGACGTGACGGGCGGTCTGCCGATCATCGTGCTGGTCGATGCGGGCACCGCGTCCGCCAGCGAGATCGTCGCCGGCGCGCTTCAGGATCACCACCGCGCGATCGTCATGGGTGAGCGCACATTTGGCAAGGGATCGGTCCAGACGCTGCTTCAGCTTGGCCCGTCAAACGCGCTGCGGCTGACCACCGCGCGCTATTTCACGCCTTCGGGCCGTTCGGTGCAGGAAGGCGGGATCGAGCCGGATCTGGGCGTGCCGCAGCTGTCGGACGAGGATTACAAGACGCGGCCGGTGTTCCGCGAAGCCGATCTGCGCCGCCATCTGATCAACGAGGCCAAGGTCGATAACAAGGTGCTGGAGGAAGACGCCAAGACCGACCCGCGCTTTGCCGCTACGACCGAGGAGTTGAAAAAGCGCGGCGTTGAGGATTTCCAGCTGGATTACGCCGTCAAAACCATCGCACAACTGGGATCGCCGCAGCAGATGGCGGCGGTTGCCCGGCCCAAGCCGGCGAAGCGCTGAGCGCGATGGACCGTTCGTTGTCGACTGCGCGCGGGCTGGCGCTGGTCCTGCCTGCAGCGCTGCTGGCTGGTGCGCTGGGCTCGCAATATGTGGGCGGGCTGTATCCGTGCGAAATGTGTCATTGGCAGCGTTGGCCCCATTATGCGGCGCTGGTGCCCGCGCTGCTAGCCTTCGTCGTGTCGAACCGCGGGTTGCAGCGGATGCTGGTGACGTTGGCAGCACTGGCCATCGCGGTCAGCGGCGCGATCGGCGTATTTCATGCCGGGGTCGAATATCACTGGTGGGATGGCATTACCGCCTGCACCGCTCCTCCGGCGCGCGGCGGCGACTTGCTGGCGGACATATTATCGCGACCGATCATCCGCTGCGACGTGGCGCAATGGACGCTTGGCGGTATTTCGCTAGCCGGATTCAATGCCATCTTTTCGCTGGGCGGTGCGATCGCCATCTTGGCGCTCGCATGGAAAAGGCACAGGGCATGACAACTATCGCGCAGCGTTGGCGACCGGGCGACCGGCGCGAGAAGATCGAATCGATGATCCGCGTCGATCAGGCTGGTGAATATGGTGCCACGCGCATCTATGCCGGACAGCTCGCCATATTGGGTGACCGGGGACCGCATGCCCCTGAAATCGCGGGCATGGCGCAGCAGGAAGAGCGGCATCGCGCCTATTTCGACCGGTTGATCGTCCAACGCGGTGTGCGGCCGACGTTGTTGCAGCCATTCTGGAACGTGGCCGGTTTCGCGCTTGGCGCAGTGACAGCCGCAATCGGTCCCGAAGCGGCCATGGCCTGCACGGCAGCGGTCGAGACCGAAATCGATAAACATTATGAGGATCAGCTGGCCGATCTGGGTGACGCGGACCTCGAGCTTTCCGCCCATGTGCGGGAGTTTCAGGCTGAGGAGCTTGAGCATAAGGAAGCCGCATTGGCCGCTGGTGCCGAACAGGCGCCCGCTTATCCGGTGTTGAGTGCGGCGATCCGGGCGGGGTGTCGCGCCGCCATCGCGCTTTCCAAACGCATTTGATAGGCTGGATTTGGCACTCGCGGTCGCTTGACGCGTTTCCTGCGGTAGGAGAAGTTTCATGTCGTTGAAATTGGTCATGATTGCTGCCGCGGGACTGGCTGGCGCTACGCTGGCGCCGATGCCGGCATTGGCCCAGAATGCCGCCCAGAACGGTGTGCTCTATATCTACGGTAACGACCGCTGCCCGACCAATGCGGACGGGGAGGAAATCGTGGTGTGCGTCCGCAAGAGCGAGGCGGAGCGTTTCCGTATTCCGCAGGAGCTGCGCGAGCTGGAAATCACGCCCGAAAACCGGTCATGGGCGGTGCGTCAGGAAGAGACGTTGCGCGCAGGTGATTCGGGTATCGGCAGCTGTTCAGCGGTCGGCATCGGCGGCGCCACCGGCTGCTTCGGTCAGGCCGCGACGATCAACAAGGTCGATCGCCGCGCGCGTCGTGAGGCGCAGAACGTCCTCGATGACTAAAGCGGTTAGCGCGAGAGGCGGCGGTGATTGGCGCCCACCTTCTTGCGGTAATGGCTGATCGTCTTTTGCGAGATTGACAGGGGGGTGGTGCCCATTGCCCCTGTCATCCACGCCCATTGCAGTTCGGCCAGAGATTGCAGCTTTTCCTCCACCATCCGCGTCGCTTCGCGGTCTGCGCCGGGTTTTGACCAAGCAAAGCCGTGTATGCGCGTGGCAATGACGGCCGCAGCCTCCATTCCCAAAAGCCAGGTTTCCGTGCCGAGCAGCGCCCAGGCGGCGTAGGGTGGAATGGACGTGCTTTTCATATGCTCGCCCTAAACCCTTATGTTGCGGCGCACCATGGCTGGTTGGCGTACGAGCCACTTTTCGCTAACCCACAGCGATGAGCCGTTCGTCGTCCGTGCTGCTGTTCGCTCTGGTGTGGATTTCTGCGGCGTGGTTCGGGTCATGGCATGGCAACCCGAACAATGCGGTACGGCTGTTCGCCGCGATTTCGATCGTCGAGGAAGGCGATGCCACCATCGATCAGTTCCAGCATCTGACGATCGACAAGGCGCGCTTTGGCCAGCATTTCTACCTCGACAAGGCGCCCGGCATGACGCTGCTGGCCGCGCCGGTCGTCGCTGCGGTCGATCGCGTGACGGGGGACCGTGTCGCGGGTAAGAGCCTGTCGATCGGTAGCGGGCCGTTCGATCGCTATCTGATCGCTCGCCAATGGGCAGCGGCAGCCGCGATCAACGCGACCCTGTTGGCGCTGGCGGCAGTGGCGCTCATGGATACAGGCCGCCGGGCGACCGGATCGATCGGGGCGGGGGCGTTTGCGGCGCTCAGCTTCGCGCTCGGTACCCCGTTATGGGGATGGGCAACCACGCTGTTCGGTCATGCGGCCGTGGCTTCGCTGCTGATCATCGCCGTTCGTTTCGTGACCAAGGGCACCGATCGCGACCGCAGCCGATATGATGCCGCCATTGCCGGATTTGCGCTGGGACTAGCGTTGTTGATCGAGCACACAGCGCTGCTGTTCGCCATTCCGGTCGGGCTGTTCGCGCTGTGGCGGATGCGGATGCTCGGCGGTGCAGGGGCGGTCCGCGCCACGGGCAAAGCGGTGGTCGCGGGCGCGGCAGGGCTGATGCCGCTGCTCGCCTATAATGTCGCCGCGTTCGGCGATCCCTTTCATCTTGGCTATCAAAGCGTCGTTGGGTGGGAGGGCATGGAGCAGGGGTTGTTCGGGCTGACCTATCCCCGGCTGTCGCTGGTCAGCGAAATCCTGTTCGGTACGCATCGCGGGCTGCTGTGGGTGGCGCCGATCCTGTTGGTCGCGCCCATCGGCATTCTGCGCGCGTGGCGGTTCGGCCCCCGCGAACTCGCGATACTGGCCAGTGTCGGGGCGGTGACAGCGGTGCTTTACAACGCGGCCTATGTATACTGGGACGGCGGCAACTCGACCGGGCCGCGTCATGCGATGCCGGCGGTTACCTTTCTGGCGCTGGTACTGCCAATGCTGTGGGCGCGGGCGGGACGGCTGGACCGTTGGTTGCTGTCGGGCCTGCTGGCGGTGAGCATCGGCATCAACCTGACCATCGCGTCGGCAGAGATCATGGCGGCGTGGAACGTGCCCCACGGGCTGATCGACGGGGTGTGGCGCGGGCGCTTCCTGCCAGGCGACATAAGGACTGTTCCCAGCCAATGGTTCGGCGTCAGCCCGTGGATGGGGCTGGGCATCTGGGCCGGTGTCGCCGCCGTGCTGTTTTTGGCCTTTATGTTGGCAATCGCTCGACAGCCGCATTCTGCGAACATATATCGAACGGATGGCGCAACTCGACGTTCGTGAAAAGCTGGCGATCCTGGCCGATGCCGCCAAATATGACGCTTCCTGCGCATCGTCGGGAACCACCAAACGCAATTCTGCCGGCGGCAAGGGGATTGGTTCGACCGAAGGAATGGGCATTTGCCACGCCTATGCGCCCGATGGGCGCTGCATCAGCCTGTTGAAGATATTGCTGACGAATAGCTGCATTTTCGACTGTCACTACTGCATCAACCGCAAAAGCTCGAACGTGCGACGTGCGCGTTTCACGGCGCAGGAAGTCGTGGCGCTGACGCTCAGCTTTTACAAGCGCAACTATATTGAGGGGCTGTTCCTCTCATCGGGCATCATCCGGTCGCCTGATTACACGATGGAACAGATTGTCGAGGTCGCGCGGTCTCTGCGCGAAGATCATCAGTTTCGCGGCTATATTCACCTGAAGACGATCCCCGACGCCGATCCCGAACTGGTGCGGCTGGCGGGGCTGCATGCCGACCGCGTGTCGATCAATGTCGAACTGCCGACGGTGCCCGGCCTCAAGCGACTGGCGCCAGAAAAATCCGCCACCCGGATCGAGGGTGCGATGGGCGAGATGAAGTCGGCCATCATCGATACCGCCGATGCTCGCAAACGCTATCGCTCTGCCCCGCGTTTTGCTCCAGCGGGACAGTCGACACAGATGATCGTTGGCGCCGACGCTGCCACCGATCGCGATATCGTCGGCCGGGCCGCCACGCTGTACGACCGGTTCAGCCTGCGCCGCGTCTATTATTCGGCGTTCAGTCCCATTCCGGAAGCAAGCGCGGTGCTCCCGCTTCAGCGCCCACCGCTAATGCGCGAGCATCGACTGTATCAGTCGGATTGGCTGATGCGCTTTTACAACTATGCGCCGGCCGAAGTCGCCGCCGCTGCCGATCCCGCGACCGGAATGTTGCCGCTGGACATCGACCCCAAGCTGGCCTGGGCGCTGAAGTTTCGGGAACGGTTTCCCGTCGACGTCAATCGCGCCCCGCGAGAGGATTTGCTGCGGGTGCCGGGGCTGGGGGTCAAGGCGGTGAATGCGATCCTGTCCGCTCGGCGCTGGCGTCGGCTGGCGCTGGAGGATGTGGGGCGGTTGACCGTTTCGATTGCGAAGGTGCGCCCCTTTATCGTTGCCGATGGCTGGCGGCCGGTCGCGCTGGCCGACCGTGCTGACCTGAAGCCGCTGGTGGCGCCGCGCCGTGAGCAGTTGGAGTTATTCGCGGCATGAGAACAATTCGCAGATGAAACGACGCCAGAAGCGGGGTGTTGAGCGGTCGAGATTTCTGGAGAACCCGACATGGCTGACGCCCGCATCTTTGCCGATCTGAAAAAGGATCATGACCTGCATCGCAAGCTGCTGAAGCAGATTGATGCCGCCGATCCAGACGCGCGTGAGGAGTTGTTCGAGGAATTTCGCGTCGAAGTCACCGCCCACGCCGCGGCCGAAGAAGAATCGCTTTACGCGACCATGCTCTCCAAGCCCAATCTGCGTGACGAGGCCCGCCATTCGGTGGCCGAGCACAAGGAGATCGACGACTTTTTCGAAGAGATGGCCGACCTCGACATCGAGTCGGACGAGTGGAAGTCGAAGTTCGACGAGATGCGCCACCGTTATGAACATCACATCGACGAGGAAGAGGAGGACATGTTCCCCGAAGCCGCCGATGAATTGCCTGACGATGAGATTGCTCGCCTGGCCAAGGTGTTCGAGAAGCGCAAGCCGCGTGAGCTTGAGCTGGCTGAGGACAGCGAGCCGGGCGACGACCGCGACTGATCGAAATAGGCGTGGGCATTCGCGTCGCGCGGCTGGACGCGCCCGATGACTTTGACGGCTGGCGCGACGCCGCGCGCGCGCTGGCCGTCGAGGGTGTGCCCGCCGACCGGGTGATCTGGCAGGTTGCAGGCCACGCCAACGACCTGTTCGCCGCAGAGCCTGAAGTCGCGCCGCCGCCCGAACCGGCCTTGGCCGCCTTTCGCGTGCCGCGCACCTTTGTCGATCTGGCGCGCGATGTCGTCCTGCATTCGGATCGCGAACGCTTTGCGATGCTCTATTCGCTGCTGTTACGGTTGCGCGATCAGCCGCGACTGATTGACGACCGGGCCGACCCGCTGCGGCGCAAGCTGGAGGAAATGGCAAAGTCGGTCCGTCGCGACATACACAAGATGCGCGCCTTTCTGCGTTTTCGCGAAGTGACTGACGATGCGGGCGAACGCTTTGTCGCCTGGTTCGAACCCGAACATCACATCGTGCGCGCCAATGCGGCGTTCTTCGTCAACCGTTTCAACACGATGCGCTGGTCGATCCTGACGCCCGAAGTCTCGTTGCACTGGGACACCGAAACATTGAGCGAAGGACCGGGCGCGGTCGCGGCCGATGCGCCTGACGGCGACCCGATCGAAGCGGTCTGGAAAACCTATTACGCGTCCATCTTTAATCCCGCCCGTTTGAAGGTGGGCGCGATGTTGCGTGAAATGCCGCGCAAATATTGGAAAAACATGCCCGAAACCGCGTTGGTCGGCGAACTGGTGGCGGGCGCGCGCGCGCGGGAGACAGCAATGATCGAAACGGCACGTTCGACGACCGGTGGCAATATTGAAGGGGCTTGGGCTGCGCTGCGTGACGAAGCCGCCGGGTGCACGCGATGCCCCCTTTATCGCCCTGCAACGCAGACCGTTTTCGGTGAAGGTCCGCTCGACGCCGCGATCATGTTTGTTGGTGAACAGCCCGGCGATCAGGAGGATCTGGCCGGTCGCCCCTTTGTCGGCCCGGCCGGGCAGATGTTCGACCGCGCGTTGGGAGAGGCGGGTATCGACCGTGCGTCCGTTTACGTGACCAACGCGGTCAAGCACTTCAAATTCGAGCCGCGCGGCAAGCGGCGCATTCATGCCAAACCTGATGCTGGGGAAATCGATGCCTGCCGCTGGTGGATCGAGCAGGAACGAATGCTGCTGACGCCGCGTTTGACGGTCGCATTGGGGGCAACTGCGGCGCGATCGCTGACGGGCCAGACTGTCACCATCTCACGCGAACGGGGGCGGGTTTTGACTTTGGCGGATGGAACGAGCGGGTTCATCACGGTTCATCCCAGCTTCCTCCTTCGTATTCCGGATAGCGTGCGTGCGGGTGAAGAATATCGGCGGTTCGTCGAGGACCTCCGGAGCGTTCGTGACACGATCGTTTGAGAATCGCGTTATGTGGCGTTCTTCACTCGCGTTGAACGCCGACCAAGCAACCCAAAATGTTGGAATTGCATTGCTTCCCTGATCCAAATCAAGATACGCGTCGGATGTGATTGATCAAATGCCTTTGCCCCAGTTTGAACCGGACCTGCTGGAGGCGTTCGCCGAGCGGACGACCTCCCTGTTTGCCGATCACGACAGCGAAGGCGTCATTCAGCAGGTATGCGATGCCGCGCGCGCGCTGACCCAGACAGCCTACGCTGCCTATTTCCATAACCTGTACGTCGAAAGCGGCGAACGGCTGGGTCTGTTCACGTTATCGGGCGCGCGGCGGGACGAGTTTGAACGGCTGGGCCACCCGCGCGCAACGCCGGTATTTGCACCCACCTTTGCCAACGAGATCGTTCGTTCCGACGACATTACCGTTGACCCGCGATATGGCGGGTTTGAACCCCATCATGGGATGCCGCCGCGCCATTTGCCGGTCCGCAGCTATCTGGCCGTTCCGGTCGTGGGGCGCGAGGGCGATGTGCTGGGCGGGTTGCTGCTCGGTCATCCCGAACCCGGACGGTTCGACGATCGCGCAGAGCGGCTGGTCGTCGGTCTGGCGGCGCAGGCGGCGGTGGCAATCGACAATGCGCGCCTGTTCGAAGCGCAGCAGCATGAAATCGCGGTCCGTACCGAGGCTGAAGCGGCCCTTGCGGAAAGTCGGGTGCAACTGGATGCGATCAATAATTCGATCGACCAGATGATCTGGACGACGCTGCCTGACGGTTATCACGATTACTACAATGCCCGCTGGTATGAGTTCACCGGCGTACGTGAAGGGTCGACCGACGGCGAAGGATGGAATGCGATCTTCCATCCTGACGACCAGCCGCGCGCCTGGGAATTGTGGCGCCACAGTCTGAAGACCGGCGAGCCCTATGAGATCGAGTATCGCCTGCGTCACTGGACCGGGGAATATCGCTGGGTGCTGGGCCGGGCCAAATGCGTGCGGGACGAAGCGGGTCGGATCACGCGCTGGTTCGGCACCTGTACCGACATTCACGACCTGAAATCCGCGCGCGACGAATTGCGCGCGCTGACCGCGTCGCTGGAGGAGCGGGTGGAGGAGCGCACCCGGCAACTGATGCTTGCCGAAGACGCGTTGCGGCAGGCGCAGAAAATGGAGGCGGTGGGCCAGCTGACCGGCGGCATCGCGCATGATTTCAACAACCTGCTGACGATCGTCACCGGCAATGTCGGCATCGCCCGGCGCGCGTTGGAAGCAGCAGGGGTGGGGGACATCCGCGCTCAGCGGGCGCTGGACGGCGCGATGAAGGGTGCGGAGCGCGCCGCGACGCTGACGCAGCGGTTGCTGGCCTTTTCCCGGCGGCAGCCACTGGCGCCAAAGCCGATCGACGTCGATCGTCTGATTGCGTCGATGGCGGACCTGCTCGCGCGGGCATTGGGCGAGACGATCGAAACCGAAACCGTCACCGCGCCGGGCTTGTGGCGGGTGGAGGCGGACCCGCATCAGCTGGAAAGCGCGATCCTGAACCTGGCGGTCAATGCGCGCGATGCGATGCCAGATGGCGGCAAGCTGACGATCGAAACCGCCAACGCTGTCCTGGACGAGTGGTATAGCGCGCAACATGCCGAGGTTGCACCCGGCGCCTATGTGATGATCGCGGTTACCGACACGGGCAGCGGCATGTCGCGTGAGCAGGTGGCCCGCGCGTTCGAGCCGTTTTTCACGACCAAGGAAGTCGGCAAGGGCACCGGGCTTGGCCTTTCCATGGTCTATGGCTTCGTCAAGCAGTCGGGCGGCCATGTGAAAATCTATTCCGAACAGGGCCACGGCACGACGATCCGCATCTACCTGCCCCGTCTGGCCGCTGCCGTCGATCTGGAGCCGGAGGTCACGCTCGTCCACGGGCTGGAGGTCAGCCGTCGTCGTGAAACCATCCTGGTGTGTGAGGATGACGACGATGTCCGCGCCTATACGGTCGAATGTCTGCGCGAACTGGGCTATCGTGTGCTTGAGGCGCATGACGGCCCATCGGCTCTGCGCCTGTTGCTGCGTCAGGAAGATCCGGTCGATTTGCTGTTCACCGATGTCGTGATGCCCGGCATGTCGGGGCGCGAATTGGCTGACGCCGCGCGTTTGGAACAACCGTCGCTGCGGGTGCTCTACACATCGGGCTATACCCGCAACGCCATCATGCATGGCGGCCGTCTGGACCCCGGCGTGGAGATGGTGGCCAAGCCGTTCAGTTTCGAAACGCTGGCGCGGGCCGTGCGCGACGTGATCGATCGCGGCCAGAGCGCGCGGGTGTTGGTCTGCGAGCATGACGGCGCAGTGCGGGCGCAGGCCGTCGAAGCGCTTGAGGCCGCGGGGCTGACGGTGGAATCAGCGGCCAACCCGTCGGAGGCACTGGGCAAGATGCGCGCGGCACGGGGCGATTACCGCTTTGCCCTGATCGACGCGCGGCTGGGCCCTGAGCTCGTCGCGGAGCTTCGTGGGCTGTCCAACGACCTGCCGCTGCTGATCGCGCAGGAGCAGGGGGCAGAGCCGGTCGCGCGGTTCGAGGGGGATGGCCGCATCGCCGTCGTCACGCGTCCATATACCGCCGACGCGCTGCGCGAAGCGCATGAGCGGTTGATTGGCGACAGGCTTTAGATCAGGCCGAACCCGCGTTTGATGCTGCGGACATGTTGCGGGGTGGCGCGCAGCATTTCGGCTAAAACGCCGAGCGCTGCCTGAGCATCGCACCGGCGTCCGCACACAAAAATGTCGATGGCGGCATAGCCATGCTCGGGCCAGCTATGGATCGAGATGTGTGATTCCGCCAACAGAGCGACGCCGGTGATCCCCTGTCCCGGCCCGAAAGCGTGCAGGCGCACCTCGATCAGGGTGGCGTGCGCCGCAATGGCCGCCGCACGCAACGCGCGCTCGATCAGTGCCGCATCGTCCAGCCCGCTGCACCCGGTCAGGTCCGCGATCAGATGTACGCCGTCATAGGGGGGCGGGGTCATGCCAGCGCCTCATACCCGTGGCCAATGAGCGTCATCGCCAATTCCGCAGCGCGCGTTCCCTGCCAATGCGCTTCCTCGAACAGCGACAGGCCCGACAGGTCGCTATGCGCTAGAAACAGCGGTGGCGTTGCCGTGATGGCGGGCGCGCGAGTCCAGATATGGCCGGGCGTGGGGCGGATCATGGCATGGCCCCATCGCGACAGCGCGATTTCGCTAATCTCCAGATCGGGGTGCATCGCCAACAGGTCGTCGCGAACCATGCGCTTCCATTCGTCGGCCGGCCGCTCGATCAACAAACGGCGACCAACTGCAGGCGTCATATCCGAGAGGGGCAGATACCAGGTCAGCACCGTCTGACCCGGCAAGGCGCGCGATTGGTGCGTGGCGACGACATAGCCGAGCGAGTCGCTGGTCGACGACACATTATCCCATGCCAGCGGAACGCCCGGCCCGCGCGGCGCATGGGCAACCGTGACATTGGCGACCAGCCATGGGGCATAGGTGCAGGCCGACATGTCGCCCAATTCGCCGCACAGCCGCGCGCTGATGAACAACGGCGTCGCCAATATGGCGGCATCCGCGTGGATGCGCGTCGTGGTGGCGTTGGCCGTATCGAAGCGGTCGACAATGGCACTGCCACCCTCACGCGCGACGCGGTGAACGATCTGCCCAGTGATGATCCGGTCGCGAAAGCGCGCGGCCATGGCTTGTGCCAGATGGCCGTTGCCGCCGGGCCAGGTGAGCACATTGTCGGCGACACGCGCCGCCGCATGGCCGCGCCGCCCCGCCCAATAATGCACACCCGCCCATGCGGACGTGGCATCCGGTTCGGTCCCGTAATCGTCGCGCATGGCATAGCGCACATGCGCGCGCAGCACGGGGGACGTCAGCCCGCGCGCATCCAGCCATTCGGCAAAAGTCTGCTGATCGAGCGCCAGCCAGTCGGGGTCGTGAGAGCTATAGGCAATCGGCGTGGCAAAGGCGGGCCGTCCGTCGCGCCCGATGGCGGTGCGGGCCTCTGCCATCAATTGCTCGAACCGGGTGAGATCGGCGCGATCCTTTGGCCTGAGGCCAGTTGTCGGCACCAGCCCCTCCTGCCAGCGGCCACGCCACAACAGTCGTTCCTGAAGGTCGGCGCATAGCTGTGCCGGGTCATAGACGGGTAGGCCGTCGGCTTCCCCCGTGATGATCCCCAGCCGGGCCAGCATCCGCCGCAGCGCCACCGCCTCCCGATTGGGGACTGGCAGATAATGGGCGCCCAGCGGGTAGGCTGACACCGCATTCGCGCCGCTGCGGGCATTGCCGCCGGTCGCGTCCTCTATCTCCAGCAGGCGGAAATCGGTGAAGCCCGCCTCCGCCAGCGTCCATCCCGCAGACAGTCCGGCAATGCCGCCGCCGACGATGACGATTCCCGTCCGTTCCGTCCGACTGGGGGCGGGGAAGCCGCCTTGCCGCAAGCGGTGCCCGCGCGCGGCGTCGGCCCCCTCGACCAGACCGGGTGGGATGGGTGCGCTGCGAAAGGCGAGCGCCGCGCCGCCGCCCGCGACGGCCATAGCGCCGGCGCCAAGGCCGATGGCGGTACGCCGGTCAGCCTTCATACTGGCTCCACGCCGCGTCGAACACGCGTACCAGCGACTGATTGTCCAGCCGGTTCACTTCGACCGGCCGGCGGGCCATGTCCGGGGGGAAGGCGAATAGCGGCGCCTCACTGCCCGCGGTCAGGAACCGACCATCTGGGAAGCGCGCGTTTGCAGGGATCGGCGCCAGCGACGCCAGCGTAAAGCCCCATTCTCCGAAACTGGGGACATAGGCGTGATAGCCACGTGTGCTGAACCCCACCGATTCCAGCGTCGTCGCGACCGTCCAGTAAGCGTCAGGCGCGATCAGCGGCGACGTCGATTGCACGACCATCATGCCGCCGGGCGCCAGCAGACGGCGGACCTGGGCATAGAAATTGTCGGTGTAGAGCTTGCCCACCGAATAATCGACCGGATCGGGGAAATCGACGACGATGGCGTCATACTGCCCCGTCGCTTCACGCGCCCAGCGAAAGGCGTCGGCGTTGATCACCGTCATGCGAGGATCGGCCAGCGCGCCGCCATTCAGCGCCGCCAGCGACGGCGTATCGCGGAACAGCGCGGTCATTTCGGGGTCGAGGTCGACCAGCGTCACCTGTCGCACGCCGGGATGGCGAAACACTTCGCGCGCGGCCAGCCCGTCGCCGCCACCCATGATAAGCACGCGCGCAGGTTCGGCTACCCGGCCCAGCGCAGGATGCACGAGGGCCTCGTGATAGCGATACTCGTCACGGGAGGAGAATTGCAGATTGCCGTTCAGATACAGGCGCAGATCGTCGCCCCGCCGGGTCAGCACGATGCGCTGAAACCGGCTGGAGCGGGCATAGACCACCGGCTCCCCGTAGCCCGCCTGCTCGCCCCAGCGTTGCAGCCGATCAGCGGCGACCATGCCGCCCGACAGGCCGATCAGGATGATGATGGCGGCCACCACCTCACCCCGCATTCGCCGCCCGCGTGGGAGGGCCAACAAGAGCGCCAGCGCGACGGCGGCATTCGCGATGCCGAACGCAAAGCCGGTTCGGATCATGCCCAGATGCGGCATCAGCACCAGGGGGAACAGCAACGACGCCGCCAGCGCGCCGACATAGTCGAACGTAAGGACGCTCGACACCGTTTCCCGGAAATCGAAATCCTTCAGGATGCGGATCAGCAGCGGGATTTCCAGCCCGACGAGAAACCCGATCGCCAGCACAATGCCGTACAGCGCGATACGGAAATGTTCGACCAGCGGAAACAGCATGAACAACAGCGCCGCTGACGATCCGCCGATCACCGCGATCAGCAATTCGGTGCGGACGAACAGCCGCAACTCGCCGCGCTTCACATAGCGCGAACACCAGCTGCCGATCCCCATCGCGAACAGATAGGTGCCGATGACGGTCGAAAACTGCGTGACGCTGTCGCCCAGCAGATAGCTGGCAATGGTGGAGGCGAGCAGTTCGTAGACAAGGCCGCACGTCGCGACGACAAAGGCCGAGACGAGCAGTGCGCCCGCCGGTGCCGTAACCTTTCGCGCCGCCGCCGGGTCGTTCTCAGCCATGAATGGCGGCGGAGACGATGATCGCCAGGCCCAGCGCCATCGCGCCTGCGACGATCGCGACGCCGATATTACGCTGGTCATGGATCTCGGCCCACAGTTTCCCCGGCGTCAGCTTGTCGAGGATGAAGAAGCCGACCAGGAAAACGAAAATACCGACCCCGGCATAGAGCAGGGTGTTGAGAAAGGTTGCGAGTGACGTGACCATCTTGATGTCCCCTTATTTATGGTTCGGGCCGCCGATAAAGATGACGCCGCCGCCCCCGCCGCCACGGGCGCCGCGCCGCCCGTCGGCAAAGGGCGACCATGCATTGGCGCTGGCCAGCATGAACAGGCCCACCATGCCGAGGCACCACAAGGCGTAGAGAAAGATGCTGGTCCGCATGGCGTCAGTCCTCGTCGCTGGTGGGCGCGAAATCGCTTTCGGCGCGGCGGGCATGTTCGAACTGGGCGTGGATCAGCAGTGCGACGCCCAGCGGCGCCAGCACCAGAAGCAGCATGACGAAGAACACGCCAAAACCGGTCCCGGTGCGGCTGATCACCGCGATTTCAACACGCGGCGCGGTGCTGTCACGCCGCCAGTCGGGCTGGCCGTCATCGTCCGGCGCGCTGTTCCAGAAACTAGAGCCGCCACCCGCGCGCGACGGATCGACCCATTTGTTGCCCTTGTAATCGACGATAAGGTCATAGCTGCCGGCGGGCAGGGCGGCGAAATCGGCGCTGGCGCCGCGCGACCCCTCGCTCCAGGCGCCATCGGAATCACGACCCGAATAGCGCTCGGCCGCCTTTGACGCGGTGAAGCTGGCCTGATTGCTGCGGTCGACCAATGTGTAGGCGAGATCGACCCAGCCGTTCGACAGCGCGGGCACCTCTGCCACCACACGTACGCGCTGACGTGGACGCGTGAGTTCGATCGGGCCGACGGTGATCTGTTGTTCCCGCCCGTCTGCGGCAATGTCGGCATAGCCCTGCCAAAGCGTGCGGCCTCCCGCGTTCATGATCGCGCCCAGGATCAGCGCCGCGATTGCCACTGCGGCGATCACCATAGCCCGCTTCAGGAACGGATAGGCTGGCGATGGCTGGTGGGGCAGGGGCGGCCAGGGGCGACCATGGCCAGCGACGCCAAAGGCCTGCTCGACCGTGCCGCGCGGCAGCCAGCGCGACCGCGACCAGCTGACTTCGCGGTCATCGGCTTCGCGTGACAGCATCGCGCCGGAGCGGACCCAATCGTCGGTGCGAACGACATCGCCGCGCCGCACGCGCCAGTAGAACTCGCCCACCACGTCATCGACGCGCGCCGTGCCATTTGCAAAGAACGGGCGATATTCCTCCCCATCCACCACCAGCCCGCGCGATCCGCCGGTGGGGGTGAGCGTCAGCTGCTCCCCCAAGCTCCATCCGCTGCGCTGTTCGATCAGCCAGCGATAGCCGTGATAGGGGTTGAACAGCAGAAATTCCTGCCACGGATAGCCGCTGTCGCTGCGCGCCATCCAGCCGACCATTTCCCACTCGATCCCGTCCAGCGTGCCGCGCGCGCCAAGCGGAATGGCGAGCCGGGCCGTCTTTTCACGGTAGCGCGTGATCAACCGCACCTGCGGCTGGCTGACGTCGAGGATGCTGGCGCAATATTCGCACGCCACCGTCACCGAATGACCGGCGGCGCGCAGCGTGATCGTGCCGCCGCAATTGGGGCAGCTAAGCGCGGCGGCGGCGGGTGCTTCAGCCATATTGCGGCATCGCCCAGCCTTCGATCGCGCGCAGACCGGTCGCCTTCAGGTCGGCCAGCGTCACATAGCGCCCGTCATAGAACCACGCCTGATCCCCCTCACGTTGAAGGGTGGCGAGGCGGCCGTCGGGGGCGCGCAGATCCACCGAATAGATCGTCCAGCCCGGTGGTGCCACGAACGGCAACTCGCCCTCCGCCGCGATGCAGCTGACTTCGCGCGCATCGGCAATCGTCATTTCCTGACCGTCGACCATCGCGCGGCGACCGGGGATGGCGGGGCTGCCCCGTGCAATGCGGTTCAACTCGTCCGAGGCCATGCCGGCGAGGTCGCGTTCGAAGGTCATCATGAACTGGCCCATCGCTTCGGCCAGCCAGCCATGGCGATCGCCCTCGAACAGGCACAGCCATTCGTTCCATGATCCGTCAGTCCATGACCAACGCACACGGCCGATCACCTCGAACCCGCGCCCCGCGAACTGGCCGCGCGTGCCGATCTGGATCGGGCTGACGTCAAAGGGCAGGGCGGCCTGTTCCCCGGCGATGCCAACGCCATCGTCGGTGCGAACCAGCATCGACCGGCAATTCTCGCACACCCGCGTCGGCAGCGCAGCCGAGCGGAACGTCACGGGTGCCCCGCAATTGGGGCAGGATAAAGTCAGCATGACATGCGGCCCCGGCGTCCCCTCCCTCTGGCTGGGAGGGGGCTTCCCCTTAACGAATGCGGCCGAGCAATTCGGCCTTTTTGGCGTCGAAATCGCTCTGACTGATCGCGCCGATGGTCAGCAGCTTGTGCAGCTTTTCGATCTGGACATAGGGATCTTCGCCCCCGGTCGCCCCGGCAACCATGCCGGCACCACTTGCCGCGCCGCCGCCAAGACCAGCGGCCATCGCCTGTCCCAGCGCCATGCCCGCACCGGCACCCACGCCCATTCCGGCGACGCCGCCTTCCGCGCCCGCCGCCTTTTCGATGGCATCGGCGCTCTGAAACTTCACGAAGCGGTCGAGGTCGCCGACAACCCGCATCGAGGACGCCTTGTCGAGATATTTCTGGACTTCATCGGGCAGCGACAGGCTTTCGACGAAGAAGGTCTGGCAGCTAAGCCCCCATTGGGTGAAGGCGGGCTGGACCATTTCGCGAAGCCGCTGCGACATTGCATCCTGATCGGCGGCCATGTCGACAAAGCCGAATTCGCTGCGGCCGAGCGAGGTGGCCAGTTGCGTCGCGATGGCGGAGCGCAATTGCCCCTCCACATCGCCAACGCGCACCCGTTCCAGCGTGCCCATCAGCTTGGCCTGGAACACCGGCGGTTCCTCGATCCGGAAGCTGTAACCGCCGAACGCGCGGATGCGGAGCGGCCCGAATTCCTTGTCGCGCACGGTGACGGGCTGCGCCGTGCCCCATTTCAGGCCCGCCTGTTCCTTTTGCGTAAAGAACAGCACGTCGGCCTTGAACGGCGACTTGAAGCCCTTGTCCCAGTTCTGCAGCGCGGTCATCAGCGGCAGGTTGGCGGTGTTCAGCGTATGCTGGCCGGGGCCGAACGCGTCGGCCATCTGCCCTTCGTTATAGAAGAACGCGACCTGACCCTCTCGCACCGTCAGCTGGGCGCCGTTCTGGATCTCGCGGTCCTGCATCGGATAGCGGATGGCCAGATCGCCCGGTTCCTCCACCCAGTCGATGACGTCGACGAACTGCTTTTTCAGAAAATCGAGAATGCCCATCGGTCCCTCCAATTCACCCAAGTGTAATGCCGAACCATGACACTTGAAAGCGAAACCGGACGCGTCAGGCTTCGCGCACCCGCAGCATCGAAATTGCGGCCAGCACCATCACGCCCGCCGCGATGCCCATGGTCCATAGCGGCTCGTCGGGGAAAAAGGCGTTGATCACCGCGCCCATTACTGTTGCCACGATCAACTGCGGCAGGACGATGAAGATGTTGAACAGGCCCATATAAACCCCGTATTTACGGGGATCGAGGCAGCCGGCCAGAATGGCATAGGGCATGGTCAGGATCGACGCCCAGGCAATGCCGATGAACAGCTCTGCAACCAGCAGGGTGAGGGGATCGCGCAACAGCAGGAACAGGCCAAAGCCCAGCGCGCCGCTCAACAGGCCGATGACATGCGTGCGCGTCTTGCCGATGCGCGCCGCCAACCATGGCAGCACGAACGCTCCGATTGCGGCGACGCCGTTATAGGTGGCGAACAGGATGCCCACCCAATCGGCACCATCGTTATAAGCTGCGCTGGTGGGGTCAGCCGATCCGAACACATATCGGGTCACGACCGGCGTCGTGTAAATCCACATCACGAACAGCGCCGACCATGCAAAGAACTGCACCAGCGCCAGCCGCCGCATGACCGGCGGCATCTGCGCCAGGTCAGAGTTGATCTGCACCAGCACATTGTCGCGCACGCCACGCGCCGCGAAGGATCGTGCGACGATGCGTGCGATGCCGAACGCGATCAGCGCGCCGCCCAGAATATAGACAGCCTTGTCCAGCGCCAGCAGCCGCACCGCGATACAGATGGCAGCACCACCAACGATCCAAAGCGGCCCGTTGGCGGGCGCAACGACCGGCGCGTCATGTGCGGCGACCGCCTGTGGCCCCGAAAAGGCCGCCATCTGCTCCGGCGAATATTCGCGCGTGCTGATCACGGTCCACAGCACCGCCAGCAGGATCGCCGCCGCGCCGATATAAAAGGCATAGCGCACCGATGGCGGTATCACCCCGGCAGGCGCGGTATTGGCGACGCCAAGCGAGTTCAGCACTTCCGGCGCGATCGATCCGATCACGGCACCCGCGCCAATAAAGGCAGTCTGAAAGGCATAGCCAGCAGTCTGCTGATCCTTGCCCAGCATATCGCCGACAAAGGCGCGAAACGGCTCCATCGACACGTTCAGCGACGCGTCGAGCAGCCACAACATCATCGCCGCGACCAGCAGCGCGCCCGCATGGGGCATCCCCAGAAGCGCCACCGCCGCCAGAACCGCGCCTGCCAGGAAAAAGGGGCGGCGGCGACCAAAGCGGCTCCACGTCCGGTCCGAATAATGGCCGATCAACGGCTGGACGATAAGGCCCGTTACCGGCCCCGCGATCCATAGAAACGCGAGCTGGTCGATCTCCCCGCCCAGCGACTGGAATATGCGGCTGACATTGGCGTTTTGCAGGGCAAAGGCGATCTGGATGCCGAAGAAGCCGAACGAGATGTTCCACAACGCGGCCCGGCTCTGGCGCGGCTTTTCCATTCTTCCTCCCCGTGGCGGTTCGCCTTTATTCGCCGTGCACCCTATGGGGCCGGGGCGCAGGGCGCCTTACGTATTCGTATGCGCGCCACAGCTTGCGCGCACCTTTAGATGGACCGGCAACAGCCCCGCGGCGCTGTCGTTGCCGCCGATCCGCGCGATAAGCGACGAGACCAGTCGCTCTCCCGCTGCGCGCGCATCCTGTTGAACGGTGGTGAGGGGCGGAGAGGCTTGTTGCGCGGCCGGGATGTCGTCGAACCCGACCACCGATACCGCACGCGGGACGTCGTAACCGCGCCGTTGCAGCGCCTGCATCGCGCCAATGGCGATCAGGTCCGAAGCCGCGACGATCCCGTCAAAGGCGCGCCCGCGCTCGAACAACTCGGCCACCGCGTCGGCCCCGGCCGTTTCCAACGTGATGGCGTCGACCTGAAGCGCCGGTTCGATCTCCACCCCCGCATCGGTCAGCGCGTCGCGATAGCCGAGGTACCGGTCGCGAAACTCCGGATAATGATCGTCGCATGCGCCGAGAAAGGCGATGCGCTTGCGACCCAGTCCGATCAGATGCTGTGTCGCCATCCGCCCGCCGCCCCGATTGTCGCAGCCGATGGTCGCGCCATCGTCATCCGCCTCTGCCGACCCCCATCGGACGAAATGCGTGCCCTGTTCGCGCAACTGCAGCAGGCGCGGGCGATAAAGCGCGTAGTCGCCGTAACCCAGCAGGATAATGCCATCGGCCTTGCGGCTGTCCTCATACGCCTTGTGCCAGTCGCCGCTCAGCTGCTGGAAGGAGATGAGCAGGTCATAGCCGGCATTTGCGGCCTCCCTCGTGATCCAGCCCAGCATCGACAGGAAAAACGGGTTGATCAGGCTGGCATCGGCGGTGGGGTCTTCGAAGAACAACAACGCCAGCGTGTGCGATTGCTGGCTGCGCAGGCTGGAGGCGTTCTTGTCGACGGCATAACCCAGTTCGCGGGCAATCGCCTCGATCCGGGCACGGGTTTCGGCGCTGACCGACGGGCTGCCGCGCAGCGCGCGCGAAACGGTCGGCTGTGACACGCCTGCGCGATACGCGATGTCGAACGATGTCGGGCGTTGCGACGCCGGGCGGCTCACGATCGGCTTCCTCGTCCCACGATAACGAACTTTTGCCCGTCTTCCATCACGCTAGCGGCGCGCGTGCTATGCGTAAAGCATGACGCCCCAAAGAGGGTGTGGCTGCGCGGCAACAGCGACGTGGCCATCATCATGTTGCACATACGTATGCCTTCTGTTCGGTCGCCCTGATACGGCGGTAACGATACCGCAACGGGATGGCCAGGCTGAAGCCTCCATACCCGATATTCGGAACCAATAGCCCGCGGTCACAAGCGGGTCGATACGACTAGGGGAGAGACATGACGCTTCGTCCGACCATCCGTGCCATGCTGCTTTGCGCGACCAGCCTGACCATCGGCATCGCCGCCGCCCCTGCAATGGCGCAGGACGCGGCCCCCGTGGATCAGGATGCACCTGCGGACGATATTGTCGTGACCGGCTTCCGCGCCGCACTGGAAAACGCCGTCAACGCGAAGAAATCGCGAGATCAGGTGGTCGAATCGGTTTCCGCCGAAGACATCGCCCGCCTCCCCGACGCATCCATCGCTGAGTCGATCGCGCGCTTGCCAGGCCTCACGTCGCAGCGTGTCTCTGGCCGCTCGTCGGCGGTGTCGATCCGCGGTTTTGCGCCGGATTTCTCGACCACGTTGCTGAATGGCCGCGAACAGACCTCGACCGGTGACAACCGCGCCGTCGAATATGATCAGTACCCCTCTGAAGTCATCAATCAGGTGCTGGTCTACAAAACCGCGCAGTCGACCCTGATCGGGCAGGGGTTGTCGGGTACGGTTGACCTGCGGAGCATCCGCCCGCTTGACACCGGCAAGCGCGTGATCGCGGTTGGCGGGCGCGGCGTCTACACCGACATGGGCAAGCTGAATGCCGGGTCCAAGGAATATGGCTATCGTGTCTTCGGCACCTATGTCGACCAGTTCGCGAACGACACGATCGGCATCGCGCTGTCGGCAAATTATCTGGACGAACCATACCAGATTCAGGAATTTAATGCCTGGGGCTATGCCGGCGCGGCGCCCATCGACCCCGAAGCGGGTGTGATCGGCGGTTCGAAATCCTATGTCACCTCGACCAATCTGAAGCGGCTGGGCCTTCAGGGCACACTTCAGTACCGCGCGGCGCCCAATTACACGATCACGCTGGACGGCTTTTATTCCGACTTTGACGACCCGCAGATCAAGCGCGGTATCGAACTGCCGCTGGCGTTCGGCAATGCCACGCTGACGCAGGCGAATATCGAGGGTGGCTTCGTCACCTCTGGCACGTTCACCGGCGTGGAGGGGGTGATCCGCAACGACAGCTTCTCGCGCAAGGCAAAGCTCTATTCGTTCGGCCTAAACCAGAAATATGAAGGCGACAATGGCTGGAACGCGATGCTGGACATCAGCTATTCGCGCACCGACCGCAACGAAACGGTTATCGAAAGCTATGCCGGCACCGGGTACGGTGCCAATAACGGTGCGCGCGATACCATCGGCTTTACCAGCGGCACGACAGGCACGGTATTTTCCCCGACTCTCAACTATGCTGACCCCAGCCTGATCCTGCTGACCGATCCGCAGGGCTGGGGCGGAGCCAATATCCAGGCGGGCTATTTCAACGACCGCATCGTGAAGGACGAGATCCAGCAGTATCGCGTCGAGGTGGAAAAGGAGCTGGACGGCTTCCTCCGCTCGATCCAGTTCGGCCTGAACTATACCCGCCGCGAAAAGTCGCTGACTCCGGACGAAGCGCTGTTGGTGCTGGCAAGCGGTGCGCGCGAACAGGCGATCCCGTCGGAATATCTGCTGGGTGAAACGAACCTGTCCTATCTGGGGCTGGGGCCGATGCTGAGCTATGATCCGGCGGCAATGCTGGCGGGTGGCGTCTATAATCTGGTCGCCAACACCAGCCGCGACGTGCCGGCCAAGGCGTTTCGCATCAACGAAGATGTGATGACCGGCTATCTTCAGGCCAATGTCGATCAGGACATCGGCGCATCGGTGCTGACCGGAAATCTGGGCGTCCAGATCGTGTCGACGGTGCAAAAGTCTAATGGTTTTGTCGCGACCGACAGCGCGCTGACGCCGATCGTCGATGGCGACGATTATGTCGATGTGCTGCCAACGCTGAACCTGTCGCTGCGCCTGCCGAGCGATTTCGTTTTCCGCATCGGTGCCGCGCGCCAGATGCAGCGTCCGCGTCTGGACGACATGCGCGTCGCGCTCGCCTATGGCTTTGATGCTGGGCAAAACCGTTACAATGGCTCGACCGGGTCGCCGCGCCTTCGCCCGATCCGCGCCAATGCGTTTGACGTGACGGTGGAGAAATATTTCGGGACGCGCGGCTATCTGGCGCTTCAGGGTTTTTACAAGGATCTGAAGAGCTTCGTTTATAACACCGAAACGCTTTTCGACTTCTCGCCTTATCCCGCCCCGGCCGGTCAGGTCCCGCCGACCCCGATCGGCCTGCTTACCCGTCCGATCAACGGCGAGGGCGGCTCGATCTATGGCGCCGAACTGGCGGGCACCTTGCCACTGGGCGAGTTTGTCGGCGCGCTTGACGGCTTCGGCCTGACCGGTGGCGTCAGCTATACCGAGACCGAGATCCAGCCGACGCCGGGCGCCCCGGCAGAGGATATCCCCGGCTATTCAAAGTGGGTGGCCAACGGCACCGCCTATTTCGAGAAATGGGGCTTCAACGTGCGTGGATCGGTTCGTTACCGTTCCAGCTTTGTCGGTGAATTGTCGGGCTTTGCAGCCAACCGCGTTCGCCGGCGTGCGCGGGACGAAACGGTGATCGACGCGCAGGTCGGCTATGATTTCCAGCCCGGTTCGGCGCTGGAAGGCGTATCGATCTTCGTTCAGGGCCAGAACCTGACCGACGAGCCGTTCGTCACTGTCGACCCCCGCGACGAGCGCGCGATCATCGATTACCAGACCTATGGCCGCCGTTTCCTGGCCGGAGCGACGATCCGCTTCTGACGGCCATTATATCGATCGGCCCCGCAACGCTTTGGTCGCTGCGGGGCCATTCAAGGGGAAGGGCGCGAGGATGAGCGAGCAACCGCCGCGCACCATCGTCATCGCCGGGGGCGGGACCGCCGGCTGGATGACGGCCGCCGCCCTTTCGCGCTTTCTGGGCAAGGGCTGGCGGATCGAGCTGGTCGAGTCCGACGCGATCGGCACGGTCGGCGTGGGGGAGGCGACGATCCCGCAGATCCGGCTATTCAACGCCGGTCTTGGCATTGATGAAGCGGATTTCCTGCCGGCAACGCAGGGCACGATCAAGCTGGGCATCGCCTTTCAGGACTGGGTTCGACCCGGCCATCGTTACCTGCACGGCTTTGGCCAGGTCGGGCGGGCGCTGGGCCTGACGCCCTTTCACCATTTCTGGCTGCGTGCCCGCTCGGCTGGGCAGGCGAGGCCCTTTGGCGATTATTCGTTGAACAACATGGCCGCCGAGAGCGGGCGGTTTGCGCGGTTCGAGGCGCAGCCGCCGGTGCCGGACATGCCCTATGCTTATCATTTCGATGCCGCGCTCTATGCCGCGTATCTGCGGACCTATGCCGAGGCGCGTGGCGTGCAGCGGCATGAGGGGCGCATCCTGTCGGTCGAGCGGGCGTCGGACGGCAACATCGCGGCGTTGCGGCTGGACGGCGACCGCCGTGTCGCGGGCGCGCTGTTTATCGACTGCACGGGCTTTGGCGGGCTGCTGATCGGGGAGGCGCTGGGCGTTTCCTATATCGATTGGGGGCACTGGCTGCCGTGCGACCGCGCACTGGCGGTGCCATCGGCCATAAGCGGCGATCCGGCGCCCTATACCCAAGCGACGACGCGGGCGGCGGGGTGGCAATGGCGCATCCCCCTGCAACACCGCACGGGGAACGGGCTGGTCTATTCCAGCGCGCATCTGTCCGACGACGCGGCGGCGGCGATGCTGCTGAAGCATCTGGATGGAGAGGCGCTGAGCGATCCCCGGCCGCTGCGCTTTACCACGGGCAAGCGTGCATCCTTCTGGCATCGCAACTGCGTGGCCGTCGGGCTGGCCAGCGGGTTTCTGGAGCCACTGGAATCGACCAGCATCCACCTGATCCAGACGGCAATCGCGCGCATCCTGTCGTTCCTGCCGCAGGGCGCGATCGATGAGGCCGACCGCGCCGAATATAATCGGCTGACCCATGTCGAATATGACCGTATCCGCGATTTCCTGATCCTGCACTATCATGCCAACCAGCGTGTCGGCGAACCGCTGTGGGACGCGATGCGGGCGATGGTCCTGCCAGAGGAATTGGCGCGCAAGCTGGCACTGTGGCGTGCATCGGCCCGGATTTCGCGGCGCGATGAGGAGTTGTTCGCCGAACCCGGCTGGACGCAAGTGCTGATCGGTCAGGAAATGCTTCCCCAAGCCTGGCACCCGCTGGCCGACGAACCGTCCGACGCCGATCTCGACCAGTTTCTCAACACCGTCGCCGGAGTGGCAGCGCGCGCAAGTGCTGCCATGCCCGCGCATGGCGACTTCCTGCGCCGTCTGGGCGCGCATTCATCGAAGGTAAGCGTATGAAACGCCTGATCGCCGCCATGCTGCTGGCAACCGCTGCCCAACCCGCCATCGCGCAGGACAGTGCCGCGCTGCGGCAGCGCCTGCCCGCTGATGAGTTGATCTACTTTGTGCTGCCCGACCGGTTCGCCAATGCCGATCCGTCGAACGATCGGGGCGGGATTTCGGGCGACCGGCTGCGCCACGGTTACGATCCGGCGCACAAGGGCTTTTACCACGGCGGCGACCTGAAGGGGCTGACGGACAAGCTGGATTACATCCAGTCGATGGGCTTCACCGCGATCTGGCTGACACCGATCTTCAAGAACAAGGCGGTACAGGGCGCAGCGGGTCAGGAATCGTCGGGCTATCACGGTTACTGGATCACGGACTTTACCCGCGTCGATCCGCATCTGGGCAGCGACGCCGATTTCAAGGCGCTGGTCGACGCTGCCCATGCGCGCGGGATGAAGGTGTATATGGACATCATCGCCAACCACACGGCGGATGTCATTTCCTATGCCGAATGCGGGGCGGGCGAGTGCCCGTATCGCAGCCGCGCCGATTACCCCTATTCGACGCGCGGCGGGCCAGAGGGGCGTGCAGTCAATCGCGGTTTCGCCGGGGACGGTGTGCGTACGGCCGAAAACTTCGCGCGGCTGACCGATCCGAATTTCGCCTATTCGGTTCGCGTTGCGCCGGAGGAACGAAACATCAAGGTTCCCGCTTGGCTGAACGACCCGATCTATTATCACAATCGGGGCAACACGACCTTTCGCGGCGAAAGCTCGATGATGGGCGACTTTTCGGGTCTGGACGACCTGATGACTGAAAATCCCCGCGTGGTGTCGGGGATGATCGAGATTTTCGGTGACTGGATCGACCGTTACGGGATCGACGGCTATCGCATCGACACCGTGCGCCATGTCGAGCCCGAATTCTGGGCGGCGTTCGTGCCGGCGATGCTCGAACGTGCAAAGGCGCGCGGCATCCCCAATTTCCACATTTTCGGTGAGGCCGCGCATGGCGATATGGAACCGGGGCTGACCGCCCGGCACACCGTCGTCGACAAGCTGCCCGCGGTGCTCGACTTCCCCTTTGCCACCGCCGTCCAGCGCACCGTTGCGGGCGGGGCGGGGACCGAGGCGCTGGCGCGGCTGTTTGACGGCGATGCGCTTTATGCCGGGGGTGCCGATACCGCGCTGCAATTGCCGACGTTCATCGGCAATCACGATCAGGGTCGGTTCGCAGGCTTCGTCCGGCGCAGCTTTCCGGGGGCGAGCGGGGATGAAGTGACCGCACGCGTCGCCCTGGGCCATTCGATGCTGCTGATGCTGCGCGGCGTGCCAACGGTCTACTACGGCGACGAACAGGGCTTTTCGGGTGAGGATGGCGGCGACCAGTCCAGCCGGGAAGATATGTTCCCGACCCAGGTCGCCAGCTACCTCGACAATCGGCTGGTCGGCACCGCGCGGTCGCCGGGTGAGGATCATTTCCGCGACCATCCGCTGCGCGCGCATATCGCCGAACTAGCCAAGCTGCGTGCCGGTCACACCGCGCTGCGCCGCGGGCGGCAGGTGACGCGTGCTTATGGCGACGCGCCGGGTCTGTTCGCGGTAAGCCGCTTCGATCCCGATACGGGGCGCGAATATCTGATCGCGTTCAACACGTCGGCCGCACCCGTACGCGCCAATGTTCAGGTGGAGACGACCTCCATGCGTTTTGATCAACTGTTCGGCACGTGCTCCGCCCACGCCACCGCGCCAGGTTCGGTCGCGGTCGAGCTGGCGCCCTTTGCCACTATCGTCTGCGCGGCCGAGGGGGCGAAGTGAGCAGCGCACCGCTGATCGTACCCCAGTCCGCCGAACCGTGGTGGAAGGGGGCGGTGATCTACCAAATCTATCCGCGCAGCTTTGCCGATGCCAATGGCGATGGCGTTGGCGACTTGCCGGGTATCACGTCGCGCTTGCAGCATGTTGCCGATCTGGGCGTCGACGCGATCTGGATTTCGCCCTTCTTCACCTCCCCAATGCGCGATTTCGGGTATGACATCGCCGATTTCTGTGGCGTCGACCCGGTGTTCGGGACGTTGGCAGATTTCGATGCACTGGTCGCGCGCACGCATTCGCTGGGCCTGAAGGTGATGATCGATCAGGTCTATTCCCACTCGTCCGACCAGCACCCCTGGTTCGCGGAAAGCCGATCCAGCCGCAATAATCCGTGTGCCGACTGGTATGTCTGGGCCGATCCAAAGGCGGACGGCTCACCGCCCAGCAATTGGCAGTCGGTGTTCGGCGGCCCGGCATGGCAATGGGATGCGCGGCGCGGGCAATATTACCTGCACAACTTCCTGGTCGAGCAGCCCGATCTGAACCTCCACAATCCTGAAGTGCAGGAAGCCATTCTGGGCGTCGCGCGCTTTTGGCTGAACCGGGGTGTCGATGGGTTCCGGCTGGATGCCCTGAACTTTGCAATGCACGATCCCGAATTGCGCGACAATCCGCCGCTGCCGCCGTCCAACCGCCCCCGGTCGCGGCCGTTCGATTTTCAGGACAAGATCCATAACCAGAGCCACCCCGATATCCCTGCCTTTATCGAGCGACTGGCCGCCGAAATGCGATCGCACGGCGCGGTATTTTCGATGGCGGAGGTCGGGGGCGACCATTGGGCGCGCGAAATGGCGCTGTACACGCAAGGACCGGATCGGCTGGACAGCGCCTATGGCTTCAACTTCCTCTATGCCGAGCGCCTGACACCGGGGCTGGTGGCCGATGCGCTGTCGGTCTGGCCGGAGGGGGCGGGGCAAGGCTGGCCAAGCTGGGCGTTCGAAAATCACGATGCCCCGCGCGCGATCTCGCGCTGGGTCGCGCCCGAACACGCAGCGTCCTTCGCGCGGCTGAAGATGCTGCTGCTGCTCAGCCTGCGCGGAAATGCCATCCTGTATCAGGGGGAGGAGTTGGGCCTGACCCAGGTCGATATCCCGTTCGAGCGGCTGGTCGATCCCGAAGCGATCGCCAACTGGCCGATGACCCTGTCGCGCGACGGGGTCCGCACGCCGATGCCATGGGTAGGCGATGCCGCCGACCGCGCGTTCGGGTCGGTCGAGCCGTGGCTGCCGCATGGGCCGGATCACGGCGCGCTGGCGGTCGATGTGCAGACCGGTAATCCGGAATCGCTGTTGAACTGGACCCGGTCGCTGATCGCGCTGCGGCGGGCCGAACCCAGTCTTGCGCGCGGAGCGCTGACGATCCGCCGGGCCGAGGGCGATGTGCTGATCTTCGAACGGCGTGCGGAGGATGCCGCGCCACTGATCTGCGCGTTCAATCTGGGGCTGACGGACGTATCGATCGACCTGCCGCCGCATCATCATTTAGCGGCCACCGGCAAGGTCGAGCGCGATCGGCTTGGTCCCTATGCCGCCTTGGTCGCGCGGATCGTATGAGTGCGATGCCAGCCACGTTCGGGCGTCGCACGATGCTTGCCGGCATGGCTGCGCTGCCGGTTGCCGTCGCTGCGCGCACCAACACGCCCGGGCCCGTGCTGGATGAGCTGACCTTCGAGGCCGAAAGGCTGGGGCAGGTTCGGGTTTCGGTCTGGACGCCGCCGGATTATCGCCGTGGTCAGGGGCGCCACCGGGTGCTGTACATGCATGACGGGCAGAACCTGTTCGACCCGGCTGTCAGCGGGTATGGCAAGGTGTGGCATGTCGACCGGGCAGTGACCTCGCTGGCGCTCGGCCCGGAGGCCCCGATCGTCGTCGGCATCTGGAACCCGGTGGCGGCAAGATACCGCACCTATGTGCCCGCCGAACCATTCGCGCGGCTTTCGCCCGACATTCGCCGCGCGCTTGCGCCGCTGGTCGACGGGGCAGTGGTGTCGGATGCCTATCTCGACTTTGTGACCGGCCCATTGAAGCGCGCGATCGATACCCGCTATCGTACGCGTCCCGACGTCAGCAATACCGCGATCATGGGGTCGAGCATGGGGGGATTGATATCCCTTTATGCGATGGTCCGGCATCGTGATGTCTTCGGCAGCGCAGCGTGCCTGTCGACGCACTGGCCATTGTTCGTGCCGGGGCCGGCCGAAGATGCGCCTTATCAAGCGGCGGTCATCGACAATTGGCGATCCTGGCTCGGCGACCGGCTGGGGCCACCGGCGGGGCGGCGCATTTGGTTCGACCACGGTACTGAAACGCTTGACCGGCTTTATCGGCCCTATCAGGCAGCAGTCGATAAATTGCTGCCGTCACTTGGCTGGAAGCAAGGCCGAGACTTTGAAAGCCGTGCCTATCCCGGCGCTCCGCACGAAGAAAACGCCTGGGCCGCTAGGCTCGGCGACCCGTTGCGCTGGTTGTATGGGCAACCAGGCGGGGTCTGATGCATTGGGGGTGGCGTATCCCCATTGCACAGGATGAACGATGATCGAGCTGAATGACGGCCACCGCATGCCCGCGCTGGGTTTCGGGACATGGCAGATCGCAGACGCCACTGCCGCGCTGATCGTGCGCAAGGCGGTCGATATGGGCTATCGCCTGATCGACACCGCCGCCATCTATCACAACGAGCGCGGCGTGGGTGAGGGCTTGTCGGCGGTGGAGGACGTGTTTCTGACGACCAAGCTGTGGAACGACCGTCAGGGCGAGGCGGCGGCGGCGCTGGACGAAAGCCTGGCGCTGTTGGGCCGGGATTCCGTCGATCTGTATCTGATCCACTGGCCCGTGCCGCAGAACGATCAGTATCTCGACGCGTGGAAGCAACTGATCGAGTTGCGGGAAGCGGGCAAGGTCAAGTCGATCGGCGTTTCGAACTTCCTGCCCGAACATCTGGAACGCATCATCGACGCGACCGGCGTGGTGCCTGCGGTCAACCAGATCGAGCTTCACCCCCATTTCCAGCAGGGGGAAGCCCGCGCCTTTCACGCCGAACGCGGCATCGTCACGCAAAGCTGGAGCCCGCTGGGGCAAGGCGCGACGATGAAGGATCCGCGCATCGTTGCCATTGCGGAGAAACACGGGGTCAGCGCGGCGCAGGTCATCCTCGCCTGGCATCTTGCGCTGGGCCTGTCGGTCATCCCCAAGGCGTCGGACGAGGGGCATGCGCGCGACAATCTGGCAGCCACGAACGTCACGCTTGATGATGCCGACATGCAGGCGATCGCAGCGATGGATGAACCGGATGGTCGGATCGGGGGCGACCCGCGGAGTTTTGGGGGTTAGATCACACCCATGTCGCTGCGGTAATGGTGCCAGGTGAAGATGGCGGCCGCGCCCCGGTGCGGTCGCCACGCCTCTGCGATTTCGCGCGTCGCTGCTTCGGACGGGCGTTCGGGCAGGTCCATGATGCGCCCCACCTCGATCTGGACGGCCAGGTCGCCTGCCGGCCAGATGTCGCGGCGGCCTTCCGCGAACAGCAGGTAGATTTCCGCCGACCAGCGGCCAATCCCCTTGACCTTGACCAGTTCGGCCACCGCCGCTTCATCGTCGGCGGGCAGGTTGGAGAGGTCGAGTTCGCCCGCCTGCACCAGTCCCGCCAGGCTACGGGCATAGCCCATTTTCTGACGAGACAGCCCGGCGGCGCGGAGCGTCTCGTCGCTGGCGGCCACCCATGCGGCAGTGTCAGAAGCATCGCCCAGCGTCGCTTCAAGCCGCTGCCACACGGCGTCGGCAGCCTTGTAACTGACCTGCTGGCCAACGATGGTCCGCAGCAGCGTGACCACGCCCCGGTCGCGGATGCGCGGTTCGGGATAGCCGACGCGCCCGATCGCCGCGGCAATGGCCGGTTCGACCGCGGCCAGCGCAACCAGGTCTTCGCGCAACTGTTCCGCGCTCAATCCCATTAACCGTCCCTTGAAAGTCGCGCCCCGGCGCGGCATTTGCCGCCCGATTGCAGGAGAAACCAATGCCCCAGCTTATCGTCGTTACCCGTGATGGAGAAGAGCGCGCCGTCGAGGGCGAAGTGGGGCTGTCGGTCATGGAAGTGATCCGCGACAACGGCTTTGACGAATTGCTGGCGCTGTGCGGCGGGTGCTGTTCGTGCGCGACTTGTCATGTGCATGTCGACCCGGCCTTTGCGGACCGCCTGCCGGCCATGAGCGAGGATGAGGACGACCTTCTGGATTCATCGTCCGACCGCGATGAAACGTCGCGGCTGTCGTGTCAGATCCAGTTCACTGCCGCGCTGGACGGACTGCGCGTCCGGATCGCCGAAGAGGATTGATGCCGCACGCGCCGGTCGTCGATCAGCCGACCGGCGCCACGCGCAGGACGGCCATCGGAGCGTCCTTTGTCACGGGCGTGATGTCCCAGACGATGCTGTGCCGCGCGCCCTGTGTCGTCGCGCCGTCCTCGTTATTCTGGCTGACGATTTCCGCGTTGGTGGTCAGCGTGAAGGTGCCACGCCGGCGCTCCGCCGCGTTTTCAGTACCCGGCGCGCCCGCTGCCGATGTTTCGCCAAAAGCGGGCGCCTTGATCCGCACCGTGCCGGACCCGCGCAGCTCGGCGGTCAGAAACGGGAAAAGGATCTCGGCATCGGGGTTATAGGGCCAGATGAAGTTATGGGTGAGCCGACCCCGGATGGCATAGTCGATCTGGAACAGGCCATCGCCCTTATATTCCACCTGTCGATAGCCCGCTTCCTTGCCCAGCAGATCCGCCAGCGCGCGCAGGCGTTCGTCGCGCGTGGCATCGTCCGGCGCCTCGGCCGCCTGTCGTGCCGCGATGTGAAGCGCGGTCGCCTCGGAATCGCTGTCCTCGCCGGCGTCCTTCATACCGCGCGCGAATTCGTCCCCCAGATCGAGGGCGACGATCTCCCCCTGATAGGCGAAGGCGAAGCTGCGGTCGGCGGCGATGTCGAGCGTGGCGGTAAAGCGGCCCGGCACCACCACGCAGCCAATCAGAAACAGCGGCGCAAGCAGCGCCAGCACCATGCCGCGAATTCGTGCGCCCACCACCGTTTCTCCCCCGGACGGGGCGACGCTATCCCTGGGTCGCGACCGCGTAAAGCGCGATTGCCGCAGCGTTCGACACGTTCAGGCTTTCGACGCGCGGGCTGATCGGCAGCCGGGCCAGCACGTCGCAATGCGCGGCAGTGTTCTGACGCATCCCTTCGCCCTCCGCGCCCAGCACCAGCGCAATGCGCCCGCCGCCCAGCGCCTCGTTCAGCGGTGTCTGGGTGTGGCCGGTCAGGCCGACACGCCAGAAGCCGGCTTCCGCCACTTCGTCAAGCGCGCGGGCCAGATTGACGACGCGCACCCACGGCACGATTTCCAGCGCGCCCGACGCCGCCTTGGCCAGCGCACCGCTTTCCGGCGGGGCGTGCCGGTCCTGGGTGATGATCGCCAGCGCATCGAACGCTGCCGCCGAACGCAGCACCGCGCCGACATTGTGCGGATCGGTGACCTGATCCAGCACCACGACAGGGCGGCGATCATCGGCCCCGCGTTCCAGCACTTCGCCCAGCCACAGATCGTCCAGCGGATCGACCTCGATCACCAGCCCCTGATGCGGGGCGTCGGACGGCACCAGCCGCCCCAGATCGGCAACGTCGGCATAGGTGATGGGCAGGACGGGCGGCAGGTCGAGATTGGCCAGCGCCTCCCGTGTGCCCCACATCTTGCGGACCTGACGGTCGGGGTTGGCGAGCGCTGCCAGCACGGCATGGCGCCCCCAGAAACGGGGGCGGTTGCCAGCGGCTTGGGAAGGGCGATGTCCGCGTCGGGCCATGATCGTTTCGTTTACTCGGCGTTGGGGTCGGGGGTCTGGAACGGATCGGTCGGCAGCGGCTGGCGCGGCACGGGATTGCGCGGCAGCGGCTGTTCGGCATTCGCGGCCTTCAGCAGCATCCACGCCAGCACCATCGCACCCTGCCGCATGTCCGGCCCCTTCAGATGGTCGAAGGTGTCGGCGCCCGAATGGTGCGTGACGCTGGAATAGTCCAGAGGGTCCTGAATGAATTGGAAGGCCGGCAGACCGACCGCCGCCATGAACTGGTGATCGGTGCCGCCGGTACGCCCGAACACGACATTGCCCGCGCCCATCGGCGCAAAGGGCGACAGCCATTCGCGCAGGATCGGCATCGCGGCCGAGTTATTTTCGGCATAGATGCCGCGCAGCTTCCCCGAACCGTTGTCGATGTTGAAATAGGCGGCAAGGTCGCGATAGCCCGCCAGCGGCGTCACCGGGAAGCGTTCGGTCTGCCCGTAATAATTCTGGTTTGAATTCTGGGGCGCAGCGGGCGCGGGGCGCCGGGCCAGATATTTCTCGATATAGGCGATGCTGCCGTAGAGCGACTGTTCTTCCCCGTTCCACAGAGCGAAGCGGATCGTCCGCTTTGGCCGGACGCCCATCGCCTTTAGGATGCGGGCGGCTTCCATAACCATGGCCGAACCGGCGGCATTGTCGGTAGCGCCATCGCCCGCGACCCAACTGTCGAAATGCGCGCCCGCCATGACATAGCCCGCCTTGGCGTCGGTGCCGGGAATATCGGCGAGGATGTTATAGGCCTGGCTGTCGCTGTCGTCGAATTTCACGTCGCTCAGGATTTCCAGCGTCGGCGCCGGTCCCATCGCGGCCAGCCGGGTCAGGCGGCGATAATCCTCGGCGGCGATTTCCACGCCTGGCAGCGACGCGCCCGTGCGGTGCATATAGCCCTCACCATGCAGCAGCTTGTTGTCGCGATAGGAAATGCGAGCAAATGCCAGCGCCGCTTCGGCCTTGAGGAACGCGTCCAGATCCTCCTCGAACGTCAGTCGCGGCTCGCGCGTCCTGATCCGCTGGGGGTCGAAGGTCGGTTCGCGGAACGTGTCAAGCTTGCCGATATCCTCCCCCGACAGCCGCTTGAACGCGGCGTCGGCCGGTTCGTCCGCGCTGCCGGGCGGCGATACCAGCACGATCTTGCCCGCCAGCTTGCCGCGCCATGCGGCGAAATGCTCACGCTTGGTCATGGGCGCGACGACGATCGGCGCGCTGACCATGCCATCAGTCGGCGGGGTCCATGCGATGGGAATGGCGGTCAGCTGGATGGGGCGGGGCGTGACCATTCGCACGCTGGACCGCTCGATCGACCAGCCGCGACCGAACTCGAACCCTTCCTTACGCGCGTTCGAAAGCCCCATGTCTCGGAATTTCGCGACGGCCCAATCCTCTGCCTGGCGCATTGCGGGCGAGTTGGTCAGGCGCGGGCCGATCACGTCGGTCATGTGCTGCGCCAGCGTCATCACCTGGCTTTGATTCGTCGCTTCATCCACGATCCGGGCAAATTCCGGGGCGGGTGCCTGCTGGGCAGCGAGCGGAGTGGCGACGAGCGCCGTGGCGGCGAGCAGATGGATAAGGCGCATGGTGCCGGAAATTCCCCCCGGATGACAAAATGGTTTCGCGCGTTGCTATTGTGTGAAGACTAATCGTGCAACGGCGTTGACAAGCCCGATCCGCTGAGGCTAGGGGGCGCCCTCGCTTTTCGAAGCGGCCCCATGGAAGGGTGGCCGAGTGGTTAAAGGCAGCAGACTGTAAATCTGCCCGCGTGAGCGTACACTGGTTCGAATCCAGTCCCTTCCACCATCACCTGCGGACGCTCCCGCCCGAAATGTCTTTCCGTTTCCGCCTTGCGAACCGCGACGACATTCCCACGCTTCATGCTCTGGTCGAAAGCGCCTATCGCGGCGACGCCGCGCGTGCCGGGTGGACGCATGAGGCGGACCTGCTCGACGGGCAGCGGACCGATCTGCAAGCACTTTCCGAAATGCTGGCCGACGCCGATCAGCGCATCGTCATTGCCATGGGCGACGATCGCATGGCGGGTTGCGTGTCGGTCCAGCGGAAGCCGCCGGCGTCCGCCTATCTTGGGATGCTGACCGTCCGGCCCGACCTGCAGGCGCAGGGACTGGGGCGGCAGTTAATGGCTGAGGCGGAGGCGTTGGCGCGGACAGCCTTTGAGGCGGCGATCATCGAAATGACGGTGATTCGCCAGCGCCCCGAATTGATCGCTTACTATGAACGGCGCGGTTATGCGCGCACCGGCGAAGCGCGACCCTTTCCGCACGGCGATGTGCGCTTTGGCGTGCCGCGAACGCGCGAGCTGGAATTTGTGGTGCTGGCGAAAAGCATCGGCTGATGCTGGCGCGGCGGCATCGGGCGCGATAGACGGCCGCCAATGGCGAAAAACGGAATGACCACAATCAGCAGGCGGCGGCTGTTGGTCGGCGGCGGCGTCGGTCTGGGCGTGATCGTCGCCTGGGGCGCGTGGCCGCGCCGATTTCCGCCGCCCGCGCCGGTCCGGGAGGACGAACAGGGCTTTGGCGCGTGGATCCGGTTGGCGGAGAACGGCCGCCTGACCGTTTCTGTGCCGGTCGTCGAACACGGACAGGGCGTTTTCACGACACTGGCGCAGGTGGTGGCGGACGAATTGGGCGCCGACTGGCGCACGGTGGGCGTAGAGCCGGCAACCATCGGCCCCGCTCACGCCAACCCGCTTGCCGCGACCGAGCTGTTCGGCGGCGCCGATTCGCGGCTGCCCGCGCCACCCGCTTATCAGGGCGAGCGGCGCGCTCGCCTGATGCTGACGGGCGGGTCTGCATCGCTTCGCCAGTTCGAACTGCCGCTGCGCGAAGCGGCGGCCGCCACGCGGGCCTTGCTGATTTCGGCGGCGGCGGCCCGGTGGGGCGTGGACGAGCGGCAGTGCGTCACGCGCGAGGGCTTTGTTGTGTCGGGCGACCAGCGGCTGCGCTTTGGCGACCTGGCGGCGGACGCGGCGGCGTTCGAGCCGCCAAAGCGCCCCGTGCTGCGAAGCGATGAGGATAATCGCCTGTCGGGCACGTCGGTCACGCGGCTCGACACCCCGGCAAAGCTGGACGGCAGCGCCAATTTCGTCGCCGATATTCGCTTGCCCGGCATGGTGTTCGCCGCAATTCGGCAGGGGCCACTGGGCCGGACGCGGCTGATCAGTGCGGATGTCGCCGCCGCGGATGCGGTGCCGGGCGCGGTCCGCGTCGTCACCAACGACCGTTGGGTCGCTGCCGTCGCCACCGACAGCTTTGCCGCACGCCGGGCGCTGGATGCGATGCGCCCGCGTTTCGAGACACAATTTCCGCTGACCGACGCCAGCATCGACGCCGCGCTGTCCACCGCGCTGGCAAGCGAGGGTGCTCGCGTCGAGGCATTGGGGGAGCCGGATGCGCTGTTGAGCGGTGAGCGGCTGTTTCGCGCCCATTACCAGGCTGCGCCCGGCCTGCACGCCGCGATTGAGACGACGGCGGCGACCGGGGTGTATGAGGATGGGCGGCTGCGCTTGTGGCTGGCGACGTTGGCCCCGGCGGCGGCGCGTGCGGCGGCAGCGCGCGCGATCGGCGTGGGCGAGGACGCGGTTACTATCATCCCCATGCAGGCGGGTGGATCGTTCGGCGCAGGGCTGGACACGCGCGTCGCCGAACAGGCGGCGTTGCTGGCGCAACAACTGGGGCGCCCGGTGCAGCTTGGCTATAGCCGGGGTGAGGATTGCATCCGCGACCGATTTCGACCACCGGCCCGCGCGCGCATGACCGCACGGCTGGAGCGGGACGGGCGCGTCACCGCGTGGCACGCCGCCATTTCCGCCCCGGCGCTGGGGCGGGAACTGGCCGGGCACCTGATGGCAGGGGAAAGCGTGGCCGACCTGTCGCTGGCGCTATCGGGCCGGTCCGGCGATGCGGCGGCAGTGGCAGGCGCGGTGCCGCCCTATGGCATCCCGAATTGGGCGGTCGATCACCACGAGGCGGACATCGGAGCACCGGTCGGGCACCTGCGCGGCGGCGCGCATGGCTATACGACCTTTTTCGTCGAAAGCTTCATCGACGAACTGGCGCGGCGGGCCGAGTTTGACGCCAGCTATTTCCGCATCCGCATGCTGGGCCAGCAACCGCGTCTCGCCAATTGCCTGAACACCGTTGCGTCGCTGGGCGGCTGGCAGGGCGGCATCATGGGCAGCGGGCAGGGCATTGCCGCCCACAGCTTTCGCGGGTCGCACATCGCCGTGCTGGCCGAAGCGTCGGTGGAGGGCGGGCGTGTGCGATGTTCGCGGCTGGTAGCGGCGGTGGATTGCGGGCGCATCGTCCATCCCGACATCGTGCTGCAGCTGGTCGAAGGCGGACTGATCTTTGGCCTGGCTCAGGCGCTGGGCTGCTCGACCGGGTATAAGGACGGGGTTGCACAGGCGCGCACGCTTTCCGATCTGCGATTGCCCATGATGAATGACATTCCCGACATCACCGTCGAACTGATCCGCAGCGAGGCGGAGCCGGGTGGCGTGTCCGAGCTGGCGGTGCCGCCGGTCGCGCCCGCGATCGCCAACGCGGTCGCAGCGGTCGCGGGCCTTCGCCTGCGCCAACTGCCGCTCGATCCGGCGAACCCATGATGCAGCGTCCCGCCGACCATCCCGCGATCCCGACCCGCAAGGTTGGCGTCCTACTCATCAACCTGGGCACACCTGATGGTGCTGATACCAAGTCGGTGCGACGGTATCTGAAGGAGTTTCTGTCCGATCCGCGCGTCGTGGAAATCCCGCAGATCGTCTGGCAGCCGATCCTTCGCGGTGCGGTGCTGACCACAAGGCCGAAAAAATCGGCCCACGCCTATCAGCAGGTCTGGACCGATGACGGCTCCCCGCTGGCGGCGATTACGCGCGCGCAGGCGGCGGCGATGGAGGGCACCTTTGGTCCCGGCGTGATGGTCGATTACGCGATGCGGTACGGTAATCCGTCGATCGCCTCCCGGCTTCAGGCGCTAAAGGATGCCGGGTGCGAGCGCGTCTTGCTGGCGCCGCTTTACCCCCAATATTCGGGCGCTACGACTGCGACCGCCAATGACAAGGCGTTCGCGCACCTGGCAACGATGCGCTGGCAACCCGCGATTCGCACCCTGCCGCCCTATTATGACGATCCCGCCTATATCGCGGCGCTCAAGGTGTCGGTGGAAGCGGGGCTCGCGGTGCTGGATTTTGAGCCGGAGGTGCTGATCGCCAGTTTCCATGGCATGCCCCGGCGCACGCTGGAGTTGGGCGACCCCTATCACTGCCACTGCCAGAAGACCGCCCGCCTGCTGACCGAGGCGATCGGGCGACCGTTGACGATTTCCTTCCAGTCGCGCTTCGGCCCCGCCAAATGGCTGGGTCCCGCAACCGACGAGGTGCTGGTCGAACTCGCAAAGGCTGGAACACGACGCGTCGCCATCTTTGCACCCGGCTTTTCCGCCGACTGTCTTGAGACGCTGGAGGAACTGGCGATCCGCGGTCGTGAGAGCTTTGAGGAAGCGGGTGGGGAGCGTTTCGCCTATCTTCCGTGCCTTAACGACAGTGATGTCGGCAATGAAATGTTACGCGCGCTGATCGCCCGCGAACTTGCCGGGTGGATCGACCAAGGCTAGGCCGCGTTCGTTTGATGAGGGCCGAATGGCGGCCCCGTAAACGAACAGGAGAGATGCATGGCTCGCGTCGCGATCGTCACCGGGGGAACACGCGGAATCGGTGAGGCGATCAGCCTCGCGCTCAAGGAAGCGGGCGTGACCGTCGCCGCAAACTATGCCGGCAATGATGAACGGGCACAGGCGTTCACCGAGCGGACCGGCATCAAGTCGTACAAGTGGGACGTCGCCGATTATGACGCATGTCAGGCGGGTGCGGCTCAGGTTGCTTCGGAACTCGGCCCGGTCGACATTCTGGTCAACAACGCTGGCATCACGCGCGACGGCACCATCCTGAAAATGACCTACCAGATGTGGAAAGAGGTCATGGATACAAACCTCGGCGGTTGCTTTAACATGGCCAAGGCGGTGTTCCCGTCCATGCGCGAACGCAAATGGGGCCGCATCGTCAATATCGGCTCGATCAACGGCCAGGCTGGCCAATATGGTCAGGTCAACTACGCGGCGGCCAAGTCGGGCATTCACGGCTTTACCAAGGCACTGGCGCAGGAAGGCGCGCGTTTCGGCGTAACTGTCAATGCCATCGCGCCCGGCTATATCGACACCGACATGGTGGCGGCGGTGCCGGCCGACGTGCTGGAAAAGATCGTCGCCAAGGTGCCGGTCGGCCGATTGGGTCAGGCACAGGAAATCGCGCGCGGCGTGAAGTTCCTGTGCGCCGAGGATGCGGGCTTCGTCACCGGCTCGACGCTAAGCATCAACGGCGGCCAGCACATGTATTGATGGCGGTCGGGCCATCGGCCCGCCCCAAAATGTAGAAGGCCGGCCCCATCGGGACCGGCCTTCTTCCCTCGATACGCTACGCGAGGGACTCTCTCGTTACGCAACAGGAGAGAGATTGTCGGGATCAGCGGCGGCAATAGCCGGGACGGTCCGACCGATCGATCTCGCGGCCGGCCAGCGCGCCAACGCCACCGCCAATGATCGTGCCGAGCGTCCGGTCACCGCGACCCGCGATCTGGTTGCCGAGCAGGCCGCCGGCAATTGCGCCGACGATCGTGCCGCCATCGCCATCGTTGCAGCGCTCACGCGCCCGATTGCGGTAATAACGACGATCGTTACCATAATAGCGGCGGTCATTATACCCACGGCGGTCGCGATAACGCTGGCCGTGATAGCCCGGTTCATAGCCATAATAGCCCTGAGCCTGGGCGGGAGCCGTCGGCACGACGAGAGCGGTCGTTCCCATCGTCAGCGCCGCGGCAGCAAGCGTAAGCTGCTTGAACATGATCAGTCTCCTCGTGCCGTGTTCTATTCCAAATCGGCAACGAACGAATCACCCCTCGTCACCGTTGAAGCCGTTATGGGCGATTCGCATTGAGCCTTGCCTGAATGTCGCTGTTAGCATTCGTTCAGCTAATCCGGTGGTTGAGCCGGGACGCCGCGCCCGATAGGCCCGGCGCGTGCGTATCTCGATCTCAGTCCTGTTATGCCTTGCGCTGACGCCGACATATTCGGGGCCGGGGCGACTTGCGTTGCCGCGCGAGAACCAGGTGCGCGCGGTGCCGGTCCAACTGTTCCCTGACAATCCAGCACGCCGGCGCGTCGGGCGGCTGACCTATCTGGATGGCGTGGAGCTCGTCGAAAGCGGTACCGGGATTGGCGGCTATTCGGCAATGCGGGTTCAGGGCGATCGCTTCACCCTGCTGAGCGATGGCGGTAACCTGCTTCACTTTCGCTGGCGTGGCGGCACCCGGCTGTCCGATGCCGAATATTCGGTGCTGCCTGCAGGGCCGGGCAGGGGGTGGGAAAAGCGCGACCGCGACAGCGAATCGCTTGCGGTCGATCCGCGTAGCGGCGCCGTCTGGGTCGGGTTCGAGCGAAAAAATGAAATTTGGCGATATGACCCGTCATTTCATCACGCGACCGGGCACAGCAAGCCGGATGTGATGTCCAACTGGCAGAAAAACGGCGGGGCAGAAGCAATTGCCTTCATGCCCGAGCGCGGACTGGTGGTGTTGAGCGAGTCCACTCGTCCTCACCGGGCGCCTGGGCGGCAGGCGATCTATTTCCTGGGCGATCCGGTGGAAGCGCCATTGCGCGGCTTCACATTCGTCTATCACCCGCCACAGGGGATGCAGCCGACCGACGCGGTGGCTCTGGCCGATGGACGCTTGCTGGTGCTGAACCGAGGGCTCGACTTGCCCTTCGATTTTTCAGCCAGTCTGGTCTTGATCGAGCGGGACGCGATTCGCCCCGGTGCGGCGGTTCGCGGCGCCGTCATCGCGACTCTGAAAGCACCCGCGCTCCATGACAATTTCGAAGGGCTTGCCCTGACCAGCGAGGGCGGACGGCAGATCGTCTGGCTGTTGAGCGACAACAACCAATTCCCCCTCCAGCGCACACTGCTGCTGAAGTTCGCCCTGGAAATATGACGCACGAAAGGGCGCCGACCTATATGGGTCGACACCCTTTCAAAACGTGCAGTGCGCCGAAATCAGGCGGCGGCGTTGCCGGCCAGCTTCTTGGCGACTTCGCGCTTGAGGCGGCGAGCGCGCAGCGACAGGTCGGTCTCGCTGGTCTTGACCAGCCAGTTGTCCAGACCGCCGACATGCTCGACCGAACGCAGGCCGTGCGTCGAAACGCGCAGACGAACGCTCTTTTCAAGCGCTTCCGACATCAGCGTGACATTCTGCAGGTTGGGCAGGAAGGTCCGCTTGGTCTTGTTGTTGGCGTGCGACACATTGTGTCCCACCTGCCGGCCCTTGCCGGTCAGCTCGCAAATGCGCGACATGATGTTCAATCCTGAGTTCGGGTTGGCCCGGAAAGGCCGCGCCACTAGCCTGTTGGGGCAGGGCCGTCAACCACTGCCGCGCAACTCCCGTTGATCGCGGGCGTTGTTGCGGCGACGTTTCGGTTCTGAACAGGGGATTTCATATGCGGACGCTTCTTGCCATCCTTGGTGTGGTCGTGCTGGTGGTCGTGGTGCTCATGTCGCTTGGCATGCTCAGCATCGATCAGACCCGCCCCGCCGTCGTGCAGGCACCTGAATTCGAAGCCGATGTCGGCCGCATCGAGCTGGGCACCACCAACAAGACGGTTGAGGTGCCGACGCTGGAAGTCGAAAAGGTGCGCGAACCGCGACAGTAACAGGGGCCTGCCATTCACCCTCCATTTCGTATGCCGCCGCAGATGCGGGCCGCGCTCGATGCGGCAGCTGCGGCGGCGCACAGGGATGAAGTGCCCGTGGGCGCCGTGGTGGCGATTGGCGATCGCATCGTGGCCATGGGCGGCAATGCGCCGCGTGCAACTTGTGATCCGACGGCCCACGCAGAGATCGTGGCGATTCGCGCCGCAGCGGCGGCGCTGGGGCGGGAGCGGCTGGAGGATTGCGACTTGTGGGTGACGCTGGAGCCTTGCGCCATGTGTGCTGGCGCGATCGCTCATGCGCGAATCCGGCGGCTCTATTATGGCGCTGACGATCCAAAGGGGGGGGCGGTGGCGCATGGACCGCGCCTGTTCGGACAGCCGACCTGTCACCATCGGCCCGAAATCTATCCCGGCATCGGGGATGGGGAGGCGGCGGCGCTGCTGCGCGACTTCTTCGCCAGGCGTCGCTAGCGAATCGGGGGGCGGTCTTGTGACCGCTCCCCGTCCAAGGATCAGCGCAGATCGTCCTGCGTGATCGGGACCAGCTTGATCTCGACGCGGCGATTCTCGGCGCGGCCCTCTTCAGTGTCGTTCGAAGCCGCCGGTTGGGTCTCGCCATAGCCGCGCGTGCCAAGGCGTGCCGACTGGACGCCGCGGCTGGTCAGATAATCCGCGACAGCGCTTGCGCGGCGTTCGGACAGGCCTTGATTATACGCGTCCGACCCGACCGAATCGGTATGGCCGTAAACATCGACATAGGTCTGGTCATAACGCCGCAGCGTGTCCGACACCTGGTCCAGCGTTTGGCGGAATTGCGGGCGGATGGCGGTGCTGTCGAAATCAAAGGTGATCCCCGACGGCATGTCCAGCACCAGCTCGTCACCCTGACGCACGACATCGATGCCCGTCCCCGCAGTGCGTTCGCGCAGCTCGCGTTCCTGACGATCCATATAAGTGCCGATGCCCGCGCCGGCGAGCGCGCCAATGCCTGCGCCCACGATCTTTTCGGTCCGGTCGCGGCGCCCACCGACGATATCGCCCAGCAGATAGCCGCCGAATGCGCCGCCAAGGCCGCCAATCGCCGCCTTTGAAATGCGCCGTTCGCCGGTGACCGGATCGGTGACGCAGGCGCTGGTGACGCCCAGCGCGGCGATGGCAGTTGCGATACCCAGCCGCTTGCCAAGTCGCATAATGATAACTCCTGTTTCTTGTTGTTGGTCCCTGTGGCCGGTGCAACCCGTCCAGCGGCGGGTTGTTCCGCCAGCGCACTGAACCGGGAATGAGCGGGCGGCGTGCATATCGGCGGTTGTGCGATACGGGCAATCTGCCCTATGGCGAATTACAAGCCCGCAATGGACCCGCTCCCACCCTTTCCCTGGATCGACTGCGTCATCATTCTGGCGCTGATCGCTCTCAACGGCGTTTTCGCGATGAGCGAGCTTGCGCTGGTGTCGGCGCGTCGCGCCCGGTTGGAGGCGCTGGCCCGAGCGGGCAAGACGGGCGCCGCGACCGCGATGAAGCTGGCGGAAAACCCGGGCAAGTTCCTGTCGGCGGTACAGATCGGCATCACCCTGATCGGCATTCTGAACGGCGCCTATTCGGGGTCCAGCCTTGGCGTGCCCACGGCTGAACGGATCGAGGCACTGGGCGTTGGTGCCGAGCTTGCGGAAACGCTGGGCTTTGCCATCGTCATCGGCATCACGACCTATTTGTCGTTGATCGTCGGCGAGCTGGTGCCGAAGCAGTTCGCGCTGCGGTCGCCCGAAGTCATATCGTCGTGGATCGCCATTCCGATGCGCGGCATCTCGACCGTGGCGGCGCCACTGGTCTGGCTGCTCGATTCAACGACGGGACTGGTGTTCAAGCTGTTGCGGCTGAGCCGTGAGGCCGAGAATCGCGTGACGGCGGAGGAGCTTCACCTGATCGCGACCGAAGCAGCTCGCTCGGGCGTGATCGAGGAGCATGAACGCTCGATCATTTCCGGGGTGGTGCGGCTGGCCGACCGCCCGGTGCGCGAAATCATGACGCCGCGAACCGATGTCGACTGGCTGGACGTGTCGCTCCCCGAGGAAGCGATTCTGGATACGCTGCGCGCAACCGATCACACGCGCCTGCCCGTGGCGGATGGTTCGATCGACGCCGTGATCGGCGTCGTTCAGGCACGCGATGTCGTCGTCGCGCTGATCGAGGGGCGCGCAATCGACCTGCGGGCGTTGGCAAAGCAGGCGCCGGTGCTGCCCGATCAGGTGGATGCGATGGATGCGCTGACGCTGCTTCGCGGTGCAAAGGTGCCGATGGGCTTCGTCCACGATGAATATGGCCATTTCGAAGGAATCGTGACCCCGGCCAACCTGTTGGCAGCGATTGCCGGCGATGCGACGGGCGCGGACGACCTGACCGACGACCGCGTCGTCGTGCGCGACGATGGCTCGCTATTGGTATCGGGCCAGATGGCAGCTGATTCGCTGGCGGAGCGTATCGGCATCGAACTGCCCGAGGATCGCGATTATGCGACTGTGGCGGGCCTTGCGCTGGCGGTGCTGAAGCATCTGCCGACCGAGGGTGAGAGCTTTATCGAGCAGGGCTGGCGGTTCGAGATCGTCGATATGGACGGGCGCAAGATCGACAAATTGTGGGTGAACGAACTGGACTGACATGCAACCGCCGCGCCCCTGCGGGGTTCGTGGCAATGATGCGTGTCGCCCTTGCCCTGACCCTCGCCCTGTGCGCCGCCGGTTGCGCGACGCCGATCCCGCCCTTGCCGCCCGGTGCCGATCCAGCGGCGCGGCCTGAGCGCACGCCCGACATCTATTACGAGCCAAGCCCGCGCGAAGTCGTCACGGCGATGCTAACGCTGGCTGAGGTCGACAGCCGCGACACGGTGTTCGACCTGGGTTCCGGCGATGGCCGCATCCCGATCGCCGCCGCCCGCGACTTTGGCGCACGGGGCGTCGGTATCGAGCTTGATCCACGACTCGTCGCCGTGGCGCGCGCCAATGCGGAACAGGCGGGGGTTGGCGAGCGTGTGCGGTTTGAGGAAGGCGATATCTTCAAGGCCGACCTGCGCTCCGCAACGGTCGTTACGCTATTCCTGCATCCCGGCATCAACCGTCGGCTGATGCCCAAGCTGCGCGCCGAACTGGCGCCCGGATCGCGGATCATCAGCCACTACCACGCAATGCGCGGCTGGCCCCCCGCGCGGAAAATACGCTCACGGGGGCGACCGGTCTATCTGTGGATCGTCCCGCCGCGTCAGCCGGTCAGCGGGTAACGCTCCACCGCGGCATAGCTGGCACCCTCGCTGCCCAAATGGCTTTCGAACAGGATCATGGCATCGACCTCGAACGGAGCACTGCACAGCGCCGCGTGATCGCCCAGCCAGCGATCGACCGGCCCGGCTCCGCGTCCGAAACGGGCGAGCGTTATGTGGGGCAGGTAAGCGCGCCTTTCAGAAGGGAGGCCAGCGCGCACAACGGCCTGATCGACCTTGCGGTGCAGGCGCGCGATCTCGTCATGCGGCCGAACGCCCGCCCAGACGGCGTTGACGCGTCCGCGCGCGTCAAAGCTGCCGACGCCCTCGATCCGCAGCGACAACGGGGGAAAGGCGACCGTCGCCAGGGCGTGAGCCACATCTTCGCCCACGCGGCGGTCGACTTCGCCAATGAAACGCAGCGTGATGTGAAGCTGATCGTCGCTTTGCCACCGGGCGCCCGCAATGCCGCTCATCGCGGCGCTAAGGCGCTCCCTGACGGCGCGCGGGGGACGAAGGCCGACGAACAGGCGGTGCATGACGGCAATTTGGCCCCATTGGCCGCGATGTGCAATGTAACGAACTGTGTCTGATTCTCCGGCGCTGCCGGTTTTGCTTGAAACCGGGGGCCTTGGTCACGATATTTCGGACATCCGGCACGGGCCGGGCAAAGGAGTTTAAGATGGCTAATTGGTCGGATCCCCGGACCGCTTCGTCCGCTCCCTACGCCACGCGCGCAGGTACGCGCGGCGCGGCGTATGATGCGGGGCTGCGGTCCTATATGCTCTCGGTTTACAACTACATGGCGTCGGGCGTGCTGCTGACGGGCATCGTCGCCCTGCTGTTCGCTTCGTCTGGCATGGCGGAAGCTGTGTTCGGCACGCCGCTGCGCTGGGTTATCGCGCTGGCGCCGCTTGGGTTCGTGATGGTGTTGAGCTTTGGCATCAACAAGCTGTCGACGGGCGCGGCGCAGGCGATCTTCTGGGCGTTTTCGGCGGTCATGGGCCTGTCGATGTCGTCGATCTTCCTCGTCTACACGGGCGCGTCGATCGCGATCACTTTCTTCGCAACGGCGGTCGCGTTCCTGTCGCTCAGCCTTTACGGTTACACGACCAAGCGTAACCTGTCGGGTCTCGGCACGTTCCTGATCATGGGCGTTGTCGGCCTGATCGTCGCTTCGCTGCTGAACCTGTGGTTCCAGTCGCCGGTGATGAACATGGTCATCAGTGCGATTGGTGTGCTGCTGTTCGCGGGCCTGACCGCTTATGATACCCAGCGTATCAAGAGCATGTATGACTGGGTCGCAGGCACCGATATGATGGGCAAGGTCGTGATCATGGGCGCGCTGTCGCTGTATCTCGACTTCGTGAACATGTTCCAGTTCTTGCTGTCGTTCATGGGCAGCCGCGACTGATCCTTTCGCCATTCGCGAAACGGTTGAGAAGGCTCGGCGGGCAACCGCCGGGCCTTTTTTATATGGGCGGAACGCCGGGTTGGGGGCGCTCGTTAACGCTGTCGAAGGAGAGCAATAATGAGCGACCAAGATCTTCCCATCGCCGACGAAGCGAAGGACGGCCTGTCCGTGGCGCCGCCCAATCCCGACGACTCGCATGAGGATGAGGCCGTCGATATCGGATCAGAGGACTCGATGGACGCGTCCGATCCCCCCTCTACCTCGGCCCCCGGTTCACAGCGCGATGCCGATCAGGCCAAGGAAATCAGCCGTCAGCAGGACGCCTGAGCTGTGACTTCAGCCCGGCCGGCGTTTCGGCGCCGGCTGTGGTTGGAGCCGATCGAGGTTGATCCCCTCACTGAACTGCAACCCCGCCTGACCGTCATGGGTCCAGCGTATTTCAGCCTCGAACAGCTGGCCCTCGATCAGCTCGATCGTTAGGCGTGTGCCGATCATGGTATCGGGAAAGTCGACGCCGTCGATCATCGCGCCCATCGTCGACAGGTTGCGGACCCGCACTTCCCCCGAGTAATCCCCCGCTTGCACCCGCGCCCAGCGTAGCGTCCGGATGCGTGGCGCCCGGCTGACGCGTACGCCCTCTGGAATCGCACGGCCTGTTGAGGCGAGCGCGCTTGCGTCTGTCACGGGCATGGGCCGTCCATAGACATAACCTTGGATGTGGCTGCACCCCAGTCGCGCGACCAGCGCAATCTCGTCCTGCACCTCCACACCCTCGGCGGTGGTTTCCATCCCCAGCGTGGTTGCCAGTGACACGATGGCCTGAATGATCGCCGCGTTGCGATTACCCGTGACGGCGGCGCCGCGCACGAAGCTCTGGTCGATCTTGATCTTGTCGAACGGCGCCTTGCGCAAATAGCCGAGCGAGGAATAGCCTGTGCCGAAATCGTCCAGCGCCAGCCGCACACCCAGCCGCTTCAGCGCCGCGAACATCGCTTCCGACTCGGCATCTTCGTTCAGAAAGACGCTTTCGGTAATCTCAAGCTCAAGCCGCGCCGGGGACAGTCCGCTTGACGCCAGCGCCGACGCGACGATGGCGGGCAGGCGCGAATTGGCGAACTGAATCGGGGAGACATTGACCGCGACGCGGATGCCAGCCGGCCATTTGGCGGCATCGGTCGTGGCCGTTCGCAGCACCCATTCGCCGATCTGTTCGATCATGCCACATTCTTCGGCGATTGGCACGAAATCGCCGGGCGATACCGCCCCGCGCACGGGGTGCGTCCAGCGGGCGAGTGCCTCGAAGCCGACGATCTTTTCGTCGCTGGTGGATACGACCGGCTGATAGGCGACGTGAAGTTCGCCGCGAGCAAGCGCGCCGCGCAGATCGTCCTCCAGCGCCTTTCGGTGCCGGGCACCCGCCAGCATGTCCTCATGATAGAACCGGTGGGTTCCGCGGCCGTCAGCCTTGGCCGCATATAGCGCCAGGTCTGCGCTGCGGATCAGCGTTTCGGAATCATGGCCGTCCCCTGGTGCCAGCGCGATGCCGACCGATGCGCCGATGGTGACCGTCGTCCCGGCCAGAAAATAGGGCTGGGACAGCGATGCGATAATCGAACGCGCCAGTTCGATCAGCGATGGCCGGTCGCGCGGATCGGGAACGATTACCTCGAACTCGTCGCCGCCAAGCCGCCCGACAAGCCCGCTGTCGCCGACGCACCGCAGCAGGCGGTCGGCCACCTGCTTCAACAGCGCGTCGCCGACCTGATGGCCGAGCGTATCGTTCACCGCCTTGAACCGGTCGAGGTCGAGCAGCAACAGGGCGACGTGGCGCCATCCATTGTGCGAATAGGCCAGCGTCTGATCCAGCGACAGCCGCATCCGCTGACGATTGGCAAGTCCGGTCAGCGCGTCGAACAGGGCGAGGCGGGTGATTTCCGCCTCTGCCCGGCGTTTTTCGGTCAGGTCGCTACCGGTGCCGGTGAACCCTTGAAACTGTCCCAGCGGGTCCAGGCGCGGGCGCCCGGAAACGGTCCAGGAACGCGTCCCGTCGCCTTCACCCGATTGCAGCGAATAATCGGAAAAGGATGTGCGCGAGGTAAAGTGGAATGCCAGCGTGCGTTCGGTATCTTCGCCATCGGACGCCAGCCGGAACAGCGCTGTGAACGGACGGCCCAGCGCGCCATCGGCGCCCAGCATACCGTCGACCTTTTCGGACAGATAGGTCAGGTTGCCGTTGCGATCGGTTTCCCAAAACCAGCCGCTGCCATGCTCTTCCGTCTCTCTCACCAGCCGAAGCGCGATGCTGGCAGCGGAGTCGATGTCCTGCACCGGGCCTTCGCCGGGGCGAATCAGGTCCCGTACGCGGTCGAATGATGTTTTGAGGTCCAGTTTGCCCACCACATCTGCTTACGATTGATAAGATTATCAAAAGGTTTCCAGTCGCACCGGACTTGGCCAGTCGGGCGCGGCATCTTATGGCAGGCGCATTCCTGTGATCCATGTGAAGCGAGGCCATGACCGTCACCATTCGCGCAACCGATCTGATCGACAGCGTCGCCGACGCGCTTCAGTTCATCAGCTATTTCCACCCGATGGACTATATCCGCGCGTTGGGTGACGCCTATGCCGCCGAACAGTCGCCCGCGGCCAAGGACGCGATCGCGCAGATCCTGACCAACAGCCGCATGTGTGCTGAGGGGCATCGCCCGATCTGTCAGGACACCGGCATCGTCAACGTGTTCGTCAAATGGGGCATGGATTGCCGCCTAGACGACACCCGCCGGTCCTTGCAGGAGGTGGTGGATGAGGGCGTTCGCCGCGCTTACCTCCACCCTGAAAACCGGCTGCGCGCGTCGGTCCTGGCTGACCCGGCCTTCACCCGGCGCAACACGCGCGACAACACGCCGTCGGTGCTGCACGTGGAAATGGTGCCGGGCGCTACGGTTTCGATCGACGTCGCGGCCAAGGGCGGCGGCAGCGAGAACAAGTCCAAGTTCAAGATGATGAACCCGTCGGATTCAATCGTCGACTGGGTGGTCGAGATGCTGCCGCAAATGGGCGCGGGCTGGTGCCCGCCGGGGATGTTGGGCATCGGCATCGGCGGCACGGCGGAACATTGCGTGCTGTTGGCGAAGAAGGCGCTGATGGAGCCAATCGACATGGCCCAGCTGAAGCTGCGCGGCCCGTCGAACGATATCGAGAAGCTGCGGATCGACATTTTCGACCGGGTGAACGCGCTGGGCATCGGCGCGCAGGGGCTGGGCGGCCTGTCCACCATCCTCGACGTTAAGATCATGGACGCGCCGTGTCATGCCGCGGGCAAGCCGGTGGCGATGATCCCCAATTGCGCCGCGACGCGCCACGCGCACTTCACGCTGGACGGGTCCGGGCCGAGCTATCTGGAGGCGCCCGATCTGAACGCATGGCCCAAGGTCGACTGGCAGCCCGATCCCGCGGCGATCCGCGTCGACCTCGACACGCTGACGCCGGAGGTGGTGCAGGGCTGGAAGCAGGGCGATCGCCTGCTGTTGAACGGCAAGATGCTGACCGGCCGCGACGCCGCGCACAAGCGGATCAAGGATATGCTGGAAGCGGGTCAGGAACTGCCGGTCGAGTTCAAGGGTCGCGTGATCTATTATGTCGGCCCCGTCGATCCGGTGGGCGAGGAAGTGGTCGGGCCCGCCGGTCCCACCACCGCCACGCGCATGGACAAGTTCACGCGCATGATGCTGGAACAGGGCTTGCTGGCCATGGTCGGCAAGGCAGAGCGCGGCCCCGCCGCCACCGACGCGATCCGCGACCACAAGTCCGCCTATCTGATGGCGGTCGGCGGCGCAGCCTATCTGGTGGCGCGCGCAATCAAGGGGTCGAAAGTCGTCGGGTTCGAGGATCTGGGCATGGAGGCGATTTACGAGTTCGAGGTGAAGGACTTCCCCGTCACCGTCGCTGTCGATGCAGAGGGCAACAACGTTCACCAGCTGGCGCCACTGGTCTGGCGTGAGCGGATCGCCAAGGAAGGTCTGCTCGAAAGCGCTTGATCTAAGGCAAAGGGCGGAACGGCCCCGCGCGCAATCGGTTCATCGTCGCATCTCCCCAGAGCAAAGAGGTGCGACGATGACCGAAACGATCGACATGGTTCACGAGGACGCGCTGCCCGGCCACGAATCGAAACTCGATCCCAAGCCCGAGTGGCAGCCGCGCTATCCCGGTTCGGGCCGGTTGAAGGGCAAGGTGGCGATCGTCACCGGCGCCGACAGCGGCATCGGTCGCGCGGTCGCGGCGCTTTATGCGCGGGAAGGGGCCGATGTGGCGATCCTGTACCTGTGCGAACATGACGATGCCGAGGAAACGGCGCGCATTGTCCGCGAGGAGGGCGCGCGCGCCATCAACATCGCGGGCGACGTCGGCGACAAGGCGTTCTGCGAGCAGGCGGTTGCCCGCGTCGTGCAGGAATTCGGCCGGGTCGACATTCTGGTCAACAATGCCGGTGAACAGCACCCCGACACCGACATTGTCGACATCACCGAAGAACAGCTGCGCCGCACGTTCCAGACCAACATCTTCGGCATGTTCTTCATGGTTCAGGCCGCGGTGCCGCATATGAAAGCGGATTCGGCGATCGTGAACTGTACGTCGGTGACGATGTATCAGGGGTCTAAGGAACTGCTCGACTATTCCTCGACAAAGGGTGCGATCACGGCATTTACCCGCAGCCTGTCGGAAAACCTGATCGAAAAGGGCATCCGGGTGAACGCCGTCGCACCGGGGCCGATCTGGACGCCGCTCAACCCGTTCGGCGGCGCGACCGAGGAAAAGCTCAAGAGCTTTGGCGAAAGCACGCCGATGGGCCGCCCCGGCCAGCCGAACGAGGTGGCCCCGTCCTTCCTGTTTCTGGCGTGCGACGACTCCAGCTATATGTCGGGTCAGGTGCTGCACCCCAATGGCGGCATCGTCATCAATGGCTGACGCAGGCCGTCCGACCCGCTAGGGGAGGGCGATGCCAGTTTCACAAGCCGATATCGACCTCGCCCACCGTCTTGCCGATGCGGCGGGCGAGGTCATTCGACCCTATTTTCGCGGCGCCTTTGGCCTTGAGACCAAGGGCGATCAGTCCCCGGTGACGCTCGCCGATCAGGAGGCGGAGGCGGCGATGCGCCGCTTGCTCGACGCCGAACGATCCGGCGATGGCATCGTGGGCGAGGAATATGGCGAAAAGCCCGGTGTCACGGGGCGGCAGTGGATCCTGGACCCGATCGACGGCACGCGCAGCTTCACCGTCGGCCGCGCCATTTTCGGCACGCTGATTGCGCTGGTCGAGGATGGCTGGCCCGTGCTGGGCATCATCGACCAGCCGGTGCAGCGCGAACGATGGGTCGGTGTTGTGGGGCGGGACACGTTGTTCAACGGGCGGCCTGCACGCACGCGAGCCTGCCCCACGCTTGAAGGGGCGATCGTTGCCACCACCAGCCCGCATCTGTTCGCCGATGGCGACGTGCCGCATTTCATGTCGCTGATCCATGCGGTGTCAAAGGGCGCGCCGCGTCAGGGCCCGGTTTATGGCGGCGACTGTTACAATTACGGCCTGCTCGCCAGCGGGCATCTGGACATCGTGTGCGAATCGGGGCTGAAGCTCTATGACTTCGCTGCGCTGGTGCCTGTGGTGGAGGGCGCGGGCGGTCGCATGTGCGACTGGAACGGCGACCCCCTGACCGCCGCCAGCGAGGGGCATGTGCTGGCCATCGGCGACGCCGCGCGCGCCGACGACGTGCTGGAAGCACTGCATGCGATTGGCGATCACGACCATCATCACCACTGATCTTGCGTTTCGCCGCGACTGCGGCTAACGCGCGCAACTTCCACGATCGTTTTGACGAACCGCCTGGCCAGTGTGGGCTGCCATGGCAGTTCAGGATCGTCGACCTGAAGGAGACGAAAATGCCCAAGATGAAGACCAAGAGCGGTGTGAAGAAGCGCTTCAAGTTCACCGCAACGGGCAAGGTGAAGCACGGCGTCGCCGGCAAGCGCCACCGCCTGATGTCGCACAACGCGAAGTATATTCGCCAGAACCGTGGCACCAGCGTGCTGTCGGATTCGGATGCCGGTCACGTGCGCCTCTGGGCGCCCTATGGCCTCAAGTAAGGGAGGGCATAAGACATGGCACGAGTAAAGCGTGGTACGACCACGAAGGCCAAGCATAAGCGGATTTTGGATCAGGCGAAGGGCTTTTACGGCCGTCGCAAGAACACCATCCGCATCGCGCGTCAGGCAGTCGAAAAGGCTGGCCAGTACGCCTATCGCGACCGTAAGGTTAAGAAGCGCACGTTCCGCGGCCTGTGGATCCAGCGCATCAACGCCGGCGTCCGCGCCGAAGGTCTGACCTATTCGCAGTTCATGCACGGGCTGAAGCTCGCTGGCATCGAACTGGATCGGAAGGTTCTGGCCGACATCGCGATGCACGAAGGCGAAGCCTTTTCGGCAATCATCGCCCAGGCGAAGGCTGCGCTGCCCCAGGCAGCATAAGTCTTTCAGCCGAAGCTGATAAAAAAAGGGCGCCGGTCTTTCGATCGGCGCCCTTTTTCTTGTTTAGTTGTTTAGCGGCACTGCACGTTGTCGCGGTCGATGGCTTCACCTGCCGCCGCGCCCGCTGCACCACCAAGTAGCGCGCCGAGCAGACCCGAACCGCCGGGGCGGAGTGCCGTACCCAGCACGCCGCCCGCCAGGCCGCCGACGATCAGGCCGGTCGTGCCATCCGAGCGGCGGCAATAATAACGGCCGTCCTGCCCGGCATAAACGCGGTCGTTGCGCGACAGGCGGCGCGGCTGATAGCGCGGATCGTCGCGGTAATAGCGGTCGGCATAGTAGCCGCCGTACGACGGATCGGGCCGGTTATAGTCATAGTTCGAATAGCCGAGGCCGCCGCCGCCCAGGCCATAGCCGTTGGAGCAGCCGCCAACCATCGCGGCGCTTCCCAACGTCATCGCGCCCAGAACGATCTTGATTCCGCGCATCGTGCATCTCCTCCTGTTGATGCATCTGGAATGCGGGACGGGGCGATTGGTTGCGGGAAAAGCGACGGGAGCGCAACGATCGCGTTGAAGCGGTGACGTGTGCGGTGCATGAACGGCGGGACATGAACGCACCTGACACCGCCGCCGCCGCCAGTGCCGCCGACCTTCGCGGGCGGTCCTTTCGCTATTTCGACTTTGTGATGGCGGCGTTCGTCGTCGTGCTGGTGCTGTCGAATGTGATCGGCGCGGCCAAGCTGTCGGAGCTGGGCGGTTTCGTGTTCGGCGCGGGCATCCTCTTTTTCCCGGTCAGCTATGTCATCGGCGACGTGCTGACAGAGGTGTATGGCTATGCTCGCGCGCGCCGGTGCATCTGGGCGGGGTTCGGCGCGCTGATCTTTCTCGCACTGATGTCCTGGGTTGTCGTCAGCTTGCCGCCTGCGAACGGCTGGAGCGGGCAGGCCGCTTACGAGACCGTGTTCGGACAGGTGTGGCGAATCGTGATCGCGTCGATCACGGCTTTCTGGGCCGGAGAGTTCGTCAACAGCTTCGTATTGGCGCGGATGAAGATCCTGACGGCCGGACGCCATTTGTGGAGCCGCACCATCGGATCGACCGTGGTCGGGCAGGCGGTGGACAGCCTGTTATTCTATCCGATCGCGTTCCTGGGCATCTGGACGACCGAACAGGTGCTGACCGTCATGGTCACCAACTGGGCGATGAAGGTTGCCTGGGAAGTGGTGCTGACGCCCGTTACCTATGCCGTGGTCGGCGGGCTGAAGCGGGCGGAGGGGGTCGATATCTTTGATCGGGATACCGACTTCACCCCGTTCCGTACGCAGGTGTGAGGCAGCGCCGCGTCAGGCGACGGCGGCGACCAGCCCTTCGAACAGTCGGCGACCGTCGTTGCCGCCATGCGCGCCTTCGACCCGGCGTTCCGGGTGCGGCATCATGCCCAGCACGTTGCCACCCTCGTTCAGCAGCCCGGCAATACCGCGCGCCGACCCGTTGATATCCTCGGCATAGCGGAACGCGACCCGGCCCTCGCCCTCGATCCGGTCGAGCGTGGCGTCGTCGGCGAAATAATTGCCGTCATGATGTGCGACGGGCACCGAGATTGTCTCACCGGCCTGATAGCCCCGCGTGAACAGCGACTGGTTATTTCCCACCGTCAACGGCACGTCGCGGCAAACGAAGTTCAGCCCCTTGTTCCGCATCAGTGCACCCGGCAGCAGACCGATCTCGGTCAGGATCTGGAAACCGTTGCAGATGCCGATGACCGGCACGCCGCGCCCGGCCGCATCAACGACCGCGCGCACCACCGGAGACCGCGCCGCAATCGCGCCGCAGCGCAGATAGTCGCCGTAAGAAAAGCCGCCCGGCAGCGCGATCAGGCCGGTGCCGTCGGGCAGGTCGCTTTCGCCATGCCAGACCATCGCCGGCTTTTGCCCGGTCACCTGTTCCAGTGCGACGGCCACGTCGCGGTCGCAGTTGGAGCCAGGAAAGACGATGACCGCCGATTTCATGCCGCGCGCTCGACCCGGTAGTTTTCGATGACAGTGTTGGCCAACAGCTTTTCGCACATGTCCTTGACCGCTTCGTCGCTGGTGCCGTCCGCGACATCCAGTTCGAAAATCTTGCCGGCACGCACATCCGCCACGCCGTCAAAGCCGAGCGAGCCGAGCGCGTGCTGAATGGCCTTGCCCTGCGGATCGAGCACGCCGGGCTTGAGGGTCACGACGACGCGAAGTTTCATGGGGTTCAGGTCCATCACGGTAATTCGGAATGGCGCCGCTATGGCGTGTCGCGCGCGCGGTCGCAAGCCGTCTGACGCGGCTTGTGCCGAAGCACCTGTAAGCAGCGCGGTCACGGAAGACGCGCGACTCGCTTGACGATGCTCGTCGTTCGTGTTCTGTTCGGCGCGAGGGAGAGCGACGATGGCTACTGAATTGACGCTTTACACCAACCCCATGTCCCGCGGGCAGATTGCCCGGTGGATGATCCACGAAACCGGGTTGCCGCATGATGTCGTGCTGCTGGCCTATGGCGCGGGTATGAAGGCTGACGATTTTCTGGCCATCAACCCGATGGGGAAAGTGCCCGCGATCGTCCATCGGGGGCAGGTGGTGACAGAGTGTGCAGCGATCTGCGCCTATCTGGCGGATGCCACGCCGGACCGCAAACTGGCGCCGCCGACGGACCGCCGCGCGGATTATTATCGCTGGCTGTTCTTTGCCGCGGGTCCGGTGGAACAGGCGGTCATCACGCGCGCAATGGGCTTTGACGTGCCGCAGGACAAGCAGGCGATGGTCGGGTTCGGCAACTATGATCAGACCGTCAGTGTTCTGGAGAAGTGGCTGGCGGGGCGGGATTATGTTGCCGCCGATCATTTTACTGCAGCGGATGTGTATGTGGGCGCACAAGTGATCTGGGGCACGCAGTTCGGCACATTGCCGAGCCTTCCTGCCTTTGAGCGTTACGCTGCGCGGCTGATCGAACGTCCTGCATACCGCGCTGCGAAGTCGATCGATGATGCTTTGATTGCGGAAATAAACGCAAAAACAACGACCTGATCGGCATCGGCGGCGTAATCCAGCGATTTTGAAACAGGCGCTTGAATCGACCGGCAAGCCTGCTATACGGCCCGCCTCGCCAACGGGGTTCGCTCCGGTTGTCGTCGGTCGGGGAATAGCTCAGCCTGGTAGAGCACCACGTTCGGGACGTGGGGGCCGGAGGTTCGAATCCTCTTTCCCCGACCATTTAATCCCGCAAAGCAGGTCTGATAGGCACGCCGCGGTGTGCGGTCATTGCCGTCGGCACCAGCGCGCGACCGGTCCTGAAACTCTCACTCTTCGGCGGTGCTGAACCAGGCTACGTAGCACCCGACGGCGTGCTTTCGCCCACGCCTTTGACCTAGAAATTCGCGAGCCACACCTCGCCAGCGCGGCTGCATCGCAGCAAGCATGGCATGCCTACGCGTGACCCCAAATAGGGTGTTCGCCGTGCTGCAACGTCCTGCACGGTATCGCTGCTAAAAAAACCCGCTATATCAATGCAATATTCGCATTAGTGATTTTCGCCATATCCGTAATCCCCGCATTTCCTAAGCATATGCCAAACGCCGGTTGATGGTGGATGGCTGGCAAAAACGCTGACATCGGCGCATCTTACAAACAGGCGTCAGTCGTTCATTGCGTTGGCCGCCCGGTGAGCAAAGCCTCGAGTTTCAAGGCATTGTATCGGCGGCGAGGGGAAAGGCTGGGTACGGGGGGTGGGTGGTTCGGTATCGCCGGACGCTTCGGTTCTTCCGATCAGGGATATGGCGCTCTTTGTCGCGAACGCGACCGATCGTGCTGTGTTCATGGTCTCCTGCGAGGGATTGGTCACTTACTGGAACGTCGGTGCCGAAGCCGTTTACGGCTACGTTGCTGATGCGGTCATTGGTCGCCCCCTGGCCGCCCTGTGGCTGTTCGCGTCGATGGACGAAACTGCGATTTGTCACGAACAGCATCAGGTGGCGGAAGGCGGCGTTCTGCGGCGCGAAAGCTGGTGCACCCGCTGCGACGGTTCGGAATGGCTTGGTGAGATCACCGTCGTTCCACTGCGCATGAGCGACGGTTCGATTCGCGGATATGGCTATAGCGCGATCGACATCACCAGACGCCGCGCCGCCGAAGAGCGGCTGGAGCAGAGCGAGGACCATATGCGGTCCGTGCTCGCCACCATTCCCGACGCCATGGTCGTGATCGACGAGCGCGGCACAATCCTGTCGTTCAGCGCCGCGGCGGAGCGGATGTTCGGTTATACCGAAGCGGAAATGCTGGGGGCCAACGTAAACCGGCTGATGCCGCCGGAGAATCGTGCCGCGCATGTCGGCGCAATCCACCGATATCTGCAAACGGGCGAGCGGCGGATCATCGGCATCGGGCGGATCGTGGTCGGGCAACGGCGCGACGGGTCGACCTTCCCCATCGAGGCGGCTGTAGGGGAAGCGATCGGGCGCGGGGGGCGGATCTTCACGGGATTTCTGCGCGACCTGTCCAACGAACGCCGTGCCGAACTTCGCCTGAAGGAATTGCAGGCGGAACTGATTCACGTCTCTCGCCTCAGCGCGATGGGCACCATGGCCTCGACCCTCGCGCATGAACTAAACCAGCCGCTGACCGCCGTCGCCAATTACATGGAGGCGGCCCGTGATCTACTCGACGGGGAAGAGGCGGAACGGGAGTTGATCCGCGACGCACTGATCGAAGCATCCGGAGAAGTGCTGCGGGCGGGCACGATCGTGCGCCGCCTGCGCGAGTTCGTCGCGCGCGGCGAGACGCAACAGCGTGCGGAGGATCTGCCGGCATTGATCCGCGATGCAATGCGGCTGGGCCTGATCGGTGCCCGCGAACGCGGGGTGCACAGCTTTACCCAATTCGACCCCACCGCTTCGCGGGTGCTGGCCGACCGCATTCAGGTGCAGCAGGTGATCGTGAATTTGCTGCGAAACGCCGTCGATGCGGTTCAGGAATGCGCGGTGCGCGACGTCACCGTCAGCACCGAGCGTGACGGCGACCGGATCCTGATATCGGTCACCGATACCGGGCCGGGCCTGGATCCCGCCATGGCGGATCGGCTGTTTCAGGCGTTCACGACCAGCAAGGAAGGCGGGATGGGCCTGGGCCTGTCGATATGCCGGACCATCGTTGAAGCGCATGGCGGAAGAATATGGGTCGTGTCGGGTAAGCCGGGGCGCACCCGCTTCACGTTCTGCCTGAAAGCGGCCGATCAAGAGGGGGAGGGGGCACATGAATAGTCGTCGTGTCGTTCATCTTGTGGACGACGAGGAGGCTATCCGGAAATCTGCCGGGTTCCTGTTGCGTGCCGCCGGATATGAAGTCGTAGCCTACGAGTCCGGGCCCCATTTTCTGGAGGCGGTGATCGACGCGCGGCCGGGAGTGGTGCTGCTGGACGTGCGTATGCCCGAGATTGGCGGACTTGAGGTTCAGCGGCTGATGAATGAGGGCGGGATTGCGCTGCCCGTCATTGCGCTGACCGGCCATGGCGATGTGCCCATCGCGGTCCAGGCGATGAAGCAGGGCGCGATCGACTTTCTGGAAAAGCCTTTTGAAAAAGCGCAGTTGCTTCGATCTCTTGACGTGGCGTTCGATGAACTCGCGAAACGCCGCTCCCTCGTGGACGCTGCAAAGGATGCGGCGACGAGGCTTGCAGCGTTGACCCCGCGAGAGCAGGAGGTGCTGAACGGGCTTGTCCGCGGCCTGCCGAACAAGGCGATCGCCTATGACTTGGGCATCTCGCCGCGCACGGTGGAGGTGCACCGCGCCAATCTGATGTTCAAGCTCGATGCGCGAAGCCTTCCCGAAGTGCTGCGACTGGTCTTTGTTGCGGGGGAAGTTCCCCTATCCGGTGAATTGCGAATTTCTAAGGCGACGCAGCGGCAATAGCGTTGGGGCATGGAGCATTCGCGATCACGGCCGCTTGCACTGATCGTTGAGGATGACGACGCTGTGCGACGGTCGTTGCACCTGCTGCTTCGATCGATCGACTATGATGTCCGCGCCTATGCGACGGCCGCCCGACTGCTGGCCAGTCAGCCGCTCCGCGCGGCGCGGGTGCTGCTGGCAGATTATCGGCTGCCCGACGACGATGGGATCGAAGTGCTGCGCCGTCTTCGCACCATCGGCTGGCGGGGGCGCGCCTTTCTGCTGACTGGATTCGCAACGCCGGAGCTGTTCGAGAGAGCGTCTGATTGCGGCTATGAAGCGACGCTGGAAAAGCCGATCCGCCCATGCGAATTGATCCGCCTGTTACGATATTAGCACTGCGGCGACCCGCTTTTCCGGTTCCGGCGTCACGACGTGCGTCAGTGCTTTGGCAACGGCGCTTTTCGGTGCTATCGGCCGCGCGACCATGAGCACCCCACAGTCCAAGATCCGCAACTTTTCGATCATCGCGCATATCGACCATGGCAAGTCCACGCTTGCCGACCGTCTGATCCAGCGCACCGGCGGCCTGACCGAACGCGAAATGTCGGCACAGGTGCTCGACAATATGGATATCGAAAAGGAGCGCGGCATCACCATCAAGGCGCAGACCGTGCGCCTGGAATGGAAGGGCCATGTCCTGAACCTGATGGACACGCCGGGCCATGTCGACTTCGCTTATGAAGTCTCGCGCTCGCTGGCGGCATGCGAAGGCGCGCTGCTGGTCGTCGATGCCGCGCAGGGCGTCGAGGCGCAGACGCTGGCCAACGTCTATCAATCGATCGAGCATGACCATGAAATCGTGCCCGTCATCAACAAGATCGACCTGCCCGCTGCCGAGCCGGAAAAGGTGCGCGCAGAAATCGAGGATGTGATCGGCCTAGACGCATCGGGCGCCGTGCTGGCCAGTGCAAAGTCGGGCATCGGCATCGACGAGATCCTCGACGCGGTGGTCGAGCGTATTCCCGCGCCCAAGGGCGACCCGGACGCGCCGCTCAAGGCGATGCTGGTCGATAGCTGGTATGACCCGTATCTGGGCGTCGTCATCCTGGTTCGGGTGATGGACGGCACCCTGAAAAAGGGTCAGCAGATCAAGTTCATGCAGGCCGGCACGGTCCATCTGGTTGATCGCGTCGGCTGCTTCCGCCCCAAGATCGAGCAGCTTGCTGATCTTGGCCCCGGTGAAATCGGGTTCATCACGGCGCAGATCAAGGAAGTGGCGCAGACCGCTGTCGGCGACACCATCACCGATGCCAAGAAACCTGCTGCAGAAGCGTTGCCGGGCTTTAAGGAAGTGCAGTCGGTGGTGTTCTGCGGCCTTTTTCCGGTGGACGCCAATGACTTCGAAAAGCTGCGCGAGTCGATCTCCAAGCTGCGGCTGAACGACGCAAGCTTCTCGTTCGAGATGGAAACATCGGCGGCGCTGGGCTTTGGTTTCCGCTGCGGCTTTTTGGGCCTGCTGCATCTTGAGATCATTCAGGAGCGGCTGACGCGCGAATATGATCTCGACCTGATCACCACCGCGCCGTCGGTCGTGTATCAGATCGAGTTGACGCATGGCGGCGGCCATATCGAGCTGCACAATCCGGCTGACATGCCCGATCCTACCCGGATTGAAACGATTGCCGAGCCGTGGATCGAAGCGACCATCTATGTTCCCGATGAATATCTGGGGCCGATCCTGAAGCTGTGCCAGGACCGGCGCGGTATTCAGAAGGATCTGACCTATGTCGGCGGGCGTGCTCAGGTGAAGTACGAGCTGCCGCTCAACGAGGTGGTGTTCGATTTCTATGACCGGCTGAAGTCGATCAGCCGTGGCTATGCCAGCTTCGACTATGAACAGATCGGCTATCGCGAGGGTGACCTCGTAAAAATGTCGGTGCTGGTCAACAATGAGCCGGTCGACGCGCTGTCGATGATCGTCCACCGCTCGACCGCCGAAAGTCGTGGGCGCGGCATGTGCGAGCGGCTGAAGGACCTGATCCCCCGCCACTTGTTCAAGATCCCCATTCAGGCCGCAATCGGTGGCAAGGTGATCGCGCGTGAGACGATTGCCGCGCTTCGCAAGGACGTTACCGCCAAATGCTATGGCGGCGACATCAGTCGTAAGCGCAAGCTTCTGGACAAGCAGAAGGAAGGCAAGAAGCGGATGCGCGAATATGGGTCCGTTCAGATCCCGCAGGAAGCCTTCATCGCCGCGCTTCGCATGGGTGAGGAATAATCCATCGCATATTGCAACGCAGCGGAACCCTCCGCCGCGTGGCGCGTCGGGTCATTGACGCGCGGTAACGGCGCGCAATTCCGGGAGCGACTGTGATGGCGAAAAATCCGAACGAAGCAATGGATCAGGCGAACGACGCGGCAAAGGCGGGCATGGACAACGCGCAAGACGCGACGCGCCAGACCGCTGACCATATGCAGGCTGCAGGCGAGCGGATGAAGGCGACTGCCGAATCGATGAATGAAGCGGGCTCGCAACTGGGCATCAAGATGCTCGACCAAGCCGAGACGAATACGCGGGAAGCGTTTCAGGCGATGCGCGCCGCCGCGCAGGCGAGCGACCTTTCCGAACTGATGCGTATTCAGAGCGAGTATATGCGAGAACAGGGCACCCGTTCGATGTCGCAGGCGCGCGAGATTGGCGAGATGATCGCTGAATTTGGCCGGAACGCAATGGGCCAGATGACAGGCCGTCGTTGATGGCAGGCGTTCGGGGCGTGGCGCGACGTCGCGCCCTGACGCTGTTTGCTACCCTTGCCACCGCAACACTTGCGCCGCCGTTAGCGGCCCAGGAGCCGCCGCTGGTGCTCGCAGCGGCGAGCCTTCAGGAAGCGCTGAGTGAGGCTGCTGCGCGCTTTTCCCCCCAAGTGGCTGGTAGACCTCGGCTGTCTTTCGCCGGGTCGTCGGCGCTGGCGCGCCAGATCACGGCCGGCGCGCCCGCAGACCTGTTCATTTCCGCCGACGAACAGTGGATGGATGCAGTCGAGTCGGCTGGGCTGGTGGCGGCGGGTAGCCGAGCCGATCTGACGGGCAATCGACTCGTCCTGATCGCCGCGACCGGCAGCACTTCGGCAAAGGTCCGGACCGGCGCCGACATGCTCCGCGCACTGGGCAGTGGCCGGCTTGCCATGGCCGATCCGGATGCGGTGCCCGCAGGGCGATATGGCCGCGCGGCGCTTTCGCGGTTCGGGGTGTGGGAGCGCATGGCGCCGCGCATCGCGCGCGCCGAAAATGTGCGTGCTGCGCTGGCGTTGGTCGAGCGGGGCGCGGCGGTGTTGGGTATCGTTTATGCAACTGACGCGCGGGCTTCGCGAAAAGTACGAGTCATCGGGCGCTTCCCTGCCGCAAGCCATCCGCCAATCCGGTATCCCATTGCGCGATTGAAGCGATCCGGCGATGCGGGTGCCGGGACCTTTCGGCGCTTCCTGCTGTCGCCTGCAGGTCAGGCAATCTTGCAGAAGCACGGTTTCTCCAGCCACTAACGTCGGAAGCTCAGATCGTTCCTGAGGTATAGCACCGTTTCCCACTGACTTCTGGGGGTCGACCAGACGCGACGATAGTCGCTGCGAAGCGCGTGCTTCACCTCGTACAGGCTCGCGCGGTTCCAGATGTCCAGCTTGCGCGTCGAGGATATGATGACCGGCGGACGCCGATTGAGGATGCGCCGGACCTCGCCCGCCTCATCGACACCCGTGGCGCCCTGTTCGGTCGAATAGGCCAGAAGGTTGGGAAAGGCATAGGCTGTCGGCACACAGCTGTGCGCCAGATGATAGGTGATGGTGTCGCCGATAAAGACATAGGGACATTCGCCGCGCGAGTTGAGTTGAACCAGCCGCGCCGTTTCACGCGCGCCGGGCGCGTCGTCGGGGATGAAAGCTCGCTCGGCTAGGAATAGCAGCACACCGAGCCCGAGTGCCCCGATCGCGGCGCGGGGCCGCCGGGCCAAGGTCGCCGCCGACAACAGCGCCAGCGGGCCGACCAGCGGCAGCGCATAATGGTCGAAAAACGTGCCGATGGCGATGAAGCCGCCCGTTGCCGCCAGCAACCACGCCGCAGCCAGCGACAGCGCGGCCGGGGTCGGTCGCGGCCGCATCCGCCAACCCAGCAGCGCGCATGCCATCAATGGCGAGAGTTGCGCCGCGATGCCCAACAGGCGCATCGCCACCTGATCCAACGGATAAGCTGGGCGCAGAAAGATCGAATCGAAATTGGCGAACCAGAATGCGCTGAGCGCCGACGGCCCCATCGCCGCATACGCCCCAACCGCCATTGCGGTCGGGGCGACGCCCGCAACCATCCACAATAGCGCCGCTAGAACTGATGTCCCGATCCGGGCGCCGGCGCGGTGCAGCCACCATATATGCGACAGCCCGACAAAGGCGCCCTCGACCGCGGCGGTGTATTTCAGCTGGATCGCCAGCCCACACGCCAGACAGGCTACAAAGCCGGAGCCGATGATTGCCGCCTGCCGTCCCGACCGCGCCAGTGCGGGCAGGCCCAGGGTCCAGAAAACCGCCAGCGCAATTGGGAGATTGTAGAAAACGGGCGATTGCCCACCGCGCCCGCCCAGCGGGGACAGCCACAAGAGGTAAGCAATGCCCGCCAGCAACGCGCCGCTGCGCCGCGCGCCGATCCGCAGCGCCGATGCGCGCAGGACGATCGCAGTCGCCGCCGCTGCCGCCGTCGCCATCAGTTGATAGGCCAGCACTCCGTTGCCGGGAAACAGCGCGGGCAGCGCATAGAGCAGGAACAGCCCGACCGGCTTTCGGTCCCACAAGTCGATGAAGGGGATATCGCCATCCCATATCCGGCTGCCGACCAGCAGATAATATTGTTCGTCAACATGGATGACCGGATTGTCGAAATCCCATGCACGCAGCGCCAGTGCGACCAGCGCAAGGAAAAGTGCCGGCATCCATTGCCGCGCCCGAACCGACATCGCCGCCATGGTCAGTAAAATTGCCGGAGCGTCAGCCGCCGTTCGGTGCCGTCGCACATGCCGAAGCGAACAGAACGCCCTGATGCGCCCGCCGACCAGCCGGTATCGACGGTGCCGCGATCGGGGGGTGGGACCGGCGTGCCGTCCACGGTGCAGATCTGGTCGCCCGCCTTCCATCGGCCAGCGGCCGCGGGGCTGCCGCGCATCACATGCAGGACCGACAGCCGCCCGCTGTCATATCCCACCAGCAGCCCGCTGGTTGAGCGAACCGGGTCATCGGCTGCGCCGCGACCGGGTTTTAGGACCATGTGACCCGCGCGTGCGTCCATCAGAACGCGGTAACGCTGGAACCATCCATTGCCGATCCGACCAGCGGTCTGCGTCTGATCCGAAAAACCACCCTTTGCCTCGATCCGGGTTTCCACCGCCAGCGGCGGCAGCGCGCCCAGTTGGACATCGGGCAGCACCGTCATCTCGGTTTCGATTGGCCCGCCCAGGCCAAAGGCGATGGCCGTGGTAACCGCGCGTGGGCGGATGCGAGCGGCGGTCCAGCTTGGCCGCGACAGGGTCAGCGCCGCACCGTCGCCAGTGTCGACGATCAGCGGTCTGAATTGTGCCTTCCCCACCTTGACCGCACTGGCGAACACCCCGGTCCCCGGCAGACGCGACAACGGTGCGCGAGCGCCCGAAAATGGCATCCGCCCGCTGGGCAGCAGTCGGAACCGGCGGTTTTCATAGTCGATGTCGATCGCGCAGCAGCTGAGCACGTCGCTGCCGATCAGCAGGTCGACCGGACGCGCGCTGCCGGTTGCGATCGCGGACAGATCGACCACTGCCAGCCGGGTGCGCGGCTGATCCAGCGCGCCCAGCGCCAGCTTGTTCACCCGCGCCCAGCCCAGCGGCACGGCACCACCCACCGCATCGGCCCGCTCCCCGCGCGAAGGCTCCAGCTTCAGCCCGGCGCGTGTGGCAAACAGGCGGGAGGCGACGCTGGCGCTGACGCCGGTGTCCAGGATCGCGCTGGCGCGAGTGCCGTCGACCAGCATGTCGAAGCGGATCTGATTGCCCGGCGTCATGTCGAACGCGACCCAACGGCTTTCCGAATCGGTGGCGAGCTTGTTGACGCCCGCCGTCTGTGCGCCGGGAACGGCCGCCGTCGTCAGCAACAGCGGTAGGATCGAAAGCAGGTTCCAACGCACAGCCGCACGCCTAGCGCGGCTCGCCGCAATAGGCGAGGGGTTCGCGGGGGTTGCGGGGTGGGAAATCTCGCGGTGATGCGTGACTGCAACGGCGGCCGACGGCACCGCTTTTGGACCATGACGGCGCGCCTTCCACATCTTTCGCATCGAAGCGCGATTGACAGTGATGCTGCGGCGCGACAGTGTTTCTCCCGTCGTCGTCGGGCAACCGGCGGACACGCGCGGGAGAGTGCGGGTCGAAAGGCCCGCCACCGAAGGAGCAACCGCCCCGGAATCTCTCAGGTGCAAAGGACCGCGCGGGTCTTGCGATGCTCTGGAAAGCGGCAGCGGACGTATCCGTTGCCCACCGAAGGGGTAACTCCGGCTATCCGGGGGAAAGCTCTCAGGTTCCCGTGACAGAGGGGGCGATGCGAACGAGCGGTCAATACTGGCCCTGCGATCGTGTCGGTTTCACCTTTTCGCAACGGGAGCCTTGCTTGGCCGATCATCCGACCGAAGACGAATTTGAGGGCGAAGCGCCGCCCGTTCTGACGCTGCCGCTGGATGGCTGGCACCGGGAACGCGGCGCGCGAATGGTCGAGTTCGCCGGCTATCTCATGCCGATCCAGTATGAAGGCATCATGGCTGAGCATCTGTGGACCCGCGAGTCGGCGGGTCTGTTCGATGTCAGCCATATGGGCCAGTTGCGGATCGACGGCCCCGGCGTGGTCGACGCGCTCGAATCGCTGCTGCCTGCCGACGTGGCCGGGCTGGGCGCCGGGCGTCAGCGTTACTCGCTGCTGCTGGCCGACAATGGCGGTATTCTGGACGATCTGATGCTGGCGCGGCTGCCTGCCGCCCATCCGTTCGGTGAGGTCGAGGGCGATGTACCCGCATTCTACATGGTCGTGAACGGCGCGACCAAGTGGGACGATCTGGCGCATCTGCGCGAGAGGCTGGACGACGCGATCAACCTGAACCTGCTGGACGAACGCGCGCTGCTGGCGTTGCAGGGTCCGAAGGCGGTCGACGCACTTGAACGGCTGGTGCCGGGCGTCACGGCGCTGGGTTTCATGACGGCGGCGGCGTTCGATTGGCAGGGTGTGGGCCTGTGGATCAGCCGGTCGGGCTATACCGGCGAAGACGGCTTCGAGATTTCGGTGCCGGCCGACGATGCGGTCGCACTGGCCCAGGCGTTGTGTGTCGAGCCGGAAGTGAAGCCCATCGGCCTCGGCGCGCGCGACTCGTTGCGGCTGGAGGCGGGGCTGCCGCTTTACGGCCACGATCTGGACGAAGAGACGACGCCGGTTGCCGCCGACTTGGGCTTTGCGCTGTCAAAGCGGCGGCGCGAGGATGGTGGCTTTCCGGGCGCAGAGCGCGTGCTGAGCGAGTATGCGAACGGCGCCGCCACCAAGCGCGTCGGCCTGATCGTGGAGGGGCGCCAGCCTGTGCGTGAGGGCGCGACCGTGGTCGATGCCGATGGCGCGACGATCGGGCGCGTCACGTCGGGCGGCTTTGCGCCCAGCGTGGGCCAGCCGATCGCCATGGCGTACGTTCCCGCAGAACTCGCCGCACCCGGTACCGCCATCACGCTTCAGCAACGGGGCAAGCCGCACGCCGCGACGGTCGCGGCCATGCCCTTCGTTCCCCATCGTTACATTCGCAAGGGAGTGTCAAAGTGACCCGTTATTTCACCGACGAGCATGAGTGGATCGAGGTCGACGGCGACACCGCGACCGTCGGCATCACCGATTACGCGCAAGGTCAGCTTGGCGACATCGTGTTCGTGGAAGTGCCTGAGGAGGGTCGTGAGGTTACCAAGGGCGGCGAAGCGGCCGTGGTCGAGAGCGTGAAGGCCGCCAGCGACGTTTACGCCCCTGTCAGCGGCACCGTGCTCGAGGGCAATGCAGCGCTGGCCGACGACCCGTCGCTGGTGAACAGCGATCCCGAAGGGACAGGCTGGTTCTTCAAGCTGACGCTTGCCGATGCCGGCCAGCTCGACGGCCTGATGGACGAGGGCGCCTATAAGGACTTCGTCAGCAAGCTGTGATTTTCGCGATGCCCCGCCCGTCGCGGCGGGGCTGGAGACAATGATGCGTTACCTGCCCCTTACCGACGCCGACCGCGGCGAGATGCTGGCCGCGATCGGCGCGCCGTCGATCGAGGCACTGTTCGAGGATGTGCCCGTCCACGCGCGCCAGCCCGGCCCCATTGCCGGATTGCCGATGCATGCCAGCGAACTGGCGGTCGAACGGCACATGACGACGCTTGCCCGCCGAAATGTGGTGGCGGGCGAAGTGCCCTTCTTCCTCGGCTGCGGTGCCTATCGCCATCACGTGCCCGCCACGGTCGATCACCTGATCCAGCGCGGCGAGTTTTTGACTGCCTACACGCCCTATCAGCCGGAAATCGCACAGGGCACGCTGCAGATGCTGTTCGAGTTCCAGACACAGGTCGCACGCCTGTTCGGGACCGATGTGGCCAATGCGTCGATGTACGATGGCTCGACCGCGTGCTGGGAAGCGATTGTCATGGCGCGCCGTGTGACACGCCGGGCAAAGGCGATCCTGTCGGGCGGCCTGCACCCGCATTATGTCTCCGTCGCAAAGACGATGGCCAAATATACCGGCGACGTGCTGAACACGCGCCTGCCGGACCTGTCGGCAGAGCCGGACACCGCCGACCTGATCGGTGCGCTCGACGACGATACGTCGTGCGTGGTCGTGCAGTATCCGGACATTCTGGGCCGCATCGGCGACCTGTCCGAACTGGCGGCGGCGTGTCAGGCGAAGAAGGCGCTGCTGATCGCGGTGGTGACCGAACCCGTGGCGCTGGGCGCGATCCGCTCCCCCGGTGAAATGGGCGCTGATATCGTCGTGGGTGAGGGGCAGTCGCTGGGCGTCGGGCTGCAATTCGGTGGGCCTTATGTCGGGCTGTTCGGGTGCAAGGACAAATATGTCCGCCAGATGCCCGGCCGCTTGTGCGGGGAAACCGTCGATGCAGAGGGCAAGCGCGGTTTCGTGCTCACGCTGTCGACGCGCGAACAGCATATCCGGCGTGAGAAGGCGACGTCGAATATCTGCACCAATTCGGGCCTTTGCGCTCTGGCCTTCTCCATCCACATGACGTTGCTGGGTGAAAAGGGGCTGCGGGGACTGGCAGAGGCCAATCATTTCGCGGCAAGCGCGGCGGCGGAGCGGCTGGCCAAGGTGCCGGGCGTCGAACTGGTTACGCCCGGTTTCTTCAACGAATTCACGCTGAAACTGAACAAGGAAGCGCGGCCGATCGTCCGCATGCTGGCCGAGCGCGAGATCCTGGCGGGCGTGTCGCTGGGCCGCTTGCATCCCGGCGTCGAGGCGCTGGAGCGCGGGCTGGTCGTGGCGGTGACGGAGACGACGACGGCGGAGGATGTCGAAACCCTTGCCGCCGCGCTTGAGGAGGTGCTGGCATGAGCGCGATCAACCAGAGCGGGTGGAAGCCCGAGATGCAGTCGGTCGACGGCCCCGCGCCGCGCGCGACCAGCACCGGTAACCGGGCGCTGATGCTGGAAGAAGCGCTGATCTTCGAGATCGGCAGCGATGAGACGACGGGCGTCGACTTGCCTGATGTGCCCGCCGCAACCAGCCGGCTGGGCGATCTTGGCCGCAGGGCACCGATCGGTCTGCCCGGCCTGTCGGAACCGGAAACGGTCCGCCACTACACGCGCCTTAGCCGCCAGAATTATGCCATCGACCTGGGCCTGTTCCCGCTCGGCTCCTGCACGATGAAGCATAATCCGCGCTTGAACGAAAAAATGGCGCGGTTACCCGGTTTTGCCGACATTCACCCGCTCCAACCCGTCGATACGGTGCAGGGGGCGCTGGGCGTCATCAACGAACTGGCCTTCTGGCTGATCGAACTGACAGGTATGCACGGTGTCGCGATGAGCCCAAAGGCGGGCGCGCATGGCGAGCTGTGCGGCATCCTGTGCATCAAGGCAGCGCTGGAAGCGCGTGGGGAGGGGCATCGCAAGGTCATCCTCGTCCCCGAAAGCGCGCACGGTACCAACCCGGCAACGGCGGCCTTCGCCGGCTTCACCGTCGAGAACATTCCCGCGACCGATGCGGGCCGTGTCGATACGGATGCGCTGAAAGCGCGGCTGGGGCCGGACGTTGCGGGCGTGATGATCACCAACCCCAACACCTGCGGCCTGTTCGAACGTGATCTGAAGATCATCTCCGATGCTGTTCATGACGCAGGTGGCTACGTCTATTGCGACGGCGCCAATTTCAACGCGATCGTCGGTCGCGTGCGCCCCGGCGATCTGGGCGTCGATGCAATGCACATCAACCTGCACAAGACCTTCTCGACCCCGCATGGAGGGGGCGGTCCGGGTTCTGGCCCGGTGGTATTGTCCGAAGCGCTGGCACCCTTCGGTCCGCTGCCCTTCACCGCGCGTCATGCCGACGGGCACATCCAGTTGGTCGAGGAAGAAACGGTTGGCGAAGATCACCCGGACAGCTTTGGCCGGATGACCGCATTCCACGGCCAGATGGGCATGTTCACCCGCGCGCTGACCTATATCCTCAGCCACGGTGCCGACGGCCTGTATCAGGTGTCGGGCGATGCGGTGCTGAACGCCAATTACGTGCTGCGCCGTCTGGAAGGCGTGCTGGACGCGCCATTCGCCAAGAGCGGGCCGTGCATGCATGAGGCGCTGTTCAGCGATGAAGGCTTCCCTGCGGGCTTCTCGACGCTGGATGTGGCCAAGGGACTGATCGACGAGGGCTTCCACCCGATGACGGTCTATTTCCCGCTGGTGGTTCACGGCGCGATGCTGGTCGAGCCGACCGAGACCGAATCGAAGGCGGCCCTGGATCAGTTCATCGATGCGTTCGCGTCAGTCGCGGAACGCGCCAAGGCGGGCGATGCCAGCCTGAAATCGGCCCCGCACTTCGCCCCGCGCCGTCGCCTTGACGAAACGCTGGCTGCGCGAAAGCCGGTGCTGGTGTGGAAGGAACCGGTACTGGCTGAGGCTGCAGAGTAAAGAAAAGGGGGCGGCCCGGTCAGGCCGCCCCCTTTGGCATCAGCCGAACAGCTTGGCCGCCGTTTCGGCAACGCGCTTGCCCTGATAGCGCGCGCCGTCGAGTTCGATCTGGCTTGGCATGCGGCTGCCGTCGCCATTGGCGATGGTCGATGCGCCATAAGGGGTGCCGCCATTGACCGCCTCGTTCGACATCTGGGCCTGATAGCCATAGTCGAGCCCAACGACCGTCAGGCCGAAGTGCAGCAGGTTGGTGATGATGGAGAACAGCGTCGTCTCCTGCCCGCCATGCTGCGTCGCGGTGGAGGTGAAGGCCGCGCCCACCTTGCCGTTCAGCGCGCCGCGGAACCACAGGCCGCCGGCCTGGTCCAGGAACGATGCCATCTGGCTGGACATGCGCCCGAAACGGGTCGGGCTGCCGATAACGATCGCGTCATAGTCGGCCAGCTTTTCGGCACTTTCGATCACGCCGTGGGTGTGATCCGACTTGAAGCCAGCAGCCGCTGCCACTTCGGGGGGCGCGGTTTCGGGGACGCGCAGAACGTCCACCGTCGCGCCTGCCGAACGCGCGCCTTCTGCAACCGCGTCGGCCATTTGCGACATATGCCCATAGGACGAGTAATAAAGCACCAGAACCTTTGCCATCGGCGTATCTCCTGTCTTGAAAGGGTTGGGGAAGGGTCGCGGTTGGCGCGGCCCTTCCCCGTCCGACGCCTGCATGGAGGGGGAGGGAGGCAGGCGTCGAAGAACGTCAGTCGGCGTCGACCATCACCAGCTCGGCATCTTCGACTGCGCGGATCAGATAGGTCTTGCCACCGGACAGCGCGGCGCCGTCGCGCGCCTTGAATGATACGCCGTCAATCTCGATCGCACCTGTCGCTGGCACCAGATAGGCGTGGCGACCCTCGCCCACGACATGCTCGACCCGTTCGCCGGCCTTCAGTGTCGCGCCCATGACCCGCGCATCGGCGCGGATCGGCAGGGCGTCACCATCTTCGGCAAAGCCGCTGGCCAGCGTCACGAAACGGCCCGAACGGTCGTTCTTGGGAAACGGCTTTGCACCCCAGCTGGGAGCACCACCCGCGCGCTTTGGTTCGATCCAGATCTGGAACAGCGTCGTGGTTTCGGCTTCCAGATTATATTCGGCGTGGCGAACGCCCGTGCCCGCCGACATCACCTGAACATCGCCAGCGCCGGTGCGGCCCTTGTTGCCCATCGAATCCTGATGAGTGATCGCGCCCGTGCGGACATAGGTGATGATTTCCATGTCGCGGTGCGGGTGCGGAGGGAAGCCGCTGTTCGCCGCGATCTCGTCATCGTTCCACACGCGGATCGAGCCCCAGCCCATGCGACCGGGATCGTAATAATTGGCAAACGAGAAATGATGCCGTGCGTTGAGCCAGCCATGATCGGCATGGCCGAGCGTTTCAAATGGTCGTTTGTCGATCATTATGACCTCCTTGGTTGACCAGGAGATAGAGAGGCTGGGCGCGATCTAAAATGGAAACCATGGAAACCTATCGTTTCGTAAACCGCGCGTGGCGGCGTGGCAGCGGTCTGGCATGACGGCGCCATGGCCCGCATCCCTGTTACCCGCGCAATTTCGATCGATTCGAGCGAACTCGTCGAAAGCTTTACGCGCGCGAGCGGACCCGGCGGGCAGCATGTGAACACGACCGACAGCGCGGTTCAGCTGCGCTTCGATATTGCCGCGTCGCCGAACCTGCCGGACCGGGTGAAATATCGCCTTGCCGAACTGGCGGGCAGCCGCATGACGCGTGAAGGCGTGCTTATCCTGCGCGGCGAAGGTGCCCGGTCGCAGGAAATGAACCGACGCGAAGTTCGCGAACGCCTTATCGAGATGATCCGCGAGGCAACGATTGTGCCCAAGGCGCGACGCGCGACCAAGCCGACCCGCGCCTCGCAGACACGCCGCGTCGATGCGAAGGCAAAGCGCGGTGCAGTGAAAAGCGGGCGGGGCCGCGTACGGATCGACTGAACGGGCATGGTTGCGTTAAATGCAATCGCCCCGATCCTTTTCGCACTTGCACAAAAGCGTGCTGCAGCGCAAAAAGACCATGCCTTTCAGGCATCCTCTCCTAAAACTTTCAGGCCGATCCTTAACGGGTCGGCCTTTCTTTTTGTCGGTTTGAGTTAGTCGACGCGGACGCGCAGGTTCGGATCGAAGCCTTCAACCGCCAAATCAGCGATACGTTCGGCTACGGTTTCCGGGGGCTTCACGCTGGCGGGATCTTCACCCGGATAGGCGCGTGCGCGCATCTTCGTTCGCGTGGCGCCGGGGTCGACGATGGCGGTGCGGACCTTGCTGATGTTCCGCATCTCTTCGCCATAGCTGGCGATCAGCGTCTCGAAAGCCGCCTTGGATGCGCCGTAAGCACCCCAATAGGCACGCGGAGTCCGCCCCACGCTGGAGGTCACGCCGATCACCCGCGCGCTCTCGCTCCGCCGCAGCAACGGGTCGAACGAGGCTATAAGCGCTGCCTGTGCGCTGACGTTCAGGGTCAGCACCTTGGCAAGTTCCTTCATATCGATGGCCGGAACCGCCGCCAGCGTGCCCAGCATCCCCGCGTTCAGCACCAGAATGTCCAGCGCCTGCCACCGTTCGGACACCGCGCTTGCCAGCCGGGCAACCCCATCCGTCTCGCTAAGGTCCAGCGGGGCGATCGTCGCCGACCCGCCCGCAAGGTAGATTTGTTCCTCAACCTCCTCCAGACCGCCGGCGGTGCGGGCTGTCAGTACGACATGCGCGCCGCGTGCACCGAGAGCGATTGCCGTCGCCGCGCCGATCCCGCGCGAGGCACCGGTGACGAGCGCGATCCGGCCCGAAAGTGGCGTGTCGGTCATGGCAGTCCTGTCGTTAGTGAAGGAATCGGGTCAGCCGACGCGTTCTTCGAGCATCGAAAACTGCTCGACCGTGCCGCGTTCATCCTGATCGGTCAGTGTGGTCGGATAATCGCCGGTAAAGCACGCGTCGCAATGGCTGGGCCGAATGTCGGCGCGCTTCGCCTCACCCAGCGCCTTGTACAGGCCGTCGATCGACACGAACGCCAGGCTGTCGGCATGGATGAAGTCTGTCATGCCGCCCACGTCCATCTTGGCCGCGAGCAGCTTGGCGCGTTCGGGCGTGTCGACGCCGTAGAAGCAGCTGTGGCGAGTCGGGGGCGATGCGATGCGCATATGCACTTCGCTGGCGCCCGCTTCGCGCATCATCTGCACGATTTTCAGGCTGGTGGTGCCGCGCACGATCGAATCGTCGATCAGCACAACCCGCTTGCCCTGGATCAGCGCGCGATTGGCGTTGTGCTTCAGCTTGACGCCCAAATGCCGGACCTTGTCGCCCGGCTGGATGAAGGTGCGTCCGACATAATGCGACCGGATGATGCCCAGTTCAAAAGGAATCCCCGATTCCTGCGCATAGCCGATGGCGGCGGGCACGCCCGAATCGGGAACCGGGATGACGAGATCCGCCTCAACCGGCGCCTCGATGGCAAGCTGCGCGCCGATATTCTTGCGCACCGAATAGATTGAGCGTTCATCGACAATCGAGTCAGGACGGCTGAAATAGACGTGTTCGAAAATGCACGGGCGCGGGGCGACCGGCTTGAACGGGCGGATCGAGCGGACCTGACCGTCCTGCACGATTACCAGCTCACCCGGCTCCACGGCGCGTTCGAACTCGGCACCAACCACGTCGAGGGCGACGGTTTCGGATGCGAAGATCACCGAATCACCCAGACGCCCCATCACCAGGGGTCGGATCCCCAGCGGGTCGCGACAGGCGATCATGCCTTCCGGCGTCATGCAGATCAGCGAATAGGCGCCCTCGACCCGCTTCAGCGCATCGATGAACTTATCGAGCAGCGAGCGATAGCTGGACGTTGCGACCAGGTGGATGATCACCTCGGTATCGCTGGTCGACTGAAAGATCGAACCCGACCGCACCAGATCGCGCTTCAGCCGCAGCGCGTTCGAAATGTTGCCGTTATGGGCGATGGCAAAGCCGCCGCTGGCCAGATCGGCGTAAAGCGGCTGGACATTGCGAAGCGCGGTTTCGCCCGTGGTTGAATAACGGACATGCCCCGCCGCCATCGTGCCGGGCAGCGCACGAATCACTTCATCGCGGTCGAAATTGCCCGCGACATGACCCATCGCCCGATGGGTGTGGAACTGCGCCCCATCAAAGGTGGAGATGCCTGCCGCTTCCTGCCCGCGATGCTGAAGAGCATGCAGGCCCAGCGCCACCAGCGCCGCTGCGCCTTCGGCGTTTGCGACGCCAAAGATGCCGCATTCCTCGCGAAGATGGTCGTCGTCGAACGGGTGAGTGGTCAGCATACGCCCGGTGCTTTCCGATGATCGAAGGGATTCGTTGGCGCGCATATAGGCACGCCGTGGCCGTTTGTCGCCCCGTCGTCACATTTGCCACGGGAGCCGCACGCCGGAACATGCGTTCAGGCCCCAAAGGAGACGCGATCATGGCTAAGGATCATGGCAGTTCGGTGAAGGACGACAAGTTGTACGAGGACCTGCGAAAGGACGGCGCATCCAAGGAAAAGGCCGCACGAATCGCCAATGCCAAGACGGCAGGGTCGCTGGATCACAAGAGCACGCAGCTTGAGGATCGCACTCGTGACGAACTTTATGACGAAGCGAAAAAGATTGGGATCGATGGCCGATCGGACATGAACAAGGACGAACTGATCAAGGCGATCAGGGACCATTGAGCCACGGGGCAGCCATGGCTAGGGGGCAGGCATGGCTGACACGCGCGATACCGGGCTGACGCTCGACCCCAAATATGACGCCGCCGGGTTGCTTACTGCCGTGGCGACCAATGCCGCAACGGGCGAGCTGCTGATGGTGGCGCACATGAATGCCGAGGCGCTGGCGGCCACGGTGGAAACGCGGGAGGCACATTTCTGGTCACGCAGCCGCGGGCGGCTGTGGAAAAAGGGCGAGACGTCGGGCCATGTCCTGCATGTCCGCGACATCCGGATCGACTGCGATCAGGACGCGCTGTGGCTGATTTGCGAGCCGGCGGGCCCCGCCTGTCACACGGGCGCGCGCAGCTGTTTCTATCGACGGGTGGCGGGCGATGCGCTGGAAGCGCTGGATTAGCCTTATCGCGCTGCCGCTGGCGGCGTGCGGCGGTGGCGATGTGGTAAAGCGCGTGGTCGGTGGCGATGGCGATGCCGGGCTGGAACGCGCCGCCATGGATCGCGGGTTGGTCCGCGCACCCGGCGATGCGCCGATGACTGGGCTTTACGCGTCGGGCGGCGACCGGCTGTGCATTGTCGAACAGGGCCGCGGCGCGCGCATCGGCGTGGTGCGCGATCACGGCCCCGGCCAGTCCTGTGCCGCAGCGGGCGTTGCAGAGCGCGATGACGACATCATCACGGTCACATTGGGTGCTGCCGGCGACTGTGAATTCGACGCGGTATTTGACGGAGAAAGCCTGGCTTTTCCTCCTCAAGTGCCCGCCGGCTGCCGTCGTTTCTGCGGCGTGCGCGGGACGCTGACCGACATGTCGGTCGAGCGTTTGTCCGAAAGCGTGGCCGAGGCGACCGCTTTGCGTGACGGTAGGCGCCGGATGCTCTGCGACAGTTGACGCTTACGTTAAGGGCAATTATTTTGGCGGCATGCTTACGACCGCTGCCACGCATGAAGCCCTTGCCCCGATCGAGCCGCGCCACGACCGCGATGCCTTTTCCATTTCGGACCTGTGTGCCGAGTTTGAAGTGACGCCGCGCGCTCTGCGTTTCTACGAGGATGAGGGCCTGATCGCCCCCGAACGGCGCGGATTGCAGCGCATCTATTCGCACCGCGACCGCGCACGGCTTGCCTGGATTCTGCGCGGCAAGCGGGTGGGTTTCAGCCTCGCCGAGATCCGCGAGATGATCGACCTGTACGACATCGGCGACGGTCGCCGCATCCAGCGACAGGTGACGATCGAGAAATGTCGCACGCGCATTGCGACGCTGGAAGCGCAAAAGCGTGACATCGACGCCGCCATTGCCGAGCTGAACGATTTTCTGGCCGTCGTCGAAGCGGCCGGGAACAACAAGAACGCCTGAGAGGATCGACCATGCCCCAATATACCCCGCCGGTTCGCGATACCCGCTTCATCCTGGACCATGTCGTCGGGCTTGAGCGTCACGCCAATCTGCCCGGTTTCGCCAATGCGACGTCTGACATGGTCGACGCCGTGCTGGAGGAAGGTGGCCGTTTCGTCGCGGAGGTGCTGTTCCCGCTCAATCAGGTGGGCGACCAGCAGGGTTGCACGCGGCACGACGATGGCAGCGTGACCACGCCTGAAGGGTTCAAGGCCGCCTACGACCAGCTTCGCGAGGCAGGCTGGATGACGCTGGGCGCGCCGGAGGCGTTTGGCGGGCAGGGGATGCCGCACACCGTCTCGACCGCGTTCGAGGAATATATGATTTCCGCCAACATGGCCTTTGCCATGTATCCCGGCCTGACCCATGGCGCGATCGCCGCGCTGATGGCCAAGGGCTCGGACGAGCAAAAGGCCATGTACGTGCCGCGGATGGTGTCGGGTGAATGGGGTGGGACCATGAACCTGACGGAGCCGCATTGCGGCACTGATCTTGGCCTGATCAAGACCAAGGCCGAACCGCAGGGCGATGGCAGCTATGCGATCACCGGCACCAAAATCTTCATTTCGTCGGGCGAGCATGACCTGACCGACAACATCATTCATCTGGTGCTGGCAAAGACCCCCGGCGCGCCCGACAGCTCAAAGGGCATCAGCCTGTTCGTTGTGCCGAAGTTCATCGTGAACGAGGACGGATCGCTGGGCGACCGCAACGGGGTGTCGTGCGGCTCGATCGAACACAAGATGGGCATTCACGGCAATTCGACCTGCGTTATGAATTATGACGGGGCCAAGGGCTGGCTGGTCGGCGAGGAGATGAAGGGGCTGGCCGCCATGTTCATCATGATGAATGCCGCACGGCTGGGTGTCGGCCTGCAGGGGCTGGGCGTGGCCGAGGTCGCTTACCAGAACGCCGTCCATTATGCTCGCGATCGCCGTCAAGGCCGGGCGCTGACCGGCGCGGCAGAGCCGAACGAAAAGGCCGACACGCTGTTCGTCCATCCTGATGTGCGCCGCATGTTGATGGAGGCCAAGGCGCTGACCGAAGGCCTGCGTGCGCTGTGCCTGTGGGGCGCGCTTCAGGTCGACCTGTCGCAAAAGGCGGTGGATGAGGGCGAGCGACAGATGGCTGACGATCTGATCAGCCTGTTGACCCCGGTCATCAAGGGTTATGGCACCGACAAGGGTTACGACGTCGCCACCAACGCGCAGCAGGTCTTTGGCGGCCATGGCTACATCGCCGAATGGGGCATGGAGCAATATGTTCGCGATGCGCGGATCGCCATGATCTACGAAGGCACCAATGGCGTGCAGGCGATGGATCTGGTCGGGCGCAAGCTGGCCCAGAATGGCGGGCGCGCGGTGCAGGCGCTTTTCAAGCTGGTCGGGGACGAAATCGCCGCCGCCAAGGAAGAGGAAGCCGCCGCCGACTTTGCGGGGCGACTGGAAAAGGCGCTGGGCGACCTTCAGGCCGCAACCATGTGGTTTCTGGCCAACGGCATGAAAAACCCCGAGCATGTCGGTGCGGGCGCACATAGCTATATGCATCTGATGGGCATTGTCGCGACGGGTCTGATGTGGATGCGGATGCTGCGCGCCGCGACGGCTCAGCTGGCATCGGGTGAGGGCGATGCACGCTTCTTCAACGCTAAGGTGACGACGGCGCGCTTTTATGCCGAGCGCATCCTGCCCGATACCGGTGCGCTGCGCCGCAAGATCGAGGGCGGGGCCGATGCGGTAATGGCGCTGGAGCCGGAGATGTTTCTGGCCGCATAAGCGCCGGGTCGATGGGCCGTCCTGCTTTACTGTGGGGCGGCCGCCGGTCTGGCCGCCGTTGTGACAGCGGGGGCCGTCGCCGGGCCGGATCGGCGGCGGACGCCATCAAGTTCCGTAACCGGGGCTGCCGTTGCCGAAGGAATAGCGCCCGCCGCCGGGGCGGGTGGCACCGGCTTTGTCGCCGGCGCGGGTAGGCGCGGCTTCATGCATTCGCTTGGATCAATGCGCTGAAACCGGGTGCAGTCCCACAATGCCTTGTCGAACCCACGTTGCCGGTCGCGCAGATAGCTGAAGGCAAGCCGTTCGATCCGGCGGGGATCAGCGGGTAGCGCCGCGGGCGTATCAGCCTGGTCGGTCCGTGCCATCAGCTTGCAATAGGGCCGCGTGCCGCACGCGGCTTGCGCAACCGCAGCATGTTGGGCGGGCGCCATTTTCGGGTCGAGCGTCAGCAGAAACAGATTGGGATCGCTGTCGCTGGGCTGCGGCACTGCGTCGGGCGCGATTGCGATGGCGGCGTCGGCAATCTGTTCGCCAGGATCATCCGCCGTGCTGCTATGAGCGGGCGCAATCCCCCTCAGCTTGGCGATCAGCGGTTCGGCTGCGCGGTAACGACCGCGAAAGGCCGGCGGCGTGCCCCACCAGCCGGTCCAGCGAAAGAACAGGTGGCTGTGCACCTCGCTCACCTTGTCCAGGCTCGCGCTCCAATAAGGTACCACCCAGTCGGTATGGTAATGGGTTGCCATGCCGACCGCCTTTTCCACCCGGCCTGTCAGCGCGGCGGTGGCCACATCGCGCGCGCGGCGCCACGCAGCGTCCGAATAGCGGCGGGCCAGCGCGCCGTCGCAAGTAAAGGTGAACTGACAGCCCGTCTGGCGTTCCGATCCCTGGAACACGACTTCGCAGATCGTCTTGGGAAAGGCCGGGTGCCGAAGCCGGTTCAAAATGACCTGGGCGACCGGGCGCTGGCCGACCGGGTCGTCACCCGCTTCATAAAGCACACCGGCGGTCAGGCAGTCGGTGGCCCGCGCGACGCTGTCCGCATCCCCCACGATACGGAAAGGGCGTGCGCTGAGCAGCGGCGCGGTCGAGAAGGGGATGGAAGCGTTATAGGCCCGCGCATCCGACGGATCGACCGGCACGAACAGCGCCGGCTCCACCGGTGGCAGGACTGCTTTGGGAACGACGCGCTGAGGCCGCCTGATCGCGACGCGCGGCTGTGCCGTGATGCGCGGCGCGGTCATCACGATCACCAGCGGAGCCAGGATCGCGATGACCGCAAGTAGCGTCAGTGCCGCGCGCATGGGCCGCGATGGCGGCGTGCCGGGCTTTGGTCGGGCGTTTACGGTTCGCATGGTGTCCGGACGACAAGCGGCAGGGCGGAGCGGCTGACGACCAGCCGGTCCACCGAGCCGAAGCGCGCTGGTCGGCGCTTATTGTTCAGGCAGGAAATCGGGCACCGACAGATAACGCTCGCCCGTGTCATAGTTGAAGCCCAGCACGCGCGAACCTTCGGGGAGTTCGTCCAGCTTCGCCGCGATCGCTGCCAGCGTTGCGCCGGAGGAGATGCCGACCAAAATCCCTTCTTCCCGCGCAGAACGACGCGCCATTTCCTTTGCAGCATCGGCAGGCACGCGGATGACGCCGTCGATCGCCTGGGTGTGCAGGTTGGTTGGGATAAAGCCCGCGCCAATGCCCTGAATGGGGTGCGGGGCGGGCTGGCCGCCCGAAATGACCGGCGATGCTTCGGGTTCGACGGCAAAGACCTTCAGCTTCGGCCAATGCTGCTTCAACGCTTCTGCGACACCGGTGATATGTCCGCCCGTGCCGACGCCGGTGATGATCACGTCGATCGGCTCATCGCGGAAATCGTTGAGGATTTCCTGAGCGGTGTTCTGAACATGGACATCGATATTCGCAGGATTTTCGAACTGCTGCGGCATCCATGCGCCGGGGATTTCGCCAACGATCTCGATCGCGCGCTCGATTGCGCCCTTCATCCCCTTTTCACGCGGGGTCAGGTCGAAGCTGGCGCCATAGGCGAGCATCAGGCGGCGGCGCTCCACCGACATGCTTTCGGGCATGACGAGGATCAGCTTATAGCCCTTGACTGCCGCGACCATTGCCAGCCCGACGCCGGTGTTGCCGCTGGTCGGCTCGACAATCGTGCCGCCGGGCTGGAGCTTGCCATCGCGCTCCGCCGCTTCGATCATTGCCAGTGCGATGCGGTCCTTGATCGAGCCGCCGGGGTTCGAGCGTTCCGACTTCACCCACACTTCGGCCGAGGGGAACAGGCGGCTCAGCCGCACGTGCGGCGTGTTGCCGATGGTGGCAAGGATCGAGTTCGCCTTCATGCCGTCTTCTCCTCCAGCGGCGGGAATTCGAGCGTTTCCGGCGGGTCGAAGCTGCGCGCGGCGCGCAGTTCGGGAAACAGTCGATCCCAGTATAACGTGACCAATATGGCTAGTGCGCCGCCACCCGCAACCGCCAGCACCGGCCCAAGCGCCGCCGCCAGGAAACCGGAGCGTGCCTCGCCCAGTTCGTTCGAGCCGGAAACGAACAGCGTCGACACCGCGCCGACGCGCCCGCGCATCGCGTCGGGCGTATAAAGCTGGATCAGCGATTGGCGGACATAGACCGAAACCATGTCGGTCGCGCCGATCACGAACAGCGCGGCCAGCGACACGGCAACCGCGGGAGCAAAGTCGCTTCCCACCGCCGATGGGCCCAGAATGGGCAGCATCACCGGCGCGGCCAGCCCGAACACGACGGTTGCCGCACCAAAGCCGACCACGGCCAGCAGCATCTTGCCGCCCACGTCGCGCTTCAACGGGCGCCACGCGAACCAGGCGCCGACCGCGACGGCGCCGAGTGCGGGCGCCGCGCGCAAATGGCCCAGCCCCTCGGCCCCAACCATCAGGATGTCGCGGGCATAGATGGGCAGCATCGCCGTCGCGCCGCCTAGCAGCACGGCGAACAGATCGAGGCTGATGGCGCCCAGCACCAGCCGATTGCGGCGGACATAATGCAGACCGTCGACCATCTGCGCCCATGGATTGCGCGCGCCGGTGATCGCGGTGCGCCGAATCGGGTGGATGAACAACAGGCACAGGAACGCCAGCGCGAACAACACGGTCGACGCTGCATAGGCGCCCCAGTCGGCGGCGGCATAGAGATACCCGCCCATTGCCGGGCCAATGACGGATCCGGACTGCCACGCAAGCGAGGACAGGGCGATGGCGGTGGGCAGCGACGCCGCCGGCACCAGATTGGGCGCCAGCGCCTGTAGCGCGGGGCTGGCAAAGGCGCGCGCGACGCCGAGCAGTGCCGCGACCGCGAAAAGCGCGGGCAGCGTGATCGCGTCGGTATAGGTCAGCCACGCCAACACGCCGGCACAGCCCGCCTCCAGCGCGACCGATGCGCGCGCGATCCAGCGCCGGTCCAGCCGGTCGGCGGTCCATCCGGTGATCAGGCTGAGGAACAGCAGCGGCACGAACTGTGCCACGCCGATCAGCCCCAGCTGAAATGCGGCGGCCTTAACCCCCATTGTCTCACGCGCGATGTCATAGACCTGCCAGCCGATGACGATGACCATCGCCATCTGGCCCAGCGTACTGGCAAGGCGGGCGATCCAATAGGCGCGGTAGCTGGGGATGGAGAGCGGATGGGGTGCAGACATGACCGCGCGATTGGAACCTAAAGCCCGCGACTGCAACCTGAGATCGCGTTGCCCGCGCCGCAGCCCTCCTATCGAATGGCGGGCAGCATCACGGTGACTACGGTGCCGGTGCCCGGCGTGCTGGCAATGTCCAGCCGCCCGCGGTGCCGCTCGACGATATGCTTGACGATGGAGAGGCCAAGGCCGGTGCCGCCGGCCGCGCGGCTGCGTCCCGAATCGACGCGGTAAAAGCGTTCGGTCAGGCGCGGCAGGTGTTCGGGGGCAATGCCGTCGCCCTGATCGCGCACGCTGAGGCGCACCATCGCGCCGCCGTCATGTTCCAGCTCGACCGTCACGGGCGTGCCAGGGCGGCCATATTTCAGGGCATTGCCGATCAGATTGTGCAGCAGCTGGCTCAGCTGAGCGCGGTCGCCGCGCACCGGCGGCGCATCTGCCACGGCGGTAACGACGTCGCCGGCGCGGCCGTTGGCGGTGCTTTCCACTTCGGCGCGGACCTCCTCCACCAGTTCGCCCAGCCGGACGGTCTGGCCGGGTTCACGGTATTTCTCGGCCTCGATCCGCGAAAGGCTCATCAGGTCGTCGACCAGACGGCGCATCCTGGTCGCTTCGCCCAGCATGATCTTGAGGAAACGGTCGCGTACTTCAGGGTCGTCGCCAGCGCCTTCACGCAGGGTTTCGACAAAGCCGAGGATCGACGCCAGCGGGGTCCGCAGCTCGTGGCTGGCATTAGCGACGAAATCGACGCGGATGCGGTCGGCGGCATAGCTGCCGGTGCGGTCGATCAGATGCACGACGCGCAGCGACGGCCCCGCCCGGCGCACATGCATTTCCCACCGCTGCTCGCGCGTGCCCAAGCCGACCAGATGGATCGGTTCGTCATCCGCCGTGTCGGGCGCGGCGGTCAGCCGTTCTGCGGCAGCGGGGTGGCGGATGGCCAGGCGCACATCCTCCCCCAGAATATGCTGGCCGAGCAGCGCGCGTGCGGGCGCGTTGGCGCGCACCACGCGGCGGTCGGCGATAATCATCACGGGTTCGATCACCGCTTCGATCACGTCGCTGATCAGCGGTTCGGGGGGCAGCGGGGGCGGGGGCGGCGCGGAGGCCGCTTCCTCAGGCTCATCCGATGCGGTGCCCAGCGCGACCAGCACGGCGGCGATTGCGCCGACCACCGCCACCACGATTGCGTTCGCATCGCTGCCGATAACGAGCGCGGCGGCGCCGCTCGCCACCGCGATGCCCAGCGCGACGCCCGCGCGAATCGCCCGATCCCCTGCCATTGCCGGATCGCGTAACCGATCCTGCTCGCTTTGTCGTGCCTGCCGCTGTTATTGACCCCCGGCACCGCCTCCGCCAAGGGAAGCGGCCTTTCCTATCCATCCAACGCGAAGGTTTCCGGTGTCCGACAACACCCAGCCGATGAGCTTCCAGCGCATGATCCTGACGCTCCATGATTATTGGAGCGCGCGGGGCTGTGCCATTCTTCAGCCCTATGACATGGAAATGGGGGCGGGCACCTTTCACCCCGCCACCACGCTGCGCGCGCTGGGGCCGGAGCCGTGGAACGCCGCGTTTGTCCAGCCGTGCCGCCGCCCGACCGACGGGCGCTATGGCGAGAACCCCAACCGGCTTCAGCATTATTACCAGTATCAGGTGATCCTGAAGCCCAGCCCGCCCGACCTTCAGGACCGGTATCTGGATTCGCTGGCCGCGATCGGCATCGACCCTCTCAAGCACGACATCCGCTTTGTCGAGGACGACTGGGAAAGCCCGACGCTGGGCGCCTGGGGCCTTGGCTGGGAAGTGTGGTGCGACGGGATGGAGGTGACCCAGTTCACCTATTTCCAGCAGATGGGCGGTTTCGATTGCAAGCCGGTGGCGGGTGAGCTGACCTACGGGCTTGAGCGGCTGGCCATGTATATCCAGAACAAGGACAGCGTGTACGACCTCGCGTTCAACGACGCGGGCGTGACTTATGGCGACGTGTTTCTGGAAAACGAACGCCAGATGTCGACCTGGAATTTCGAGGTCGCAAACACCGACAGCCTGTTCGACCAGTTCAGGAAGCATGTGGCCGAATGCGAGAACTCGCTGGACGCCAACCTGCCGATCGCCGCCTATGAACAGGCGATCAAGGCCAGCCATGTGTTCAACCTGTTGCAGGCGCGCGGCGTCATCTCCGTCGCGGAGCGTCAGGCCTATATCGGCCGTGTGCGCGATCTGGCCAAGGGCAGCTGCCAGAAGCAGATCGAAAAGATGACACCCCAGTGGCAGGCACGTTTTCCGGAGTGGTCGCTGTGACCGATTTTCTGCTTGAGCTTCGTTCGGAGGAAATCCCCGCCCGGATGCAGGATCGCGCGCGCGCCGATCTTGAAAAGCTGTTCACGGCCGAACTGGCAAAGGCCGGCATCGCCGCCGCCGGGATCGTCACCTATGCCACGCCGCGTCGCCTCGCTCTGATCGCCAGCGGACTGCCGCAGGCGACCGAAGCCGTGCGCGAGGAAGTGAAGGGGCCGCGCACCAGCGCGCCCGAACAGGCGCTGGAGGGTTTTCTCCGCAAGACCGGCCTGTCGCGTGAGCAACTGACCGAGCGGGACGGCGTGTGGTTCGCCGTCACCGAACGCCCCGGCCGCGCCACCGCCGATGTGCTGGCCGCCGCCATTCCGGCGATCGTGCGCGCATTCCCGTGGCCCAAGTCGATGCGCTGGGGTGCGCCGTCGCTGTCGAGCGAAAGCCCGCGCTGGGTGCGCCCGTTACAAGGCATTGTCGCCATTCTGGGCGAGGAGCTGGTGCCATGCGAAGTGGCGGGGATCACCAGCGGTTATGCAACCGTCGGCCACCGTTTCCACAGCCCGCAGCCGATCACCATTGGCGGCGCGCACGACTATGTTGAAAAGCTGCGGCTGGCGCACGTCATCGTCGATCAGGATGAACGCCGTGCGATCATCCGCAACCGCGCGACCGCGCTGGCGGGCGAGGCTGGGTTGACGCTGGTCGAGGATGAAGGGCTGGTCGCGGAAAATGCGGGCCTGACAGAATGGCCGGTGCCGCTGCTGGGCCGCTTTGATGCTGAGTTTCTGGACGTGCCGGCTGAGGTCATTCAGCTCACAGCGCGTGTGAATCAGAAATACTTCGTTTGTCAGGATGCGTCAGGAAAGCTGGCTAACGCTTTCATTTGCGTGGCAAATATTGCCGCGCGCGATGGCGGTGAAAAGATCGTCGCCGGTAATCAGAAGGTGCTGGCCGCCCGCCTGTCCGACGCGCGCTTCTTCTACGACACTGACCTGAAGGTGCCGCTGGAAGAACAGGCAAAGAAGCTCGAAAAGATCGTCTTCCACGAAAAGCTGGGCACTGTCGCCGACAAGGTCGAGCGCGTGGCCAAGCTGGCGCGCTGGCTGGTCGAGGAAGGCATCGTCAAAAATGCCGACCCCGCTCACGCCGAACGCGCCGCGCGGCTGGCCAAGGCCGATCTGGTCACCGGCATGGTGGGCGAGTTCCCCGAGCTTCAGGGCCTGATGGGCGGCTATTACGCCGCCGCACAGGGCGAGCCGCGCGAAGTCTGGGAAGCGGTGCGCGATCATTACAAACCGGTCGGGCAGGGCGACGAAGTGCCGACTGCGCCGGTGACGGTCGCGGTGTCGCTGGCGGATAAGCTGGATACGATTTCGGCGTTTTACATTGCAGACCTGCCTCCTACCGGTTCCAAGGACCCGTTCGCGCTGCGCCGAGCCGCTCTTGGTCTAATCGAGTTATTGCAAGCCAATAATGTGCGGTTCGGCCTGTTTCTTGCCATCAGTCTCTCAATGGCCCGGGTAGCGGCGACGGTAAGTGGTGCTGAATGGGCGGAAAAGTTTCGCGAGTTGGTCAGAGCGCGTACGGCGGCGGGTGATCCTATGAACCCAGACGAGTATGAGAAAACGCGTCAGAATATGATCGAAAGGGCACGCTCAACGGAAGAACTTGATGCTTTCAGCGTGCGAGTTGAAGCGGCCGGAGGCGCTGTGATCAACTTCTTCGCCGACCGCCTAAAAGTCCAGCAGCGCGAAGCCGGGGTTCGCCACGACCTGATCGACGCGGTGTTCGCGCTCGGCGGTGAGGACGACCTCGTCCGGCTGCTTGCTCGCGTTCATGCGCTTCAGGCGTTCGTGACGACGGGGGAGGGTGCGAACCTGCTGGCCGGGTATAAGCGCGCGGCGAACATTCTGAAGAAGGAAGGGTGGCAGGACGATGCGCTCCCCGCCGCCGATCCGCATGTGCCGACGCTGGCCGAAGCCGCCGATCAGTCCCAGCCCTTTGGCGACGAGCCAAAGCGTCTGCCGCAGGAACGCCGCGTGATCGAGGCCGATCTGGCCGGTGGCCATATCCCGCAAACGGGCGAGGAAGACCCGCTGGCGGAAGTGGCGGGCGACGCGCACGGCGTGGTGGGCGAAACCTTCACCCCCGAACCGGCCGAATCCGCGCTGATCGCCGCGCTGGACGAAGCCGAACCGCGCGCCGCGCGTGCGGTCGAGGCGGAGGATTTCGAAGGGGCCATGGCCGCGCTCGCCAGTCTGCGCGCGCCGATCGACGCCTTTTTCGAATCGGTGACGGTCAACGATGCCGATCCCGCCAAGCGTCAGGCACGTCTTGCGCTCCTCGCCCGGATGCGCGCGGCAGTGCACCGCGTTGCCGATTTCTCACGCATCGAGGGATAGCAAAATGCGGATGTGACGCTATTCCGCGTCTCAGCATACGTATGCAGCGATAGGAGCGAAGCGATGGCGACGGCGGTGCGGGAAGCGGGCGAGGTCCAATATGTCTATCGCTTTGGCGGCGGCGTGTCCGACGGCGGCAAGGGCGACAAGAACCTGTTGGGCGGCAAGGGCGCGAACCTGGCCGAAATGGCCTCGATCGGGCTGCCGGTGCCGCCGGGCTTCACCATCTCCACCGCGATGTGCGCACGCTATTATGAGGAGGGGGAGGCGTTCCCCGACAGCCTGCGCGCCGAGGTGGCGAACGGCCTTGCTCATATCGAGTCGGTGACGGGCAAGGCGTTTGGCGACCCGGCCAACCCGCTGCTGGTGTCGGTTCGGTCGGGTGCGCGAGTGTCGATGCCGGGGATGATGGACACGGTCCTCAACCTGGGCCTGAACGACGAAACGGTCGAAGGGCTGGCTCGCGTATCCGACGATCCACGCTTTGCCTGGGACAGCTATCGCCGCTTCATCCAGATGTATTCGGACGTGGTGCTGGGCCTCGACCATGACCGGTTCGAGGAAGCGCTGGAAATCGCCAAGGAGGATCAGGGCTACTTCCTCGATACCGATCTGACCGCCGACGACCTCAAGACACTGGTGGCCGAATACAAGGCATTGGTGGCCGAATTGTGGGGCAAGCCGTTCCCGCAGGACGTACATGACCAGTTGTGGGGCGCGGTCGGCGCGGTGTTCGGATCGTGGCAGTCCGAACGCGCCAAGGTCTATCGCCGGTTGAACGACATTCCCGGCGACTGGGGCACGGCGGTCAACGTGCAGGCGATGGTGTTCGGCAATATGGGCGACACATCGGCCACGGGCGTCGCCTTTACCCGCGACCCTTCGACCGGGGCGAACGGCTATTATGGCGAGTTCCTGATCAACGCGCAGGGTGAGGATGTGGTGGCGGGCATTCGCACGCCGCAATATCTGACCCGCGCCGCGCGTGAGGCCGCAGGCGCCAAGCCCGCTTCGATGGAAGAAGCGATGCCGGAGGTTTACGGCGAGCTGGCGCGCGTTTTTGACACGCTGGAGCGGCACTACCGCGACATGCAGGACATCGAGTTCACGGTCGAAAAGGCCAGGCTGTGGATGCTCCAGACGCGCAGCGGGAAGCGCACGGCCAAGGCGGCGCTGAAGATCGCGGTCGACATGGCGAGCGAAGGGCTGATTTCGCAGGAAGAGGCGGTGGCGCGGGTCGATCCGGCCGCGCTGGACCAGCTGCTCCACCCGACGCTGGACCCCGACGCGGCGCGCGACGTGCTGACCAAGGGGCTGCCCGCTTCGCCGGGTGCGGCATCGGGCAAGGTGGTGTTCGACGCCGACGCCGCCGAACGCGCGGCGGCAAATGGAGAGGACGTGATCCTCGTCCGCGTCGAGACCAGCCCGGAGGATATTCACGGCATGCACGCGGCCAAGGGGATCCTGACCGCACGCGGTGGCATGACCAGCCACGCCGCCGTCGTGGCGCGCGGCATGGGTCGGCCATGCGTGTCGGGCGCGGGCGCCTTGTCGATCAAGGGCAAGGACGGCGTGATGCGCGTGGGTGAGCGAGAGGTCCGCGCGGGCGACGTCATCACCATCGACGGATCGACGGGCGAGGTAATGGCGGGCGCCGTGCCCACGGTGCAGCCCGAACTGGCGGGCGATTTCGGCACGTTGATGGTGTGGGCCGACAAGGTCCGCCGCCTGAAGGTACGGACCAATGCCGAAACCCCCGCGGATTGCCGCACCGCGCGCGAGTTCGGGGCGGAAGGCATCGGGCTTTGCCGCACGGAGCATATGTTCTTCGACGCGGGCCGCATTACATCAGTGCGCCAGATGATCCTGGCGTCGGACGAAGCGGGCCGCCGCGCCGCGCTTGACAAGCTGCTCCCCGAACAGCGCGCCGATTTTATCGAGATTTTCGAGGTGATGGCCGGTCTTCCCGTTACCATCCGCCTGCTCGATCCGCCGCTGCACGAATTCCTGCCCCATGAGGATGCGGAGTTCGAGGAAGTGGCGAGGGCGACCGGCATCGCAGTCGATGCGCTGAAGCGTCGCGCGGGTGAACTGCACGAATTCAACCCGATGCTCGGCCATCGCGGTTGTCGCCTAGGCGTCACCTATCCCGAAATCTACGAGATGCAGGCCCGCGCCATTTTTGAGGCGGCGGTCGAGGTCGCGGAAAAATCGGGCGCGGGCCCGGTGCCCGAAGTGATGATCCCGCTGGTTGCAACACGCCGCGAACTGGAACTGATGAAGGGCGTTGTCGACAAGGCTGCCGAGGCGGTGTTCGCGGACAAGGGGCGGCGCATCGAATATCTGGTCGGCACGATGATCGAGCTGCCGCGCGCCGCGCTGCGTGCTGGGGAGATTGCCGAAGTGGGCGAGTTTTTCAGCTTCGGCACCAACGACCTGACCCAGACCACGTTGGGCGTGAGCCGCGACGATGCCGCCCGGTTCCTGACGGCCTATGTCGAACAGGGTATTTATGCCCGCGACCCGTTCGTCAGCATCGATGTCGAAGGCGTGGGAGAACTGGTCGAGCTGGCGGCGACGCGCGGGCGCAGCACGCGGCCCGACATCAAGCTGGGCATCTGTGGCGAACATGGCGGCGACCCGGCGTCGATCGCCTTTTGCGAGAAGGTCGGGCTCGATTACGTATCGGCCAGCCCCTATCGCGTGCCGATCGCGCGACTGGCGGCGGCTCAGGCGGCGCTGGCACGATGAGCGGTGAAAACAGGCGCGTGACCGTTGATGGTTTCGACCGGGTTGGCCCGTTTCACCCGTTCATCGCATGGGCGGCGGTGGCATTGTTCGACCTTTGCCTGGTCGTGGCGGTCGCGATGACGTTGCTGGCCGGCGTCGATTGGACCGAGGATGTGATCTGGCCCGGCGGCCCGGAACTGCTGCCCTTCTGACCCAATCGCCCGCCTGTCGCACAAGGGCGACGGGCGGGCGCGGATCGTCAATCCATCACGCTCAGCAGTGATTTGATGGTAATGAACGCAAAGCCGACCGAACTGTCGGCAATGCCATAGGGGACGAACAACCGATCGCCGTGCCGCAACGCGCCGCACGAATAGACCACGTTGGGGACATATCCCTCGCGGTCCTGATCGGCCGCAGCGAGCAGGGGTTCGCGCATCCGGCCGATGATCTTCGACGGATCGTCCTTGTCCAGCAGCACGGCCGCGATGGAATATTTGCGCATCGCACCGACGCCGTGGGTCAGCAGCAGCCAGCCCTCATCCAGCTCAATCGGCGGGCCGCAATTGCCGATCTGCACCAGCTCCCAGGGATAATGCGGCTTGAGCAGCAGCTGGCCTTCATCCCAATGGGTCAGCGTGTCGGAGCGAATGAGGAACAGGTTCTCACCGTCCTGCCGTCCGATCATCATATATTGGCCGCCGACCTTGCGGGGGAAGAGGCCCATGCCCTTGTTTCGCGCGGCGGAGCCAGTCATCGGCACCAGATCGAATGACCGGAAATCGCGCGTCCGCAGCATTTCGGACTGAATGACCGAGCCGTTATAGGCGGTGTAGGTGCCCAGCCATTCCTGACTGCCGTCCTCATGCGTGAAGTGGACGAGGCGCATGTCTTCCAACCCGTTCGACTGCGCGCGCGTGATCGGGAAAATGACCGTGCCCGACAAGGTCGAGTCGCGATGACGGTGAACGGTCACTTCGCCTTCGGGAATGACGTGTTCGTCGCCGTCCTCCACGTCGACCGCGGTGGCAAAGGGCGGCTCTGGCGCGAGGATCAGTTCATTCTGATCGGTGATGATGCCTTCACGGAAGGCGACCGACGAAATATGCCCTTCGCCGACTGCACGCAGCGACATCAGGATGCGAAGCGAACCGGGCGGCATGCCCGACTGGTCGTGATGCGGCACCGCACTGGGATTCATCAACGCGGCGGCGGCGTAGCTGTATTCGTGACAGAAATAGGCGCCGATCAGCTGACGCTTTTCATCCGAGATATTGCCGCCATCCAGGCCCAGCAGCGCCTCGATCTGGTCATAGCGCGTCATGAACACGCGGCGCGTCTGCCAGTGGCGCGCCTCGAAATCCTTGAGCACGGCGTTCAGCTGCATCCGCGCTTCGACGGGCGACATGTTCAGCACGGACTGCACCAGCCGCTCAGTGCGGCTGGGGGCGCTGCCATTGGATTGCCAGGCGATATGAAACGGACGCACCACCACGCGCGAAGGATCGGCGTGCAGCCGCAGCGCATGGGTTTCCAACTCGAGCATTCACGCCCCCCTCAAGGCCGTCGCTTCCGGAACAAACAAATTACGCGACGACGATGCGAGCCGGGTCTGCCAGATTTGAGCCTTGCTGCGAAAGGGTCGAAATGGCGCAATTCGCTAATTGGAGCGCCAAAATCGATTCCGCCCCCTGATTGCGGTTCAATCCGGTGGGTTGAAGCCCGTCGAAACAACCGCCGTCCTGCGCCGTTGCGAGCGGCAGGTCGAGGTCGTTGGCGCCCAGATACCAGCGATAAGCCTTTTGCGCTTCATCCAGCCAGCGGCGGTCGCCCGTCGCGTTGAACGCTGCGGCACAAGCCTCCACCGTCGCTTGCGCCTCGAGCGGCTGCTGGTCGAAGGGAAGGGGTTCGGCATATTCGCGGCCGAAACTTTCGGTGCCGACGGCGCGGAACCGCCCCTCAGGGCTTGTCTGGCGCGAAACAATCCATTCGAGTGTTTCGACCCCGCATGCCACGAAGTCCGCGCGGCCGAGCGAGCGGCCCGCCTCGATCAATGCCTCCGGCAAGCGGGCATTGTCATAGGCGAGAACGATTTCGAACCACTGCCAGTCGGGCCGACGATTGCGCTCGCAAAGCGCGATCAGTTGCTCGCCAAAGGTTTCGAGGATGCGGGTTGCGATCGGATGGCCGGGAAAACCGCGTCGCATGGCGGCCGCACCCAGCATGGCAAAGGCCTGGGCGCGCGGGCTGCCCAGTTCGAACGCGAGGCTGGCGGTCTGGTCGAACATCGCCGCCGCCCAGTCGCGATGCTTGCGCGCCCGTGCCTCTGTTGCGGTGACACCCAGCGCCCAGAGCGTTCGACCGTTCGAATCCTCTGACCCTTCATCCTCACACCAAGTGCGGTCGAAGTTCATGAAGTTGCGAAAGCGGCGGAGGTCCGGGTTCCACGCATGTTGGACGAACGACGCATAGATGCTGGTCCATTTGTCGCGCGTTCCTTCATCCACCGGGTCGATGCGGCACATCAGGATCAGCGCGCGGGCATTGTCATCGATGCAATAGCCATGGCGACGGTCGGGGATCGAATAGATTGAATGCTGGAGCATGCCGGTGGCATCGCTCATTCGCTCGACCGCCGTCAGGTCGGGGCTGAGTGTCGCACTCTCGACACTGGGGCCAGCGAGCCGACGGGGCCGGGCGGCGATGACATGCGCGATCTCGGTCATGACGCTCTCCGCAAGGCGCGGCCACAACATCGTGCGACCCCGCTGATAAGCACGCATCGACAGCGCCATACGGGCATCGTCATCGGCCAACAGACCGGCGATCGCGCGCGCAAAGCCGTCGACATCGGCAAAATCGACCAGCACACCATGTGCATCGTCGAGAATTTCTGTGGCATGGATATAGGGGGTGGAAACGACCGGCTTGCCCATGCTGACGGCAAAGCTGAGCGCCCCGGACGTGATCTGCGCCGGGTTGTTGTAGGGCGTGGCATAAACGTCGGCGGCCTGAAGATAGTCCAGCAGCGCCGGTTCGTCAGCAAATCCGTCGATCAGGTGAACGTGATCCGCCACGCCCAGATCGGCCGCCTGAGCGATCAGCCGTTCGCGATACGCCTCCCCCTCATGCGCGATCAGATTGGGGTGGGTTGCACCCAGCACGACATAATGCGCACGAGGTTCGGCGGCGACGATCGCGGGCATGGCCGAGATCATCGTTTCGATGCCCTTGTTCGGGGCCAGCAGGCCAAAGGTAAAGATCACCCGCTGCCCCTGCCAGCCAAAGCGCGCCTTCATGCTGTCAGGCTCGACAAAGGGACGGTCGGGCACGCCGTGTGGGATCATCGCGACCTTGCGCGCATCGGCACCGTGGACGCGGGTCAGGATTTCGCGGCCCTTTTCGGCCATCACAATGACCTTGCCCGCACGGCGCAGCAGCGCCTCCATCACGCGGCGTTCGTCGGCGCTGGGACGCTCAAGCACGGTGTGCAAGGTAACGATCACCGGCGCGGTCACGCGGTCGAGCAGCGCCAGCAGGTGGTCGCCGGCGCTGCCGCCGTAGATACCATATTCGTGCTGAACCCAGACCGCCTGTGCGCCAGACTCTTCAATTCGGCGGGCCGCAGCCAGATAGGCCATGCGGTCGTCCTGCGGGATCGTGCCGGTCACCTCAGGCGGGTAATCATAGCGGCCCGGATGATCGTCCATCGCATAGACATCGACCACCAAATCGGGAAAGCGGGCCGTCAGGGCTTGGTAACAATGCGTGGTAAACGTCGCCAGTCCGCACTGACGTGGCAGGAAATTGCCGATCAGCGCGATGCGTTCGATTTCCGGCGCCTTCGCTTCAGCAAGCGTCGACATCATTTACCTTTCGCAATGCGGGACAAGCCCGTTGGACCCAAACTCATTCTCCAAAACGACTTAGGTGACATATGGTTGCAACATTGCTGCGGCGCAACAGGATTTGTTCACCATAAATTCAGGCCGGTTTATCCCCGCCCGCGATAGCCGGAAACGCCCTGATCGGGTACCCATACGCCGGCAGGCGGTGGGCCGGATTGCCAGAACACATCGATCGGAATGCCGCCGCGCGGGTACCAGTAGCCGCCAATCCGCAGCCATTCGGGCTTCATTTCATCGAACAGCCGCTGGCCGATGCCGACGGTGCAATCTTCATGAAAGGCCGCGTGATTGCGAAAGCTGCCAAGGAACAGCTTGAGCGATTTCGATTCCACGATTGTCGCGCCGGGCACGTAATCGATCACCAGATGAGCGAAATCGGGCTGTCCAGTCACTGGGCAGAGCGACGTGAACTCCGGCGCGGCGAAGCGGACACAGTATAAAGACCCGGTGCGCGGATTTGGAACATAGTCCAGTTCCGCTTCTTCCGGGCTGGCGGGCAGGGCGCTGGTCTGGCCGAGATGCTTGGGTGTCATGGCGCGCCATATAGGCGGCGAACGAAAGGTTGGAAGCGGTAGCATGACGATCCTGATCCCGATCCTGGGCGATCAGTTGTCGGATGACCTGTCGGCGCTGTCCGGCATCGACCCGACGCAGGCGCAGATCCTGATGATGGAGGTGGATGAGGAGGCGACTTATGTCCGACACCACCTCCGCAAGATCGCGTTCCTGTTTTCTGCAATGCGGCATCATGCCGAACGGCTGCGGGCGGCGGGGTGGCGGGTCGATTATGTGACGTTGGACGATCCCGAAAACCAGGGCAGCTTTTCGGCCGAGGTCGCGCGCGCGGTTGAGCGGTACGCGCCGGAGCGCATCGTCGTGACCGAAGCGGGCGAATGGCGGGTGCGCGCCATGCTGGAAAGCTGGTCGGATCGCTTTGCATGCCCGGTGGAGGTCCGCGCCGACACGCGCTTCATCTGCTCCCATGCCGAGTTCGAAGCGTGGGCAGCGGGCCGCAAATCACTGCGCATGGAATTTTTCTATCGCGAAATGCGCCGCAAGACCGGGCTGTTGATGGACGGCGACCAGCCCGAAGGCGGGCAATGGAATTACGATGCCGACAACCGCAAACCCGCCAACCGGGGCGATCGGATACCGCGCCCCCTGTCGTTCGAGCCGGATGCGATCACGTGTGACGTGATGGCGCTGGTCCGGCAGCGATTCGGCAATCATGTGGGCAGGCTGGACGGTTTTGACCTGGCCGTTTCCGTCGAGGATGCGCGCCGGCAACAGGCGCATTTCCTTCGCTGGCATCTGCCGCGCTTCGGTGATTTTCAGGATGCCATGCTGACGGATGAGCCCTTTCTGTGGCACGCGGTCCTGTCCCCCTATCTGAACTGCGGGCTGCTCGACCCGCTGGAACTGTGCCGAGCGGTGGAGCGGCAGTATCGGGAGGGCAAGGTGCCCCTGAACGCGGCAGAGGGCTTTATCCGGCAGATTATCGGCTGGCGCGAATTCGTGCGCGGCATCTATTGGCGGGAGGGGCCGGACTATACCGCGCGCAATTTCCTGAATGCCCGCCGCGATCTGCCCGATTTTTACTGGACCGGCGAAACCGAAATGCACTGTATGGCGCAGGCCATCGGCGGGACCATCGACCATGCCTATGCCCACCATATCCAGCGGCTGATGGTGACCGGCAATTACGCGCTGCTGATCGGCGCCGACCCGGTGCAGGTCCAGCGCTGGTATCTTGAGGTTTATGCCGACGCCTATGAATGGGTGGAGGCGCCCAATACCTTGGGCATGAGCCAGTTCGGCGATGGCGGATTGCTGGCGTCGAAACCCTATGCCTCGTCGGGTGCCTATATCCACCGCATGTCCGACTATTGCGGGCGGTGCCGTTACGATGTGAAGCAGCGGACCGGGCCTGATGCCTGCCCCTTCAACGCGCTTTACTGGGATTTTCTGGCCCGCAATCGTGCGAAGCTGGGCGACAATCCCCGGCTGGGCATGCCGTATCGCAATTGGGATCGGATGACGGCGGACACGCAGGCGGAAATCCGCGCCCATGCGGCATCATACCTTAAGGCGCTTGGCGGCGGGTCGGGTTCTTCCTAGACCCGTCGCACAACATAGGTGGAGGGACTGGGCATGGATTCGCTGGTTTCGACCGAATGGCTCGCCAACGAAATGGGTGCGAGCGATCTGCGCATTGTCGATGCGACGTGGGTAATGGCCGGGCAGGGCGATCCCGCCGCCGACCATGAACGCGCGCACATCCCCGGCGCGGTGTTCCTGGACCTTGAGGATGTTCGCGACACAGCCGCGCCGTTGCCCATGATGCTGCCGCCGGCGGAAAAGTTTGCGAGCCGCATGCAGTCGCTCGGGCTTGGCGACGGCAGCCGCATCGTCATCTATGACAACTCCCCATATCGCACAGCCGCGCGCGCATGGTTCATGTTCCGCACCTTTGGCGCGCACGACGTCGCCATCCTCGATGGCGGCTTTGCCAAATGGCAGGCCGAAGGGCGGGAGGTCGCCAGCGGGCGGGAGGCACCGCGCCACCGACATTTCACCGCATGGGCCGACCGCAAGCAGGTTCGCGCGCTCGACGATATGAAAGCCAATCTGAACAGCGGCGCCGAACAGGTCGTCGATGCCCGATCCGCCTCCCGCTTCAGCGGGGAGGAGCCGGAGCCGCGCGCAGAGATCGCCGCCGGGCATATTCCGGGTTCGGTCAACGTCCCTATCGCCCGGTTGTTCGAAGCCGACGGCACCTACAAATCCGCTGAGGACATTGCAGGGGTGTTCGAAGCCGCGGGGGTCGATATCAACAAGCCGATCGTTACCACATGCGGTTCGGGCGTGACGGCGGCCGTGCTGGCGTTCGCATTGCATCTGTTGGGCAAGGATGCCGCGCTTTATGACGGCAGCTGGACCGAATGGGGTGCCGACCCCTCTACGCCCAAGGAGAAAAGTGCCGCGTGAGTGATGAGAACAGTGAGAAGACACTGCGCGATGCCACGCGCGTCGTGCAGGGTGGACGTCGGCACGAATGGACGGGCGGCATCGTCAGCGCGCCCGTGTGGCGGGCATCGACCATCCTGTACGACTCGGTCGGTGACCTGCGCGCCAATGCGTCGCGAGATACGCATCACCGGCTTTTCTATGGGCGGCGGGGCACGCCGACGCAGTGGAGCCTGTCCGACGCGCTGAACGACCTGGAGCCGGGGGCAGAGGGGACGTTGCTGTATCCGTCGGGCGTTGCGGCGATTTCGACAGCACTGCTCGCCGTGCTGTCACCGGGCGACGAACTGCTGGTGCCCGACAGCGCCTATGACCCCACGCGCTCGCTGGCCAACGGCCTGCTCAAGCGGATGGGCGTGACCACGCGCTTTTACGATCCGATGATCGGCGCCGGGATCGAGACGGTGATTGGCCCGTCGACACGAGCGATCTTCATGGAGAGCCCTGGCAGCCTGACGTTCGAGGTTCAGGACATTCCCGCAATTGTCGCTGTCGCGCGGGCGCGGGGCATCGTGACCCTGCTGGACAATACCTGGGCCACGCCCGTGCTGTTTCCCGCGATCGGGCGCGGGGTGGATTATTCGATCATGGCCTGCACCAAATATGTCGTTGGCCATTCCGACGTGATGCTGGGATCGGTGACCGCAGGGCTGGGCCGGTACGAGGCGTTGCGGACCGCGACCTATCAGCTTGGCCAGTGCGTCAGTCCGGACGACGCGTGGCTGGGCAGCCGTGGCCTTCGCACCATGGCGCTGCGCTTGCGGGAGCAGGGGCGTTCGGCGCTGGCCATCGCCAAATGGCTGAAGGAACAGCCTGAAGTCGCGCGTGTGCTGCACCCGGCGCTGCCCGATTGTCCGGGCCACGACGTGTTCCAGCGCGATTTTGCCGGGTCGTCGGGCTTGTTCAGCATCGTTCTGAACGGTGGCAGCGACGCCGGCCGGGTGGCGATGGTCGACGGCCTTCGCCATTTCGGCATCGGTTTCAGCTGGGGCGGGTTCGAAAGCCTCGCGATTCCCATCGACCCCAAATTCTATCGCAGTGCCACCGAATGGAGCGCGGAGGGGCCGATGATCCGGCTTCAGATCGGACTGGAGGATAGCGACGACCTGATCGCGGATCTGGCGGCCGGGCTAGCCCGCTTTCGCGCCTCAGGCTGATGGCGATCGACATTGGCGGTGCTTGACGCTGACTCCAACGGAAAGGGCGCCGGTTCCAGCGAACCGACGCCCTTTTCGATTAGAATTGGCCAATATCAGCGTGGTCAGGCGACCTGCGCTTCCTTGACCTCATCCGGGTCGCGCAGGACATAACCGCGACCCCAGACAGTCTCGATATAATTGTCGCTGTCGCTGGCCATCGACAGCTTCTTGCGAAGCTTGCAGATGAACACGTCGATGATCTTCAGTTCCGGTTCGTCCATCCCGCCATACAGGTGGTTCAGGAACATTTCCTTGGTCAGCGTCGTGCCCTTGCGCAGCGACAGCAGCTCAAGCATCGCATATTCCTTGCCGGTCAGGTGCACGCGCGCGCCGCCAACCTCGACCGTCTTGGCGTCAAGATTGACCGACAGCTTGCCCGTCTTGATAACCGACTGCGAGTGACCCTTGGACCGGCGCACAACCGCATGGATGCGCGCGATCAATTCTTCGCGATGGAAGGGCTTGGTCACATAGTCATCGGCGCCAAAGCCAAAGCTGCGCACCTTCGAATCCATTTCGGCAATGCCCGACAGGATCAGAACCGGCGTCTGCACCCGTGCGACGCGCAGTTTCTTCAGCACGTCGTAACCATGCATGTCTGGCAGGTTCAGATCGAGCAGGATGATGTCGTAATCGTACAACTTGCCGAGGTCGACACCCTCCTCGCCAAGATCAGTCGAGTAGACGTTGAACCCCTCCGTCTCGAGCATCAGCTCGATCGCCTTGGCGGTGTTCGGTTCGTCCTCGATCAGCAATACGCGCATCGGCCGGATCCCCTGTCCTGAAACGGAAGCAGGCCCCCAATGGCGCCGCCGCCCCCCGGACTGCTTCATTAACCTAAACGTCTCTGAAGCCAAAAGGTTAATTTCCTGCTAATCGACAGTCCCACGGAATCCCGGACCCGTATCACCTGGATCACAGATGTTACGAAAGCGTTCGGACAACCACGAAATCAACAATTCCACGCGCGCAGGGCGTCGCGCACTGGGCGGTGTGAGCAAGTGAAGTGCGACAGGCGGCGCGCGCCAGTCGTTCAGAATCTTCACCAATTCACCTTTTTTTATTTCGGGATCGACGATGAAGTCGGGCAGCCGTGCAATACCGACTCCCGCTTTCAACGCGGGAACCATCGCTTCGCCATTGTTGGTGGATAGCGGTCCCACCACGCGCACCGCGGCCTGCTCACCACCAGGCCCTTGAAATGTCCAGGTGGGGTTTGCGATGTTGGTATAGCCGAAGCATGCATGGTCGGCCAGTTGCGCGGGGTGGGTCGGCGTACCGTGGCGTTCGAGATAGCCGGGGCTGGCGACCACATGCGAGCTGACAGCGGATAATCGCCGGGCGCGAAGTGAACTGTCGGGCAGGTCCGCGATACGCAGGGCGATGTCGATCCCCTCTGCCACAATATCGACCCGCGCGTCGGAAAGGTGCAGGTCGACCTCGATCCCCGGATGCGCGAGCATGAAATCGGCCAGTGCCGGCGCGACATGGCGCACGCCAAAGGTCATCGGCGCCGCCAGCCGGACCAGCCCGGTGGGTGCGCGCGCGCTTTCGAGCGCCTGTTCCTCTGCCGCCTGTCCTTCAGCCAGAATGCGTTGCGCCTGTTCGGCCAGCGCGCGCCCGCTGTCGGTCAGCGTCAGGCGGCGGGAGGTGCGATGGAACAGCGCCGTGCCCAGTCGCGCCTCAAGCCGGCTGATCGCCTTGGAAACGGTCGCTTTGCTGACGCCAAGCGTCTGGGCGGCGGCGCTGAATGAGCGGTGCTCGACAACGCAGGCAAACATTGCCCAGGCTTCGAAGTCGGGCAGGTGCATCGCGCCCTATCCCTCGCCGAAACCGGCAGCGGCGAAACGCTGTGGCAAGGGTGATTCGGCCTCCACAGACGCCTTGCCCTCACGCGGGATCGACAGGCGCGCGGCGTGGAGCAGCATGCCGCTCGAAGCGCCCCGGCCATAAACGGCATCCCCCACGATCGGCACGCCGATGCCGCTGGCCGCATGGACGCGGATCTGGTGCGTGCGGCCGGTCTCCGGGACAAAGGCGACCAGCGCCCGGCCATTTTCGACGCACAGGATCTCCCAATGCGTAACGGCGCGCTTGCCGCTTTGCTTGGGCACGATGCGCCAGCCTGCCTCCGCGCTCGATACCTTTGCCAGCGCAAGGTCGATGGTGCCGCGCTCGGTCGCTGGCACGCCGTCCAGCACGGCCAGATACCGTTTCGACGCCAGCCCTGCTTCGAAAACCTGCTGGAACCGCTTGTGCGACTTGGGGTTGCGCGACAGGAGCAGGCAACCGCTGGTATCGCGGTCGAGCCGATGAACGGGAAGGGGCGCGCGCTTGAAGCCGAAGGTCAGGTCATCCAGCATTGCCTCGACGCTGATCGAACGGTCACGCGGGGTGTCAACCGGCAGCCCGGCGGGCTTGTCGAGAATCAGCGCTTCGCCATCAATGAACAATACGCGGTCGGCCAGATGGGGTGCAGCGGTCATGGCGCTTCGCCTAGCATGGGTGGGGCGCGTGGGGGAGGGGGCGTTGCTGCTTACGCTCGCATCCTGCGCGCCTGCGCCCGGCCCTGTGCCGGTGAGCATTCCGAATCCCACCCCGCCGCCCGTCATTGCGCTGCCTGCCGCGTCGCCGCCCGTACTGGTGGCGCCGAGGCGCCCGCCGGTGGCGTTATGCGAGCGCGGAACGGTGGCGCCGGGTGTCGACGGACGCCTGCTCAATCACTTTCCCTATCCCGAAATGCCGGCCACCGCCTTGGTCCCCGCGCCCGCCGCGCTGGGCGACGAAAGTTGTCGGGTTCATCCGGCGATGCTGAACGACCTCAACCGGCTGATCGCCGCTGCCGATGCCGACCCGGCGGTACGTGGGCAATTACGGGCGGTGTCGTGTCGGCGCAGCGTGGCGTTTCAGGCGCAGACCTTTTGCGCGGGCATCCTGTCCGGGCGCTCGCGCGGCTTCGCCGACCGGGCATGGGCATCGGCCCCGCCGGGGCACAGCGAGCACGCAACCGGCTATGCGATCGATTTCGGCACGCGCGACCGGCGCGGCTGTCCCGACGCCGACGCCTGCTTTGCCGCGACGGCGATGGGCAAGTGGCTGCTGGCCAATGCGTCCCGATACGGGTTCGAACTATCCTTTCCCGCAGGAAACCAGCAGCGGGTGAAGTGGGAGCCGTGGCACTGGCGCTGGGTCGGCGCCGACGCGTCGGCGCCCGGCGCCGAAGCGGCGCGGCGGACCTTTGCGACGGCGCGCAGCCGGTTTCCGGCGCGGCCGGGTATTCAAGGCGGTCCCCGGTAAGCAGCAGGCCAGAGTGGCTGGCGCGCTAACTTTGGGAGGATCGATTTCGATCATGGAACTGATTTTCGTAAAGCGAATCGGCAAATTCGACGAACTCACTATCGTCCGGGAGGGTGTGGACCCGGAGGCGATCCTGTGCCCGAAACAAGGCATCATCCCACATGACATGGTTCACTATGCTGTAGAGAGCGTTCTCACGCATCGCGGATTCCTGTCACTGGTGAAGGACGGCAGCGCGGCAGAGTTCGCCACTGCGGGCGGAGACAGCGAAGAAGCGATGGAGCGCCTGGTCGAAACCTTTCAGGCGGAAATGTGGGGCGGCCAGGCGTCGGCGGCTGAGCTGATCGCCACGTATGAGCATGCGTGCGGCGCGCGGGGGCACCGCGTTGCCGTGATTTCCCACGACGACGTGGAGGCAATCCGAATTCACCCGCCAGTGGTCTGCGTTGGCCCCGAACGAGACCCTTCGATTCCGGTTCTAAGGGGTCGGCGCCCCGGCCGCGCGTGGGGCGGTTGAACGCGGGTGGCTTGATGAATCGGCTATCTAGCGAGCCGAAAGAAAGCCATTCAGCGCCGCCGGATACAACGCGTGTTCTGCAACCAGCACGCGCGCAGCCAGCGTATCGGCGGTATCGTCAGCCATTACCGGCACTTGCGTCTGGCCGATGACGGGGCCGTCATCCAGCGCTTCCGTCACCAGATGCACCGACGCGCCCGCCACTGTGTCGCCCGCCGCAATGGCGCGGGCATGGGTGTCGAGGCCCTTGTATTTGGGCAGCAGCGAAGGGTGAATGTTCAGAATGCGCCCCGCCCATGCGGCGACGAATGCGGGCGACAGCAGGCGCATGTAGCCCGCCAATGCGATCAGCTCGACCCCGGCTGCGCGGAGGGCGGCGTCGATCTCGCCCTCGAACTCTGCCTTTGGACGGCCCTTCGGCGACGCGGCAAAAGTCGCGATGCCTTGGCCGGCCGCCCATGTGAGGCCCGGCGCTTCGGGCTTGTCGCTGGCTACCAGTACGATGTCATAGCGTGCGTCGGGCGCACGCGATGCGGCGACCAGTGACTGCATGTTCGAACCGCGCCCCGACAACAGCACGGCCACGCGCGTGCGTTCAGCCATGCAGGTGGGTCGCTTCCCATGCGGCGCGGGCGGACCAGGTGCCGGCATCGCCCGCCACGGTGCAGCCACGCGCACCCGCTTGGATTGCGCCGATTCGATGGACGCTTTCTCCGGCGGCGCGCAGCGATTCGGCCACCGAATCGGCCTGCTCGGCACCGACGATGGCGACCATGCCGATGCCGCAGTTGAAGGTGCGGGCCATCTCCTCAGGCTCGATCGCGCCCTGTGCCTGAAGAAAGGCCATCAGACGCGGCTGTTCCCACGCGGTCGCGTCGATACGTGCATGAGCGCCGTCAGGCAGGACGCGCGGGATGTTTTCCAGCAAGCCGCCGCCGGTAATGTGCGCCAACCCCTTGATCGCCTTTGCCCGCACCAGCGGCAGCAGGCTTTTTACATAGATGCGCGTCGGCGCCATCAGCGCGTCGATCATCAGCACGTCCTGATCGAACAGGGCGGGGCGATCCAGCTTCCACCCCTTGTCGGCGGCAAGGCGGCGGACCAGCGAATAGCCGTTGGAATGCACGCCCGTCGAACCCAAGCCCAACACCACGTCGCCCGCGGCAATGTCGCGCCCGGTCAGCAGCGCGTCGCGTTCCACCGCGCCGACGCAGAAGCCGGCAAGGTCGTAGTCGCCATCGGCATACATGCCCGGCATTTCGGCCGTTTCGCCGCCGATCAGCGCGCAACCCGCCTGACGGCACCCCTCTGCAATGCCCGCGATCACGCGCTCTGCGACGGCATTGTCCAGCTTTCCGCTGGCGTAATAATCGAGGAAGAACAGCGGCTCCGCCCCCTGAACGATCAGGTCGTTGGCGCACATCGCGACCAGATCGACGCCGACGCCGTCATGCGCGTCATGCTCGATCGCCAGTTTCAGCTTGGTGCCGACGCCGTCATTGGCCGCCACCAGCAGCGGGTCGTTGAACCCGGCGGCCTTCAGGTCGAAAATGCCGCCGAACCCGCCAAGGTCCGCATCGGCACCCGGACGCCGCGTCGCCCGTGCCAAGGGGCCGATGGCGCGCACCAGCGCATTGCCCGCGTCGATCGAAACGCCCGCCTGGGCATAGGTATAGGAGGTTGGCTCGCTCATGCCCGGCCCCCTAGCGCGATCCGCGGCCCTTGGAAACTCGCGCTTGGATTTCTGAAGCGGGTCGGCCAAAAGGGCGCGACGATGCGGGCTTTGCTTTCCAGAATGGCGATGATTGCCGCCGGCGCTGCGATGACGCTGGCGATCGGTGCGTCGCGCGCGCAGGACGGGTCGGGCAGCTTCGAGGTTTCGGGCGTCACCGTCGATGTATCTGGGCGCGATGCCGATGCTGCTCGTGACGGCGGATGGCGGCTGGCCCAGCGAAAGGGCTGGTCGATGCTGTCGCAGCGGCTGACCGGCAAGGCGGGCAGCCTGCCCGATTCGGGGCTCGATTCGCTGGTGACGGGCATCGTCGTCGAACATGAGGAAATCGGCCCGAACCGCTATATCGCGCGGCTGGGCGTACTGTTCAATCGTAACCGCGCCGCAGAGATTCTGGGCGTCAGCGGCTTCATGACGCGATCACCGCCGCTGCTGGTCGTGCCGACCATGCGTTCGGGTGGGGTCGAAACGACCTTTGAGCGCGACAATGCCTGGGTGGCGGCATGGGGCCGGTTCCGCACCGGCAATACCACGATCGACTATATCCGCCCCGCCGGTAACGGGCCGGACGCGCTGTTGATGAACGCCGGACTGACCGGGCGACCGGGGCGGGGCTGGTGGCGTAACGTGTTGGACCAATATGGCGCGACCGACGTGCTGATCCCGCAGGTTACGCTGTATCGCCAATGGCCAGGTGGCCCGGTGATCGGCGTCTTCCGCGCGGGGCATGGCCCCGACAATCAGGAAATCGCGCGGTTCAGCCTGCGCGTCGCCAATGCCGATGGTATCGGCGCGCTGCTCGACACCGGCGTGCGGCGAATCGACGAAGCCTATCAGGCGGCGTTGCGCGGCGGCGTGCTGCGCACCGATCCGCTGCTCGAATTCGTGCCCCCCGTGGCTGAGGAAGAGGCGTCCGGCCTGCCCGAAGAAATCCCGGTGATCGAGGGTGGAGAGGCGATGATGCCGTCCGCGCCGGTCGCCAGCGTGACGCTTCAGTTCGAAACGCCGGGCGTTGGTGCGGTCAGCGCGGCGGAAACGTCGGTCCGCGCGATTCCCGGCGTGCGATCCGCCGTGACCAGCAGCCTCGCGCTGGGAGGCTTGTCGCTGATGCGCGTGGAGTATGCGGGCGATCCCGCTGCGCTGGCCGCCGCGCTGCAATCGCGCGGGTGGCAGGTTGAAGGAAGCGGCAGCACGCTTCGCATCGTGCGCTCTGGCGCCCCCAACGCCGCGCCTGCTGAGGCGCCGCCCCGCGAATGAGCCAGCTTCGCCTGCCGCTCCAACGTCCCGAAGGAGCGCGCAGAGACGAGTTCATCGTCGGCGAGGCGAATGCCAGCGTCGTCCATCACCTCGAACATTGGGGCACCTGGCCGGTCATGGCGGCGCTGCTGGTCGGTCCGCGAAAGTCGGGCCGCAGCCTGATCGCCCGGCTGTTTGCGCAGCGGGCAGACGGACGGATGATCGACGACGCCCACCGCGTTGCGGAAACCGATATCTTCCATGCCTGGAACATGGCGCAGGCGGATCGCAAGCCGTTGTTGATCATCGCCGACCATGCGCCGCCGGAGTGGAACATCCGTCTGCCCGACCTGCGTTCCCGACTGGCCGCGACGCCGGTTCTGCGGATTGATGAGCCGGACGATGCGCTGTTCGTCGATCTGCTGCGCTATCAGTTCGATCGGCGCGAGCTGTTCGCGGGGGACGAGGTGATCGCCTGGATTCTGAAGCGCGTCGACCGCACCTATCTGTCGCTGATGCGCGTCGTCGATGCGCTGGACGATGCCGCGCATGAGGCGGAGCGCGGGCGTATTTCGATCCCGCTTGCGCGCCCGGCCTTGCAAGCACGGGGTCTGCTGGTCCAAGGGGCAGGGGAACTTCGGCGCGAGGAAGCATGACCCGGCCCGTCCGCCCCAATTTTGAAGAATCCCATGATGGTGAGGCCTTTGCCGAGCCGTCGACCGGACGTTACTTCAATCGTGAGCTGTCATGGCTGGCCTTCAACCGCCGCGTGATGGAGGAGGCGTGCAACACCGCCCATCCATTGCTGGAGCGGCTGCGGTTCCTGTCGATTTCCGGCTCGAACTTCGACGAATTCTTCATGGTCCGCGTGGCAGGCCTGAAGGGGCAGCAGGTTCAGGGTGTCGAACTGCGTTCGATCGACGGATTGACGCCGACCCAGCAATTATCAGCCATCGTGGCAGAGGCCGGGCGCCTTGCTGATTCCCAGCAGTCGATCTGGCGCGACCTGCGTTCGCTGATGGCCGGTTCGGGGATCAGCGTGCTGTACGCGGGCGATATCGACGGTGAGGAAGCCGAGTGGCTGGACCGGCATTTCCGTGAGCAGATTTTCCCGATCCTGACGCCGCAAGCGCTGGACCCCGCCCATCCGTTTCCCTTCATCCCGAACAAGGGCTCCAGCGTCATTTTCGACCTAGTGCGAAAGGCTGACGGACAGGCAATCCGCGAACTGGTGCTGTTGCCCTCCACCCTTCCGCGCTTCGTCCGCCTGCCGGGGGATGCCGCCTGCTATGTCCCGATCGAGGAGATGCTCAAGCGTTTCGCGCCGCAGCTTTTCCCCGGCTACGAGGTGAAGGGCGCCGCCGCATTCCGCATCCTGCGCGACAGCGATATCGAGCTGGAGGAAGAGGCCGAGGATCTGGTCCTGTATTTCCGTACCGCCATCAAAAGGCGGCGGCGCGGGCGCGTCATCCGTCTGGAAATGGAAACCGCCATTACCGCTGAGCTTGAGGCGGTGTTGAAGGAGGAACTTGGCGGCAGCGAGGCGATCCTGACCGAAAAGGGCAGCTTCCTGGGCATTGGCGATTTGGCGGCTTTGGTCGATGAGGATCGCCCGGACCTGAAATTCCCGCCCTTCTCGCCACGCTTCCCTGAACGAATTCGCGAATATGGCGGCGATTGCTTTGCCGCAATCCGGGCCAAGGACATCGTTGTTCACCACCCGTATGAAACATTCGACGTGGTGCTGGCCTTCCTGAAGCAGGCTGCCGCCGACCCGGATGTCGTGGCGATCAAGCAGACGCTGTATCGTGCGGGCAAACAATCGGCGGTAATCAGCGCGCTGATCGCCGCCGCGGAGGCCGGAAAGTCCGTCACCGCGGTCGTCGAATTGAAGGCGCGCTTTGACGAGGAGCAGAACCTGCTGTGGGCCGACGCGCTGGAGCGTGCGGGCGTCCAGGTCGTCTATGGCTTCATCGACTGGAAGACCCACGCCAAGGTGTCGATGGTCGTCCGGCGTGAGGGTGCGGAGTTTCGCACCTATTGCCACTTCGGAACGGGTAATTATCACCCGATCACGGCGCGCATCTATACCGACCTGAGCTTCTTTACCGCCGATCCGGCGCTTGGGCGCGATGCGGCGCAACTGTTCAACTACGTCACTGGCTATGTCGAGCCGCAGGGGCTGGAACAGTTGAGGATGAGTCCGCGCGACCTCCGGCCCAGCTTGATGGCGCTGATCGACAGGGAAATCGCCTTTGCCCGCGCGGGCAAGCCTGCGGGGCTGTGGGCCAAGATGAACTCGCTGGTCGATCCGGCGATCATCGAAAAGCTGTACGAGGCAAGCGGCGCGGGGGTGGAAATCGACCTGATCGTGCGTGGCATCTGTTGCCTGCGGCCTGGCGTGCCGGGCATGTCGGACCATATCCGCGTCAAGTCGATCGTCGGCCGTTTCCTGGAACACAGCCGAATCTGGGCGTTCGGCAACGGCAAGAAGCTGCCCAATGACGATGCGCGCGTGTTCATTTCCTCTGCCGACTGGATGCCGCGCAATTTCGACCGCCGGGTGGAATATATGCTGCCGGTTACCAACCCGACGGTCCACGATCAGGTGCTGGATCAGGTGATGGTCGCCAATCTGCTGGACAGCGAGCAAAGCTGGGAATTGCAGCCCGACGGCATTTACGAGCGGGATGAACCGGGCGCCAAGCCGTTCAACCTCCACCGCTATTTCATGACCAATCCGTCGCTGTCGGGGCGTGGTGCTGCGCTGGAATCGCGGGGCGCCGTGCCCAAGCTCAAGCTGCGGCGGCCTGCCGTGGCATCCGTGCCGCCAGCCCCGCCGCCCGCGCAGGATCTGGACCCGGCGTGAGCCTTTTTTTTCGTCGCCAGCCCAGTGAGGCGCGCCGCCGCACCGCGATTATCGACATCGGTTCGAACTCGATCCGACTCGTCGTTTACGAAGGGCCGACCCGGCTGCCCGCCATCCTGTTCAATGAAAAGGTGATGGCGGGGCTGGGCCGTGGTTTGGCCGAAAGCGGGGCGATCGACGCGGAGGGCATGGCCGCCGCGCGTTCGGCACTGGCCCGCTTCTCCCTGCTGGCACGGCAGATGGAGGTGAACGAGCTTCGCACCGTCGCCACCGCCGCCGTCCGCGAAGCAAGCAATGGCGGTGAATTGCTGGCCATGGCCGCGCATTTGGGGCTGGAGGTCGAATTGCTGTCGGGCGAGGCCGAAGCAACGGCGTCCGGTCACGGGGTGCTTTCCGCCATCCCCGACGCCGACGGCATTGTCGGCGACCTGGGCGGGGGCAGCCTCGAACTGGTGCGTGTGACCGATGGGCAGGTGGGGGAAAGGGTGTCCTTTCCCTTGGGCGTGCTGCGGATCGCGGCTATCCGGGATAAGGGCAAGGGCGCGCTGGACCGCTATGTCGAACGCGCACTGGCGGGGGCGGGCTGGACCGGGCGCGGGCGTGACTTGCCGTTGTATATGGTCGGCGGATCGTGGCGCGCGCTGGCGCGGCTGGACATGCACCAGACGGGCTATCCGCTTCCGGTCATCCATGGCTATGCCCTGTCCGCGCAGACGGTGCAGCGATTGATCCGAACGCTGGGCCATCTGCCCAAGAACAAGTTGCGCGCGATCCCCAACCTGTCGGGCGGGCGCATCGCGACCATGGGCGACGCCGCGCATCTGCTCTCGTCGCTGGTTCGGCATCTGGGAAGTTCGACCTGCATCGCGTCCGCCTATGGGCTGCGAGAAGGGTTGCTGTATGGCGCACTGGACGATGCGACCCGCTCGCTGGACCCGCTGATCGTCGCCACGCGGGAAGAGGGACGGCGGCTGGGCCGCTTTCCAGAGCATGGCGACCTGCTCGACACGTGGATCGCACCGCTGTTCGCGGATGAAACGGCGGAAATGGCGCGGTTGCGGCACGCCGCTTGCCTGCTGGCGGATGTGGCGTGGTTGGCCAATCCGGAGTTTCGCGCCGAACGCGGGCTTGAGGTCGCTCTGCACGGCAATTGGGTAGCGATCGACGCGCCGGGGCGGGCGATGCTGGCGCAGGCGCTGTTCACATGCTTCGGCGGTGGCAGCGAATCGCCCGATCCACTGGCGCGTGTGGCATCGCCCGACATGCTGGAAATGGCGGTGCGTTGGGGGCTGGCAATGCGGCTGGGCCAGCGGCTGTCGGGCGGGGTCGCAGCACCGCTAAGGAACACCAGCATGAGCCTTGGCGATGAGGCGGTGGTGCTGCACACCGGGCTGGGCCTTTCGTCGCTTTATGGCGAAACGGTGGAGCGTCGGCACAAGGCGCTGGCGGGGGCGATGGGGCGTTCGCCGCTTCATGCCGCTGATTGAGCGAGGGTTGAAATGACGTTGCCAGTCCGCCGCATCGGCTCCCTTTCCGTATCCGCCATCGGCCTGGGGTGCATGAACATCAGCCACGGTTATGGCGAAAAGCCATTGGCGGCGGATGCCGAGGCGCTGTTGAACCGCGCGCTCGATCTGGGCGTGACGTTGCTCGACACCGCTGCGCTTTACGGCGCGGGCGAGAATGAGCAACTGGTGGGTCGCGCCGTTGGCCACCGGCGGACCGAGTTCACGCTGACCAGCAAGTGCGTATTGGATGTGGTCGACGGCCAGCGGTCGCTCGACGGATCGCCCGCCGCCATCGCGCGTACCCTGGACGATGCGCTGGTTCGGCTGGGGACGGACCATATCGACCTGTATTATCTCCACCGCCTTGACCGCAGGGTGCCGAGTGAGGAGTCGGTCGGCGCATTGGTGCGGGCCAAGGAAGCGGGCAAGATCGGCGCGATCGGCCTGTCCGAAATGAGCGCCGGGACGATCCGGCGCGCCCATAATGTTCATCCCATCGCGGCGGTGCAGACCGAATATTCGCCCATCGTCCGCAACGGCGAGATTGCCGTGATCCGCACGTGCGAGGAATTGGGCATCGGCTTTGTCGCCTTTTCGCCGGTTGCCCGCGGGTTGCTGGCGGGCGGGGTGCGTGAGGACGCCTATGTCGCGGGCGACATTCGCGCCCAGATGCCGCGCCTTTTCGGCGATGCGCTGGCCCATAATCTGAAAGCGGTCGGCCTGTTCGACGCGCTGGCGGCCGAGATCGGATGCACTCCCGCGCAATTGTCGCTGGCCTGGGTGCTGTCGCGCGGTGAGCATATCGTGCCCATTCCCGGCACACGCAGCGTCCGCCATCTTGAGGAGAATCTGGGCGCGCTGAACGTGGTGGTGACGCCCGAAATCTTGGCGCGGATCGACTTGATCTTTGGGCCGGGCGCAATTCGCGGCCCGCGTTATGCAGCAGCGATGCAGGCACAGATCGACACCGAAACCTTTGCCGATGAGGAACTCGCCTGACGGCCATCGCGCCGCTTTTGCGACTTTTGCCCGACCGTGTTCGTGCCGGGTTGGGGCGGCGTGCGGCGGGGGTCGGCCTGGCGCTGCTGATCGAGCTGCTGCTGGCGCTGTTGCTACTGACACTGCGCCCCGGAGATGTCGAGCGGGAGGAAGATCGCACCACGCCTGTCTTCACCATGGAGGCGCCGTCGGCGGAGGAACCGGCAGTGGCCGAGCCGGAACCCGCCCGCCCTGCCGCGGCCGAGGAGGCGGCTGAAGTGCCCGAGGACACGCCGGCGGAGCCGCCCGCACTCGCGCCACCCGCGCCAACGCCGCCAGTGGTGACCCCGGTCCAACCGCCGGTACCGCTGCCCTATATCCCCATGCCGCGCGATGTGGTGGCGTCGTCCGATGTCGCGCGCCCTGCGCCCGCACCCGCCCGTCCAGCGCGGCGCGCCGTAATGGGGCCACCAGACACCGGCACGCCGGGCGATACCGAACGCGTCGGCACCGCCCCCAATGGCGAGCCGCTCTACGCAGCGTCCTGGTATCGCGAGCCATATCCTGAGGAACTGCGCGGGTATCTCTCAACCGCCACAGGGCCGGGCTGGGGGCTGATCGCGTGCCGGACCGCGCCCGACTACCGGGTTGAAGATTGCGTGTCGCTGGGCGAATCACCGGACCGTTCGAACATTGCCCGCGCGGTGCTGGCGGCGGCGTGGCAGTTCCGGGTGCGCCCACCGCGCATCGGCGGGCGGCCCCGGATCGGGGAGTGGGTCCGCATCCGCATCGATTACGGCATCGAACGCCGCCGCGCGCGATAGGGTAGGGCGGATTTGGTCGTGCGGGATGGGCGAAAACCGCCGCCGACGATCGAACCATCGCCTGAAAGGTCGGCCCTTCCCGCATCCGCATGAAGCCCATATGGTCCGACGATAGCCGCAAAAGCGGTCTTGCCGGGGAGAGGCGCGTTGGCGACGGGATTGGACGAACTGCCCAAGCATCACGCAGCGACACAGAATGAAAAACTGGTGATCGCCGCATCGTCGCTTGGGACGGTGTTCGAATGGTATGACTTCTATCTCTACGGCCTGCTGGCCAGCTATATTTCGGCGCAGTTCTTTTCCGGGGTAAACGAGACCACCGGGTTCATCCTGGCGCTGGCGGCGTTCGCCGCGGGTTTTGCGGTGCGGCCGTTCGGTGCGCTGGTGTTCGGCCGCATCGGCGATCTGGTCGGGCGCAAGAACACGTTTCTGGTCACCATGGGGATCATGGGCCTGTCGACCTTTGCCGTTGGCCTGTTGCCCGCTTACGCGACCATCGGCGTTGCGGCCCCCTTCATCCTGGTTGCGTTGCGGCTGCTTCAGGGGCTGGCACTGGGCGGCGAATATGGCGGCGCGGCGACCTATGTCGCGGAACATGCGCCGCCGGGGAAGCGGGGCCTTTACACCAGCTGGATCCAGACGACGGCGACGATGGGGCTGTTCGCCGCGCTGCTGGTTGTCATCGGCCTGCGTACCGCGATTGGTGAGGCGGCGTTCGCAAGCTGGGGCTGGCGCGTGCCGTTCCTGATTTCGATCGTGCTGCTTGCGGTGTCGATGTGGATCCGCCTGCAGCTCTCGGAAAGCCCGGTCTTCCAGAAGATGAAGGACGAGGGAACGACATCGAAGGCCCCGATCCAGGAAGCATTCGGGCAGTGGAAGAATTTGCGCTGGGTGCTGATCGCGCTGTTCGGCGCGGGCGCGGGGCAGGCGGTAGTCTGGTACACTGGCCAGTTCTACGCCCTGTTCTACCTCGAAAAGATCATGAAGGTTGACGGCGCGACGGCCAACATCCTGATCGCCATCGCGCTAGCGATCGGCACGCCCTTTTTCGTCTTTTTCGGATGGCTGTCGGACAGGATAGGGCGCAAACCGATCATCCTGACCGGCTGTGCGATTGCTGCCATCAGCTACTTCCCGCTGTTCCATGCCCTGACCGACGCGGCAAACCCGACATTGGCCCGTGCGGTCCAAATGGCGCCGGTCAGCGTGGTCGCGAACGAGGGGGAATGTTCGTTCCAGTTCGATCCGGTCGGCGGCAACAAGTTCGACAGCACCAGCTGCGACATTGCAAAGGCATATCTGGCGAAGAACGGCATCAACTATAACAACGTGCCGGCTCGCGCCGGAACGGTCGCGCAGATCCGCATTGGCGACGCAGCGCTCACCGCGCCCGACCCCTCACTCGTGGCAGGTGCCGAGCGAGCGGACGCCATTGCCGCCTATCAGGCTCAAGTCAGGGCCGGACTGTACGCTGCCGGCTATCCCGACCGGGCCGATCCGGCAGAGACGGACCGGGTAAGCGTCGTGCTGATCCTGCTCGCCCTCGTCCTGCTGGTGACGATGGTGTACGGACCGATCGCGGCGATGCTGGTGGAGTTATTTCCGAGCCGTATCCGTTACACGTCGATGTCGCTGCCATGTCACATCGCCAATGGCTGGTTCGGCGGCTTCCTGCCGACCGCAGCCTTCGCGATGGTCGCCGCGACGGGGGATATCTATTATGGGCTATGGTATCCGGTGCTAATCGCGGCGGCGACGGTGGTGATCGGATTGCTGTTCCTGCCGGAAACCTTTCGCCGCAATATCGACGAATGAAGCGTGAGGCCCTGGCCGTGATCGGCGGTCGGGGCCGCGACATTCCGCATTGTTTAAGGGGCTGGAGCGGGTGAGGGGAATCGAACCCCCGTCGTAAGCTTGGGAAGCTTCTGCTCTACCATTGAGCTACACCCGCATTTCAACAACTTAGCGCTGAAAAGTCCCTCTGTGCGGCGCCGGTTTACAATTCCGGTTTACAGCGGGCGGGGCAGGCAATGCCACGAGCCCCATCCCGCCGTCAACACGCTTGGCCCGCATCTTTTGACATCCACCGCGGTGTCAGACCGCGAGCGATGCGCTTGCCGAGCGCGATCTGGCGGGCGGTGCCATCAACGTAGATGCGGCGGATCCGCGTCACCTCATCGACGGACCACGCCATGATGCTGGCGATCTTGGCGTCGGAGAGGTCGGTCTCGGTCATGAGATAGGTGACGAAGGTGCCGCGGACGTCGTGGAGGTGCTTGCGCCGCTTGCGCTGGGCGCCGCCTTCTCCGCCAGAATCGACGTGCAGGCTGCCGGCGAGCTTGACGATACGCGCCACCTCCTTACTCAGTGTGTCGAGGTTCCAGGGCTCGCCATGGGAATTGACCAGAACCGTATCGACACCCTGTGCCCGATAGCGCCCTTCGAGCAGATCCAGCACGTCGTCCAATTGCGGGATGCGCGGGACCGTGGCTAGATGGCGCCTGCATCGACTGCTTTTCATCGCCTTCTTGACGATGGCGTAATCGCCGACCGACGACCAAGTGACCCGCGTGAGGTCTTCGCGTCGCAACCGGTCACCGAACAGAAGAGAACGGCCTCATAGACCGCGCGATCCTTCTCGCGCGCCGCCTTCTCGAAAGGCCGCCAGATCGTCCTTGGTCCAGAAGATCTCCGCTCTCTGGCCGTTGACGTAGATCTTCCCGATCTTTTCGGCCACGTTGATCTTGAGGTCACCCCGCTGCACCGTGACGCCGTTGTCCGCAGCCGCGGCGTCTCTCGACGCTGGTCGCGCCAGTCGACGACCTTTGCGATCATTCGCGTATCGTTGAAGACTGTCAACGGGACCTTGCCCCACTTGGCGTGAATGGCGCGGACGCTCGAGCCCCAGGCCTTCTGAGTATTGGGCGCCAGGTCCGACCATTCAGGGCTGTTCTGCCATTTGTCGATCAGCGTCTGGATCGTCGTAGGAGCAGGCTTAAGTGCCGCGTCCCGCTCTCGCCTAGCGATGGCAACTTTTTTCAGCGCCTTTATCATCAGCGATGGCTTGCGTCCATCCGCCGACATGACGACCGGACCGCCACGCCACGCATAGACGTACCAGCGGCTGACACCATCGGCCAAACGCTTAAGCACGAAGTGGACCCCCTTGATCACAGGCCAGCTTCCCACTCGTCGAAGATGCCGTTCGGGTTTTGTGAAACGGGCTGAAATGCTCCGCCAGCGCTCAGACGGATCGTGCCGTCCGGCTGCACCTCGATATGCCCGACAGCGAATCCCGCCTTGCTTGCCGCGTCGAGAACGCGTCGAATCGCCGCCGCGCTAATCGGGTTCTTCTTGCGCGATACGCGCACGCCATTTCCCTTTCGAGAACCGATGGTCTCGAAACTGCCCTCATCCTTGCCCTTGTCGGGGCGGATCGAACGGGTGTTCTGATCCGAACGGCCCGCGATGTTCGCGAGGCATTCGTATCCCAACCCGACGGAGTTCATCTCCTCTATTAAGGAGATCAGCGGTTGGACGAACGATGTCGGACTAGGTCGGGTTTCGTCCACCTCCGCACGGCGCGCTGACGCCTGGTGTGCGAGGGGTTCTTTATGATCCAACGCGAGAGCGTGCTCACGGACTGCCGCTGACAGACCCCCGGCCTAGGTGACGACGTTGGCCGAGGGTCCGCCAGCGGTATTCCGGAGATCCTCGTCATCACCGAAGCGCGGCCTCGGCCGTGCTTCGTGGTTCAGCGTGGACTGAAAGCGACAATAAGAAAAGGACCCCCATCGCATTGATTCACATCCATGATGACTTAAAGGTCGGATGAAGCTGCTTGGACCAAGTTGCGGACGCTCGCAGCCGTTCGCTCACTGCCCAAGCGCTAACGCCCATTCTGGCGACCCGTCGCGGCCGAAACTGGGCCGCTTGCTGCCAATCCGGTTCGGACGCGGAAAATCGCAAAAGCTGACATTCAGCGGAGCGAAACGGCTTTCAATTCACACCGAACTGCCCATATCCAATCGTTTTTGTCAGTCTCCGTTCTAGCCGCTCAGTCAGAAGATGATCGCATACCTTTGCCTGGAACTGCTCACAATATGTGATACCTTGTGCAGATCGCTCAAACGTCCTTTTCACATGGGGAACTGTTGTGCGTCACAAGTTGAAATCCGCCGCCTTGGTTGGTCTTGGCTTGACGCTGGCAAGCTTTGCCCCCTCGCTGAGCCTGACATCTCCGGAGGCTTCGGCCCTAGATCCCAGCGAAGTCGCCAAACTGATCTGTGGCTCTCGCGACGGCAGCCTTAGCCTGACCCGAAACCTCCTGATGTCCTCGGCGGCAGCCGCGCCGGCCAGCCAGGCCGCTGCCATCCCGCTGTTTGCCGACCTTACCCGATCTGCATTCCGGGTGACCACGAATTCACCGCAAGCACAGCGCTACTTCAGCCAGGGCCTGCTGTTGACCTACGGCTTCAGTCACGCAGGCGCGGTCCGTTCCTTCCGCGAGGCGCAACGCATTGATCCCGGTTGCGCGATGTGCTGGTGGGGCGAGGCGGTTGCGCTCGGTCCGAACATCAATGCGCCGATGGACGAGCGCGACCGGCCGGCCGCGCTCGGTGCAATCGACCGCGCAATGGCGATGAGGGATAAGGTATCGCCGCTCGAACGCGCGCTGATCGAAGCGCTGGCGCTTCGCTATTCGCGCGATCCCGAGGCAGATCGTGCTGCCTTGGACGCGGCCTACGCCGATGCGATGATCGCGGCTGCGGCGCGTTTCCCGCAGGACGACGATGTAGCGGTGCTGGCGGCCGAGGCGGCAATGGACACCAGTCCCTGGAACTACTGGGAAAGCGACAAGAGGACACCGATCGGCCGCAGCGGCGATGCGGTGCGACTGGTCGAAAGTGTCGTCCGCCGCAATCCCGCCCATGCGCAGGCCGGCCACCTCTACATTCACCTGCTGGAAGCGAGCGATCCGCAGCGTGCCGAAGCTGCCGCAGATCGGCTGTCGGTTCCGTCAGCGCCGACTGCGGGTCATCTCGTGCATATGCCAGGGCATATCTATCAGCGGCTCGGACGCCATGCGGATTCGATCCGGGTGAACGTAGCGGCTGCCAGGGCTGACGAGGCCTTCATTCGCGGCACCAACGACCAAAGCCTGGTCCGCTATGGCTATTACCCGCACAATATCCATTTTATCGTGACCTCGGCGCAGATGGCGGGCGACATGCGCACCGCCATCCGCGAAGCGCAGCGGTTACGCACCGTGCTCGACCCAGAGACCTCCGCCCGGATCGCGTGGATCCAGGCAATCGACGCGGCGCCGTTCCTGGCCATGGCCCAGTTTGCCAAGTCGACAGCAATCCTGGCGATGCCCGCGCCCGATCCGCGACTGCCTTACGCCGCAGCGATGCGCCACTTTGCCAGAGCCATCGCCCAGTCCCGGCTAGGCGACCAGTCCGGCTTCGAGGCGGAACTGGCGGCGATTAACCGGCTAAAGGCTTCAAATGCCTTCGCCGGAATGATCGAACAAGGTGTTCCGGCGCCCGACCTACTTGCGCTGGCGGAGGCCGTCGCACGCGGCAAGCATGCCACGGCCCAACGTCGGTATGCGGATGCGATCGGCTATTTCCGCAAAGCCGCGGCGATCGAGGCGCGATTGCCCTACCAGGAACCTGCATACTGGTACTATCCGGTCCAGCAGTCTCTCGGCGGGGCCCTGTTCCTTGCCGGCGATTACCGCGCTGCAAGTCAGGCCTTCCGTGCAGCTCTGGTGCAGACCCCTGACAACGGCTGGATTCTCTATGGCCTTGCCCGAAGCGAGGCCGCGCAAGGGCACAAGCTCGAAGCCGCAGCGGCCCGGCGGGCATTCGACAAGGCCTGGCTGGGCGACAGGCGCTGGCTTCGGATGGAGCGCCTGTAATCGGACGGCTGGCGTTGGCACATTCGACCTACCGGCGTTCTGGCTGCCCTCGTGAATATCCAGTTCGCTGGCCGATCATCCGGCGCCGGCCAATTCCGAATGTCCGGCATCGCGGCCGTCCGATGCAGGATATACAAAAACGGCGCAATCGCGCCCCCGCTCCGTAGTCTGCGACGGGATAGTTCGACGCAGCCATTTCTCCTACCTGTTTAAACACGAAGGGGTGAGGGCTACGCGGTTTAACTAGAGGTCCTTGCTGGGCGACCTGCGGAAAACGCCCTGTCTGCGACACGAACCCCGAAGCGCTTCGGCACCTTTCGCGACATGATTGCGAGCTAGCCGTCCAACGCCTCACGTATCTTGGCAGCAAGCTGATCGATCCCGAACGGTTTGGCCAGAAAGTTGGTCCCGGGATCGATCACGCCATTGTGGACGATCGCATTGCGGGTGTATCCGGTCGTATAGACGACTTTCAAATCCGGCAGTCTCTTGATTGCCTCGTCGGCGAGCTGCCGTCCCGTCATCTCCGGCATAACGACATCGGTAAAGAGCAGCGTGACATCCTGCCCGGCATCTATCAAGGCTAATGCCGCTGGGCCGCTGGCTGCGTGAAGGACGGTATAGCCCAACTCCCGCAACGCTTCCGTGGAGAAGTTGCGCACGCGCTCCTCATCCTCCACCACCATGATGATCTCATCGGGCGATCCAGCACGTGCAAGAACCGGCGCGCGCCTCGTTACAGGCTGCATCTCTCCATCTAAGGTACGCGGCAAGTAGACCTTGATCGTTGTCCCATGACCGACCTCCGAATAAATTTTGACGTGACCGCCAGATTGGCGGACGAAGCCGAAGACCTGGCTAAGGCCCAGGCCCGTGCCCTTGCCGACGCCTTTAGTCGTGAAGAAGGGTTCAAAGGCCTTTGCCAATACCTCTTGTGACATGCCCGTACCGGTGTCGCTCACGGCTATCATGACATAGTGACCGTCCGGCACCTCGGCTTCCAGCGCGTAATCGGCATCGACATCGGCATTGCCGGTTTCGATCGTCAGGCGCCCGCCATCGGGCATCGCGTCGCGGGCATTGACCGCCAGGTTTACGATGACGTTTTCAAGCTGGACCGGATCGGCAAGCGTCTTCCATAGACCGGGCGTTAATATCGTTTCGAGTCGCACCCGCTCACCCAGCGTTCGAGCGAGTAGTTCTGTCAGACCGTTGACCAGGCGGTTCGCGTCGATGCTTTCGGGCGCAAGCGGTTGCTGGCGCGAAAAGGCTAGCAAGCGCTGTGTCAGGGCGGCGGCACGTGTTGCGCCTTCCATGGCACCGTCCATAAAACGCTTGATGTCGGTTTCACCCCGGTCCAGCCGGCGCTGGGCAAGGTTGAGGCCGCCGATGACGACAGCCAGCATGTTGTTGAAGTCGTGGGCGATACCACCGGTAAGCTGGCCCACTGCTTCCATCTTCTGAAGCTGACGAACTTGCAATTCGGCAGCGGAGCGCGCCGTAGCCTCGCTCTTGATTTCAGTGCTTGCTTCAACAAGCGCCGCGTTCTGCTTATTGACCAGTTGGTTGAGCCGCATCACGGCTTGCGCGCGGTCCACTGCCAACCATGTTAAATCGACTACTTCCTTGGCCAGCGCAATCTCCGCCGCAGTCCAATGCCTTACTTCGGCGTGGTGCAGATACATACCCGCTTGCCAGACGCCTTCTTGCATAAGCGGCACACACACGCCCGAGAGCACGCCCTGATCAGCCAAAGGAAGGAAATCATGCTCATCATCATGTCGGCTGTCGCTGAACACCAGCGTCTTTCCACGCCGTCTCAACTGCTCGGCGCGCTTACCGAAGCGGCTAACGGGTTCGATGCCCGTCAACGGAGCCAATGTTCCGTCCGTCCAGTTACAACCATGGCGAAGATGTTTGGCGCCGACCAAACGGTAATAGCCGACTCTATTGATGCCGAGACGGTGCCCGAGCATTTCGGCGGAAAGCCGTATGATAGCCTCGGGATCGCTCAGCTTGCGCTGAGCTACCGTCAGGTCGATGACGAATTCACGTTCCGCCTTAGCCGCTTTCAGGGCCAGATCGGACACCATGCGTTGGGTGATGTCGTAGCTGGCACCCGGAAAACGAACGCATTTGCCCTCGTCATCGAAAATACAGCGCCCTTGCGCTGCAACCCATCGGATCGTGCCGTCCTTGTCGAGTAATCGGTACTCAGAGGCGAAATTACCGTCGCCGGCCATCACCCTTCCGATTTCCGCCTGCACACGCGGCAAATCGTCGGGATGGATACCGTTGAAAAACTCGGCAATCGGCGCGCCTTTTGCCGCCTGATCAGGCTCGACGCCGTAAAGAGTGGCGAACCGCGTATCCGCAGTCAGCCGATCGTTGATGACGTCCCAATCCCAAACGCCGATGCTGTTGCCTGCCGATAGTGCCAGTTGCAGGCGATCGTCAGCCGCATCTCGGTCGCGTTCGGCGACCACGCGCGACGTGGTCTCGCCCGTGACGCAGAATAAACCTGCAATGCTACCAGCGTCATAATACGCTGGCGAATAAGTGAAGGTCCACCAACTCTCCTCAGGCGCTCCGCTGCGGCTTACATCAAGACGCATGTCCGTTACGATCTGGCTCTCGCCGGCAAGCGCTGCATTCACCAGTGGTTCGATATCGCTCCAGATAGTCGCCCAAACCTCACGAAACGGCCGACCAAGCGCGCTCTGGAGCCGATAGCCGAGGATCGGCCGATAGGCATCATTGTAGAAGCATCGCAGGTCCGGTCCCCATGCGAGGAACATGGGTGTCGGACTGGCCAGCATTAGCGCGAGTGTCGTGCGTAGCGCGGGCGGCCACCCCTCTATCGAGCCTAATGGCGTCCCGGACCAGTCGCGGCTCGCAATCTCGAGTCCGGTAACGCTTGTATCGTTGAGGAACATGTACCTGGAATCTGTTGAAAAACTTTGTCTTCGACTTCCCTAGCAATCGGCGAGCGCCTTTGCAGCCCCTTGAAGCTCGACATGTTTTGACGTGCCAAAACTCTTCTGTGGTTCAGCCTCGCCCGTGCCGCTTACGATCGCTCCAATGCTGCAATCTGTCCGGGCGGAAAGGCCAACATTGCGGCCAGATTGCGCCCGCTAATTTGATGTCCATTTTTAGGCGGTTGTCGTCGCAGTTTCGATGACCGAGATTGGGCGCGAAGCTGCCGCGATACTTCGGCTGAACGAATGGCGGCTTGGACAGCCTTCAAGTGAGAAAGCTGCCGTTCCGCTGACCCGCCTGTGGTGGCCATATTCGGTAGTCGAATGCGGGACTTTTAATCCCACCGGAACCTTAGCGGATGACCGGTTTCGGGTTGCGGCCGCAGGTTTTCGAACGGCCGCAAACAGGTGCCACGTGCGCCACGATTCGTACATTCAAAGCGACTGCCGAGCCATTCAGCAGCGCTTGCATAATTGTACGCCTTGCTGTGCAACGCGCAGACAGACGGGTTGTGCGGCGACGCGAAAACATTGGCTTAGCGATTGGCGTAAATCGGTCAGGAATCCTGTCTCCCCGACCAATCCTTCGAAGACTTAGCGCTTTAGCGGTAGATGCGTTTTACACCGGTTTACACGCGCGGCCGGAACGCGCCGAAATCTCGGTCGGTTGCTGTCGCCACGATGCTGGCGCAATCGCTTTCGATCTTGCTCGATGACATACCAAACCCGCCATTCCCGAGCGTTCGATCGCCAAACGGCGATTGCGGATGTACGCCCCACAAAGCTGGCTCAACCATATTGAGGGCAGTTGGGGTTTCTCAGAGTAAGTCACGCCATTGCGACCCGATACCCGCAGATACATCGCCGCATCGAACAGCGTTTGCGATGGACAGGTTAGCGCTACCTTTAGTAGGACAAGAAAAACAAAACACCATCTAACGGGAGAGCGTCGTTGAAACCTGTCGGAGAAATGTGGCGCGGTATGCGCTCGGTACGGGGTCGGGCCTATAATGCTGGGGTGGCGCTGTCCGTCGCCCTGTCGAGCCCCGCTCATGCTCAGAACGATAAAATGGCGCCTATCCCGATCCCGGCGCAGCCTACGGCGATCGAGCTTGGCACGGGTCCGTTGCCGGGCGCGACCGCTTCGGAGGCCTGGCATAGCCAATATGGTAGCGTGTTCGCGCGGAACGTCACGGTTGCCACGCTGACCCCATTTTTGCCCGATCCAGCCAAGGCGACGGGCGCCGCCGTTATCGTTGCGCCCGGTGGCGGTTTTCGAACGCTGTCGATGGAAAATGAAGGGTGGGACGTTGCCAAGGCACTTGCAGCGAAGGGAGTGGCGGCGTTCGTTATCAAATATCGCCTGAACCAGACCCCGGCTGATATGGCCGCGTTCGAACGCGCATCAGGACCGCGGCCGCCGTCGGGCGGAGCACGCCAGGCGCGGCCAAGCCCCAGCGAGATGATGGCCAATCTGGGCCCCCAGATTGCGGATGCACGGGCAGCGTTTGCGCTGATCCGTCGTCGGGCGAATGAATGGCGGGTCGACCCGGACCGCATCGGAATGGTTGGATTTTCCGCCGGTGCGATGCTGACGATGGCCACCACATTGGCGGGGCAGGACGCGAAGCCCGCGTTCATCGGCAACATTTATGGCCCGGTTGCGCCAGTTTCCGTGCCCGCCGACGCGCCGCCATTGTTCGTGGCGCTGGCCGCTGACGATCCGCTGTTTACCGATAGCGGTTTCGGCCTGGTTGAGGCGTGGAAGTCAGCGAAGCGTCCCGTCGAATTCCACCTTTACGAACAGGGTGGGCATGGCTTCGGTATGTATCAAAAGACGACGACCAGCACAGGCTGGTTCGATGCCTTCGCCCGGTGGCTGGACATGCATGGCCTGTTGAAGCCCAAGGGTTGATCGCGGCGGGGTTATCCGCGGCGGGCGAGGGAGGGGCTGTTCATCGCGGGATGAACAGTCCCTTTTCCGTCAGGTCTGCGCGCGGGCAAAGGAAGTGCGGTCCAGCGTGACCCTTCGACCCGGCTGCAGCGTGACGTCGACCCGGCGTCCCATTGCGCGAACCTGAAGTTTACCGGCGATTTCAGGGCTAAGGGTCACTCGGTCCAGCGCTCCACCGCGCCAGGCAAGATCAACCGTGCAGCGGCCGCGTGCGCGCAGGCCGCTGATGCGTCCCGAAGGCCATTCCCGCGGGAGCGACGGTAGCAACTCAAGCACGTCCCCATGGCTGTGCATCAGCATCTCGACCACGCCCGCTGCGCCGCCGAAATTGCCGTCGATCTGGAACGGCGGGTGTGCGTCGAACATGTTGGGATAGGTACGTTCGGGGCCGAGCAGGAACTTCAAAATGCCATGCGCGCGTTCTCCGTCGCGCAGGCGCGCCCACAGGTTGATGCGCCACGCCGTGGCCCAACCGGTTGCCCGGTCGCCGCGAATATTCAGCGTTCGGGCCGCCGCAGACGCCAATTCGGGCGTATCATCGGTGCTAATCTGGTGCGAGGGATAGACGCCGTAAAGATGGGACACATGCCGATGGTCCTGTTCGGGCGCGTCGGCATCCCAATCCTCCTGCCATTCCTGCAACTCTCCACGCTTGCTGATCTTGTAGGGCGCCAGACGCGCCCGTGCCGCCCTCATTTCGGCCACTAGCGGGGTGTCGATCGCGAGCAGCACGGCGGCTGCTGCGGTCTGGTCGAACAGGTCGCGCAGGATCGCCATGTCCATCGTCGGCCCCGCACACAGCGCGCCGCCATGGCCGTGCTGATTTTCCGGGCTGAGCGACGGATTAGTGACCAGAAAGCCGGTTCGCGGATCGCGCCGAAGCGCGTCGAGGAAGAAGCGGGCGGAACCTGCCATCAGCGGATAGACGGATGCCAGGAAGGCGCGGTCGCGGGTATAGTCGTAATGCTCCCACAAATGGGTGCACAGCCACGCACCCCCGGTGGGCCACATGCCCCATGACGCGCCGTCAATCGGCGCAGTCGCGCGCCACAGGTCGGTGTTGTGATGAACCACCCAACCGCGCGCGCCATACATCTCTCGCGCGGTGCGCGCGCCCGTTTCGGCCAGATCGCGCACCATCTGGACCAGCGGCGCGGCGCATTCGGTCAAATTGGTCGAATGGGCGGGCCAGTAGTTCATCTCGGTATTGATGTTGATCGTGTATTTGGACTGCCACGGCGGGTTGAGGCTGTCGTTCCACAGGCCCTGAAGGGTCGCGGGCTGGCCGCCCGGTTGGGAGCAGGCGATCAGCAGATAACGCGCATATTGGAAGTACAGCGCCGCAAGCGCGGGGTCATCGCTCTCCTGGGACTGGCGGATACGTGCATCGGTCGGTTGGTCGGCCGCAGCGGTTCGGCCCAAGTCGATCGACACGCGCCCGAACAACCGGCGATGCTCTGAAGAAGCGTCGGCGGCGATGCGATCGAAACCGCGCGTGACGGCTTTAGCCAGCGTGGCCGAAGTCGCCGCCGCAGGATCGCCCGACACATCGTCAAACCGGCGAAAGCTGGTTCCCATGGCCAGCAACAGCGTAACGCTGTCCGCCCCGCGGATGCTGACGCTGCCATTCGCCGCCGGTGTGACACGCCCCCCCTTTGCCGACAGCGCCAGCCGTGCCGCAAAGCGCAGCCCGGCGTCCACGCCGCTGGCCGGGCGGTTTGCTCCCTCCAGCACGATTTCGCGCGCGGTTGACCGGGTCGCGGCGCCCTCATGCGGGGTGTCGAGTGCCACATCCACGTCGAGCGTGCCGGGCCTCGATGCGCTGAGCCGCACTGCAATGACCTGATCCGGTTTCGATGCGATGACTTCCCGCAGATGCGTGACGCCTCCGGCGGTGAAGCGGGTGGTGGCGATGGCGGATTCGAGATCGAGTTCGCGGTGATACTCGCTAGGCTCGGTAACATCGGGAAAGGTCAGGCGCAGGTTGCCCAGTGCCTGATAAGGCATCTGAACCTTTGGCCGGCCAATCAGCGCCTCGTTCGTCAGCGCCTCAGCTTCCTCGATCCGCCCTGCAAAGATCAACTCGCGCACCTTGGGCAGCGCCTCACGCGCCAAGGGGTTGACCGGATCGTAGGGCTGGCCTGCCCACAACGTCCCTTCGTTCAGCTGCAGCCGTTCCTCGCGCGTGCCGCCGAACACCATCGCACCTAACCGACCATTGCCCACGGGCAGCGCCTGCGTCCATTCAGTCGCGGGCTGGCGGTACCACAGCGTCGTGCGGCGGCGCGGATCGACGGTGCGGGCGGTGCCGTCCATCGAAAGCATGACCGTCCCGGCGGCCATCGCGGCCATCGTCTGCCTGCGTGTCAGCATCCTTATTCCCCTCCGTCTTTTCGGCGATGCTAAAGCGGCGGAGCGGGTTTGACGATGCCAATCCCACGGGCGGCGGCAATTAGCAGCAGGCGCGCCGGCTGATCAGGCGGGCATATGCCTGCTGGCTGAGGCAGCGAAGCCGGTCTTCAGGCGGGTCATCAATTCCTGTGCGCCAAAGGGCTTGGTCACGATCGGCACGTCGTCAAAACCGGTGGGCAGATGATCGCGGCCATAGCCGGTAACGAACAGGAATCCGGTGCCGCGTTCGATCAGGGCGCGGGCGATCGCATCGACTGGCTCACCCTGAAGATTGCCGTCGAGCAGCACCATGTCGAACTCTTCAGTCGTGATCGCGGCCAGCGCTGCATCGCGCGTTGCGATCGGTCCCACCATGGTGATGCCGTGATCGTTCAGCAGATCGCCGATCTCCATTCCGATCAGCGGTTCGTCTTCGACCACGAGAACCCGCTTAGGCAGGTCAAGTGCATGGTCGGCGGCATCGGCAAGGGTCGCCACGACCGGTCCCAGCGCCTCTGCCGAAGCCGCCGGCCCGCGGGGACGCGCGTCATAGGGAAGGGTGAAGTGCCAGCACAGCCCTGCTTCCCCATATTGCGCCTGCGCGGTGCCGCCCTCAGCCCGCAGGCTGCGCTCGATCAACGCACTGCCAAAACCCCGGCGAGTGGGGGCCTGAGCAGGCGGGCCGCCCCGTTCGCACCAGCATAGCGACAGCGTGCCGCCCTGCACCGACCATTCAAGCTCGACCCGCCCGCCCGGCACCGACAGGGCGCCATATTTATGGGCGTTGGTTGTCAATTCATGCAGCACCAGTGCCAGATGCAGTGCGGGTTCGGGCTTCAGGTCCAGTTCCGGCCCGGTCGCGACCAGCGTGCCGGCCTCCATCGTGCCGGTCTGGATCTGCCCCTCGATCAGCTCGCGCAGGCTTGCGCCCTGCCACGTCGTGCTGCTGAGCAGCGAATGGGCGCGAGCCAGCGCATGGATGCGCCCGATAAAGGTTGGCGCAAAGTCCGAGGGGCCAGTCGAGTGGCGCAACGTCTGCGTCGCAATCGCCTGAACCGATGCCAGCGTGTTCTTGACCCGGTGGTTCAGCTCACCGATCAACAGCCGCTGGGTCGCCTCGGCCCGTTTGCGGGCGGTTACGTCCAGGATCTGGACGTTGACCGAAACCAGCGCTCCCTCTGCATCCAGCAGGGCGGAGCAATAGCATTCGCAGTCCAACCGCGTGCCGACCGCTGTGCGCAACGTGAGCGCCTGCATGTCGCGAAGGCGCTCGCCTGCGATCATGTCCCCGACCAGCGTACCGATCGCAGCAACGCCCTCAGGCTCAAGCCAGTTCGTCTCACCGATGGTAAAGCCGGCGACCTCAGCCGAGCGCCAGCCAAGCAGGCGCTGTGCCCCCTTGGACCACGCCAGAATCCGCAGATTAGCGTCCAGTTCGACGATTGCCAGCGGCGAATTGTCACGATGCGCCTGAAGCCGGGCGAGGGCGGCGGCGTGCTGGTCGCGCTGTTTCGCCAGTTCGCGGCGCTGACGGAACAGTTCGACAAAGACGGCCACCTTGCTGCGGACGATCTGGGTGTCGACAGGCTTCAGCAGATAGTCGATCGCGCCGGTTTCATAGCCGCGGAACTTGCGGCGCTCATCGGTTGCGACGGCGGTCAGGAAGATGATTGGAACGCGGCGGGTGCGTTCAGTCCCGCGCATCAATTCCGCCAGCTCAAAGCCATCCATGCCCGGCATCTGCACGTCGAGCAGGGCAAGCGCCACATCCTCGACCAGCAGGATCTCAAGCGCCTCCATCCCCGAACGCGCCTTTTTGAGGACGACATCCTCACCCGCGAGCAGCGCCTCGAGCGCGTTCAGGTTTTCGGGCACATCGTCGACGGCCAGAATTGGGACAGGTTCAGGCCGCATCGGCGACCTCCGTTAGATCGACGGTGTTGCGACGATAGATTTTCTCGCCCTCTTCGAAATCGGCAAATGCGCCAGCATAGCGGGAGAAGCGCAGGGTTTCCCGCGCGCCCAGTCCCAGGAATCCGCCACGTACCAAGGACTGGCCGAACAGACCCAATGCCCGATCCTGAAGGTTCCGGTCGAAATAGATCAGTACGTTGCGGCTGGATACGAGCTGGACCTCGCTGAATACCTCGTCCGTTGCCAGGCTGTGCGCGGCGAACACGGTGCGTGCGCGCAACGACTTGTCGAACACTGCCCGGCCATAAGCGGCGGTATAATAATCGGACAGCGAACTGCGCCCGCCCGACCGGCGATGGTTCTGAGTGAAGCGGGGAATGCGCTCCAGCTCATAGACCCCGGCCTCTGCCTGCGCCAGCGCGGCCGGGCTGATGTCGGTACAATAGAAGATCGTCCGATCCTCCAGCCCTTCCTCTCGAAACAGGATGGCCAGCGAATAGAATTCCTCGCCATTAGCGCACCCGGCGATCCAGACCTTGATCGACGGATAGGTGCGAAGATGCGGTACCACCTTCTCACGCAGCGCGCGGAAATAATCAGGATCGCGAAACATCTCGCTGACCTGAATGGTCAGATATCCCATTAGCGACGTGAATGTCGCAGGCTCGCGCAGGATGCGGTGCTGAAGCTCCGAGAGGCTCTCGCACCCGAAATGCTGCTGCGCACGCGCCAGCCGGCGGTGGAGCGAGCCTTGCGAATAGCCGCGAAAGTCGAACTGATAATGCCGCCAGATCGCCTCCAGCAGCAGGTCCAGCTCGATTTCCTCATGCGGTTCGAAGGTTTCCGGATCGATCATCGCGGCATCCAGACGCGCACCAGGCTGAGCAGCTTGTCGACGTCGAGCGGCTTGGCCAGATAATCGTTGGCGCCGGCCTCCACACATTCCTGCTGGTCGCGTGCCATCGCCTTCGCGGTCAGCGCAATGATCGGCAGTTGCTTGCCCCATACCGACTTGCGGATTTCCCGCGTGGCGGTCAGCCCGTCCATTTCGGGCATCATCACGTCCATCAGTACCAAGTCGATCGGGTCCGATTCCCCGGCGCTGGCGCGTTGCAATGCGTCCAGGCCCTCGCGCCCGTTGCGGGCGATCTGCACCGACACGCCATGCGGCTCGAACACGCTGGTCAGCGCATAGACGTTGCGGATATCATCTTCGACAATCAGGATACGGCGGCCCTCAAGCGTGGAATCGCGACCCAACGATTTGGCGATCAGTTGCTGCTGCGGTTCGGGCAGTTCCGATACGACCTGATGCAGGAACAGGGTGACTTCGTCGAGCAGTCGTTCGGGGGACTTTGCGCCCTTTACGATGATCGATTTGGAATATTTGCGCAGCCGCAATTCCTCGTCCGGATGCAGGTCGCGACCGGTATAGACGATCACGGGCGGGAAGCCGACGCTCTCATCCGCGCTCAACCGTTCGAGCAGGTCGAGGCCCGACGCATCTGGCAGGTTCAGGTCCAGCACCATGCAGTCAAAGGTCTCGCGCCCCAGCATGTCGAAACAGGTCGCGGCCGAATGGGTCTCGATCGTCTCCACATCGCGGCTGGCGAGCAGCAGCTTGATGCTTTCGGCCTGCTGGGCATCATCCTCGACCACCAGCACGCGGCGCATCCGCTGCGACATGCGTGCCTCCAGCCCCTCAAGCATGTCGATCAGCTGTTCGCGCCGCACCGGCTTGAACAGATAACCCATCGCGCCGCTCGACAGTGCGGCCTGGCTGTCGTCATCGACTGAGACGACATGGACAGGGATGTGCCGGGTTGCCACGTCGCGCTTGATCCGGTCCAGCACCGACAGGCCGGTATGGTCGGGCAGGTTCATGTCCAGAATGACGGCGTGCGGCAGATACTGGCGCACCATCAGCGCGCCTTCATCGGCGGTCCCGGCGATCAGGCACTGAAATCCGAGTTCATGTGCGATGTCGGACAGGATCCGGGCAAAGACCGGATCATCCTCGACCACCAGGATGACGCGTGCGTCGCCGCTCAACCGCTCACGATCGTCCTCGACATAGGTGCGGCGCGGCAGGCGGGTCGGGTTCGGGTTGGACGGCTGCATTCGCCGTTCGACCGCGGGCTGTACCGGACGCGGTACCGGCGGGGCGGCAGAGGCGTCGAAGCGTTCGGGGAGGATCAGCGTAAACGCGCTGCCTTCGCCCGCGACGCTTTCGACCGCGATCTCGCCGCCAAGCAAGCGCGCCAGTTCGCGTGAGATCGACAGGCCCAGGCCGGTGCCGCCATATTTGCGGCTGACGGTGCCGTCCGCCTGGCGGAAGGCGTCGAAGATCAGCTGCTGCTTGTCGGACGGGATACCGATCCCGGTATCGCGTACGGTAAAGCCGACGCGACCGTCGTCCTGACGTGCGACCGACAGCGCGACTGAACCGCTGTCAGTAAATTTGACCGCATTCGACAGGAAGTTCTTCAACACCTGTTCCAGACGCTGCGGATCGGTTTCGATCTCAACCGGAGCACCGGACTCTGCGTCGGCCTCGAACACCAGCCCCTTGGCAGCGGCAGAGGGGCCGAACACGGCCTTCATCTTGTCGAGCACGGGCGACACGCGGACCGGCCGCAGCTGCAATTCCAGCTTGCCCGCCTCGATCTTGGAAATATCGAGAATGTCGTTGATCAGCGCCAGCAGGTCGTTGCCTGACGTTTCGATCGTTTCTGCGTGCCGCACCTGCTCGGGCGACAGGTTGCCATTGCGGTTCTCCGCCAGCAGGCGTGCCATGATGAGCAGCGAATTGAGCGGCGTGCGCAGCTCATGGCTCATATTGGCGAGGAATTCGGATTTGTAACGGCTGGCCTGTTCCAGATCGCTGGTCTGCGCTTCAAGCGAGGCGCGCGCGCGGGTCAGGTCGTCGCGCTGGATCTCCAACTGCTGGGTCTGTGCCCCAAGCTCGGCATTGCTGCGTTCCAGCTCGCTTTGCTGTTCTTCCAGCCGGGCGGCGGCTTCCTCAAGCTGGCGAGTCTGTGCCTCCAGCTCTTCGTTGCTTGCGCGCAGTTCGTCGCTCTGTGCCTGAAGCTCCTCCGACTGCTGGCGCGTTTCATCCAGAAGCTCGCGCAGCCGTGCGCGATATTTGGCCGACCGAACCGCGACGCCCAGCTGTTCGGACACCCGCTCAAGCAGCAACTCCGCATCTTCGGGCATCTCACCCTCGGCAAAGCCCAGCTCGATCACCGAATTGGCGGTGCCGTCGGCAATAGTCGGCGCGATCAGCAAACGCGAAGGGCGCGAGCGACCCATTGAAGAGCCGAAATAAAGGTAACCCTCCGGCACCGCGTCCAGAACGAAGCGGCGCTGGTCGGCAATGGCCTGTCCCATCAGTCCGTCGCGTTCCCCGATGGTCTGGGGCAGGGGCGCGTCGGCCGGGACGCCATAGGTTGCCCGCCGTTGATAGCCTGCTCCATCGTTCACGAACATCGCGCCCGCTTGGGCGTTCAGATATTCCGCGAGGTATTTAAGGGCGTTATGCCCCAATATTTCCAGCGATTGTTCGCCGCCGACCGCTTCAGCCAGCCCAACCTGACCTATTTGCAGCCATTCCTGTCGCTGCACTTCCGTTCGGTTGCGAATGAACAGATAACCGGTGACCGCCAGTACCCAGATGACCGAAACGCCGATGGCGCGGTTCGCCATTGCCACTTCGGGGCTGACCCCTGCGGGTGCCAGGCTGAAACCGGCAATCGTCAACAATGTCGCAAACGCAGCCACCACGGCGGGGGTTTGTGGCCGCTTGGCCAAATAGGCGATGACCGTCGGGATCAGATAGGCGACCCAAACCGCCGTGCCGAGCGGCATGATCGTGTCCGCCGCAAACGGCAGCAACAGCAACAGGCCTAATAGGCCATATATTATCGGCTCGCGTCTCGCGGGGCTGGTCATGAAATCACAGTTACGGCGTTTGAACGACAATCGAAAGCATTTCATTATGCGGTCGGCGCTTACGGCGACCTACAGGATGGTCAGTGCGCCTCGATCCACCGGTGCAGTAATTCCGGCCAGACCTCGACCGGCTTGCCACGCGCGCCGGCGATACCGAAACCGTGCCCGCCGACTGAAAACAGGTGGCAGTCAACGCTGATACCTCGCGCCCGTGCAGCCGCGCGCAACAACAGCGTATTTTGGACCGGCACGGTGGCATCGTCCTCCGCATGGACCAGGAACAGCGGCGGCGCGTCATCCGGCATGGTGCGATCGGGGGAGTGGATGGCTTCCTGTTCAGGTGTTGCCGCGGCGCCCAGCAGCTTCTCCCGTGAGCCGCCATGAGCCACCGGCAGGGTCATGGTAACCACCGGATATATTGGCGCGGCAAGCCATGGCCGCGCCGAAAGCCGGTCCGCGCCGTCGATCGGCGCATAGGTCCGGACCGCGAAACGCGTCGCCAGATCGGCGCAGAGATGGCCGCCCGCCGAGAAGCCGATGGCCATCAGCTTGGCCGCATCGAAGCCATATTCGCCGGCGCGCGCGCGGATCAGCCGCATCGCACGTTGCGCGTCGGACAGGGGGACATTGCCGCGATCGGCCCAGCCTTCACCCGGCAGGCGATAGAACAGGACGAACACCGTATAGCCCCGCGCTGACAGCCAGCGGCCGAGCTCATACCCCTCCTTGTCCACGACCGTCACGCTATAGCCGCCGCCGGGCGTGACCATGACGGCCCGACCGTTCGAGCGGACGGGGCGGAACACCGCTAGACGTGGCCGCGTCACGCCCCTGACAAAGCGGTCGCTGGTCGCGGGGCTGCTACCCCTTTGAACCGTCTCCTCGATGAGACCCGGCGGCGGGTTCAGTACGCCCTTGGGCCACAGATCGATGGTTTCAGCGGGATCGGCCAGCGCGGGTTCGATGCCAGCGTCAGAGGGCGGTGGCGTCTGACCTGCCAAGGGGGCGGCAAGGCTGCCCGCACCAATGGCCAGCAGCGAACGGCGATCAACCTTCATTTACCCCCCTGTCGTCCGGCTTTCTCGATAGAATTGCCGCATCCAAACTGAAAAAGGGGGCCGAAATTTGGCCGTGGCGATCAGGGGGCAACGGGGAGACAGTCTGCGCCCGCGCGCTTGACCGCGTTGCAGGCGCGCGTTGCTTCGGCGCTTGATCCGAAAGGGCCGGCGAGCAGCCGCGTGACGTCACCCGACTTGACGTAAAAGGGTTGTGCCCCGGCCAGCGCGCCGCCGCTCGACAGTTTGCCCCAGAGAGTGCGGGCATTTCCGTCGTCACGGAAGGCGCCGAGTTGCACGCGCCAGCCACCGCTTGCGGCGGCGGTGGATGGCCGTTCCGTCCTTGCCGGCGCCGCTGAAGGCGCGGCCGCTGGACGGGCCGGGGTGCCGGATCGAGGCACCGGCGTGCTCGCCACGGCTCTTGTGGGCGTGGCGCGTTCGTAACGGCGGGCCAGTGCCACGCCTTCCTCTCGCTGCTCCTTGGTCAGGAAGCGCTCCATCTGGGCCAGAGAGCTTGCCGCCTGCGGCATGCTCGCAGCCTTTGCACGGGTCATCAGCGCATAGGCCCGCACCGGATCTCGGGTAACATTGTCCCCGTTGTACAACATGGTTCCCAGCACGAACTGCGCCCGCGCGCCGCCGCGAGCTGCAGATTTTTCCAGCCATGGCAACGCTTCGGCCCGCCGGTTTGCGCGGAACAGCACCAGCCCCAGATTGTCGCCAGCGCGATCGTGACCCTGGCTTGCTGCCTTTTGATACCATTGCGCAGCCAAGGCCGTATCTGCAGGCACGCCCCGGCCGAGCTTATAGGCTTGCCCCAGATTGAACTGGGCATCGGCATCCCCCGCAGAGGCCGGAGCGCGCCAATGTTGGACCGCCCGTTCATAGTCACCCTTTGCCCAGGCATCGACACCTGCCGTGACCTGAGCGGGCTGGGGCGACGGCGTGGCCAAGGGCACGGATAGAAGCGCCGTCACCAGCAGCGGCATATACATAAGCGATCCCCATGGGCGGGTTGCGGACAGGCACCACCGGCAAACGGCCGCGACCCCGATCGCGTTCGTGGCAGCGCGGTAAACCGGGATTAACGTCTTTTTATCCGATCGGATGCCATTTGCCATGCTGACTGGTGGGCTTCAGGGGATTTTATGCGCGTTCTGGCGATGGCGTCGCAGAAAGGTGGTTCTGGAAAGACGACGCTTTCCGGGCATCTGGCGGTGCAGGCGGAACGTGCGGGCGCGGGGCCGGTGGTGCTGATCGACATCGATCCGCAGGGCGGATTGGCCGATTGGTGGAACGCGCGCGAGGCGGAGGCGCCGGCATTTGCCCAGACGACGGTTGCACGTCTGGCGTCGGACCTGGAAATCCTGCGCCAACAGGGGTTCAAACTGGCCGTCATTGATACCCCGCCGGCGTTTACCATGGCCATCCAGAGCGTCATTCAGGTGGCCGAGCTGGTCGTTATTCCAACGCGGCCCAGCCCCCACGACCTGCGCGCCGTCGGCGCAACAGTCGACCTGTGCGAACGCGCGGGCAAGCCGCTGGTCTTCGTATTGAACGCGGCGACGCCAAAGGCGGCAATCACCGGGGAGGCGGTGGTGGCCCTGTCCCAGCATGGCACCGTCGCCCCGGTCACCGTCCATCACCGCACCGATTTCGGCGCGTCGATGATCGACGGGCGCACGGTGATGGAGATCGACACCAAATGCCGTTCGGCAGCGGAGATCGAATCGCTGTGGCTGTATATCGCCGACCGGCTTGAGAAGAATTTTCGCCGCACCGTCTTTGCCGCGCCTGCGACCGGCGGGCTGGGCTTTGGTGGGATGCGGCCGATGGGCAGCTTTGGTCGCCGGGGTGTGAACTGATCCTATGCCGATGTCACGCGCGCTGAAACGTCCCGCCTCGCTGTCGCCTGGCCTACTCGCCCGCAAGGGACAGGCCCGGCCCGCGATGCGTCCGCAGACGATCGCTCAACCCGTCGTGCCGGTCGAGAACCCCGCGGCCGAAGGCCCGCCGCCGGTCCTTGAACAGCTTGCTGCTCAAGGTGCCGTGCACCGCGACGGCGTTGCACTGACACTCGATGCCGAGCGGCTGTCGCGGTTGAAGCTGGCAAGCGCGGCACAGGGGCGCTCCGCACAGGCTGTAATGGCGGAAGCGCTGGACGAGTATCTCGCATCGCGGTTTGCACCTGAGGCGCCATCAGCGGGGCCCTGCGATCCTGACGGCAATCGTTGATCGGGGGACGGGCAATGCACTGGGGCAAGCGATTGGGGTTTGGTATGGCCGTCGCTGGGGCAATGACGACGCTGCCGCTGAACCTGTCGACCTCCCTGGCGGCGGTGCAGGACGCAGCGGCGCAGGAACGGGCAGCTGACAAGCAGGCGCGACTGGCTGAAAAGGCGCTCGAACGCCATCGCAACGAGGAAGCTGTGGGCCGGGCCGAACAGACGGTGCTGCTCGCGCCGCAGGACGCAGGTTACCGCGCTTTGCTGGGGCGTGCGTATCTGGCGGCGGGACGTTTCGTCTCCGCTGCTCAGGTGCTTGAGGAGGCGCTGGTCCTGTCGCCCGGTGATGGCCGGGTGGCGCTGAACCTGTCGCTGGCGCGGATCGCGCTTGGCGATCCGGTATCGGCGCGCCGTTTGCTGGATGATCATGCCGCGGCGATCCAGCCTGCCGACCGGGGACTTGCCATCGCGCTGGCGGGCGATCCGGGCGCGGGGATCGAGGTGCTGGGCGCGGCGGCGCGAGCGCCGTCAGCGGATGCAAAGGTGCGTCAGAACTTGGCGCTCGCGCTCGCGCTGGCGGGGCGCTGGCAGGAAGCGCACGTCATCGCCGCGATCGACCTGTCCCCAGCGGATGCGATGAACCGGATCGTCGAATGGGCGCGGTTCGTCCGGCCGGTTCATGCGTGGGATCAGGTGGCGTCATTACTGGGCGTCACGCCGGTCGAGGACGGCGGTATGCCGGTCCAGTTGGCGTTACGGCGACCGCAGCAGCCAGCCGCCGTGGCAGCGCCTGCGGTGGTGCCGACACCGGCGAGCGAGCCGCCCGCGGTTAGCGAAGCGGATGTCGCAGGGCAGTCCCAAGACAAGCGCGTCATCTTCGCCGCGCCACAGGAAGTCGTTCAGGCGATGCCGTTGCGCCTTGCCGTGCCGCCGCGCGCGGTTGAGGTCAAAGTCGCTGCCCGGCAGCCGGCCGATGGCCGCTACTATGTTCAGCTGGGCGCGTTCGAAAGCGCGGCGATCGCTCAGGACGCCTGGCGCCGGTTGAACGACAGCGTGCCTGCACTTGCGCGGCAGACGCCATATGGCGCGACCGCCAATGTCGGCGGCGCCCATTTTTATCGCCTGTCGGTCGGCGGCTACACGCGGGCCGATGCAAATGCGCTGTGCCGCGATGTCCGGGCCCGTGGCGCAAGTTGTTTCGTGCGCAAGAGCGTCGGCGAAGTCGCGGCGCACTGGGCCGGCGAGGTTCAACTCGCCGCCCGCTGAGTTTGGTTAGGGGGGAGAGGGGGTGTCAGGCCGCGAGCCTGATGCCCCCTTTTATCGTCTGAAGCACGCGGCCCTGAACCGGCAGGCCGTCGAACGGCGTGTTGCCGGCACTTGCGACCATCGCGTCGCCCACGATCTGCCACGGTGCACCGGGATCGAGCAGCACCAGATCGGCGGGCGCGCCGACGGCCAGCGTCCCGGCATTCAATCCCATGAGGCGCGCGGGCGTTGCGGCAAGAAGGTCGAACAGGCGCGGATGTGACAGCCCGGCGTCGCGCGCCAGCCCCAGCGACAGGGCGAGCAACGTCTCGGCTCCCGACATGCCTGGCGCGGCATCGGTAAAGGGCAGGCGCTTTTCCTCTGGCCCACGCGGGTCGTGCCCCGAACACAGAACGTCGATCGTGCCATCGGCCAGCGCCGCCAGCGCGGCTTGCCGGTCGCCCTCGTTCCGCAGCGGCGGAGACAGGCGCATGAAGGTTCGGAAGTCGCTCATCGCCAGGTCGGACAGCAGCAGGTGCGCGGGCGTGATGCCACAGGTAGCGCGCACACCGCGCGCCTTCGCCCTGCGGATCAGGTCGAAACCTGCAGCGGTTGTCACCTGACGGAAATGAACGGCGGCGCCGACATGTTCAGCCAGCATCAGGTCGCGGGCAATCGCCAGCGCTTCGGCTACGGGCGGTGCGGCGGACAGGCCGAGCCGGGTGGCAGTTTCCCCCTCCGTTGCGACAGCGCCTGCGGTCAGGGTGGCGTCCTCGGCATGGGTGATGACCGTCAGGCCCAGATCGCGGGCATAACCCAGCACCCGGCGCATGACGCTGGAATCGGCGATCCAGCCACGCCCGGTCGCTACCGCACGCGCGCCCGCTTCGGCATTGATCGCCATTTCGGCCAGATCGACACCCTTCAGCTCGCGGGTCGCGGCGGCGATGGGATGGACCCACAATTCGGGCTTGCCGATGGCCGATGCGCGCTGAACGATCCCCGGATCGTCCAGAATTGGTGACTGGTCGGGCATCAGGCCGATGCGCGCGATGCCGCCTGCGATACAGGCCGCCTTGTCGATGGCGAACACGCCCAGATCGACCAGGGCGGGCGCCAGCATCTTGCCACGACAATCGACGATCGTGGCATCGCCCGGCACGTCGACCGCGCCGATGGCGGCGATGCTGTCCCCGGCGACGAGCAGCGTACCGTCGCGCTCTCCGCTTGCGGGGCAGATCAGCCGGGCGTTGATATAGGCGGTTACGGTCATGCCCAGCCCGCCACCCGGCGCGAGCGTCGGGTCAGTACGTCCAGGCACGCCATCCGTACCGCCACGCCCATTTCGACCTGTTCGGTAATTGCGGAGCGGCCGGGCAGGTCGGCGACGGAGGAGGTGATCTCGATCCCGCGGTTCATCGGTCCCGGATGCATTACCAGCGCGTCGGGCTTGGCGCGCGCCAGCCGTTCGGGGGTCAGGCCATAGCGGCGATGATATTCGCGGGTTGACGGGATATAGGCGCCCGACATCCGTTCGTTCTGAAGCCGCAGCATCATCACCACGTCGGCGCCCTCCAGCGCGGCATCGAAATCGGTGAAGGGGGTGACGTGCATCGCCTCGATGGCGGCGGGCATCAGCGTGGTCGGCGCGACCACCCGCACCTCTGCCGCCAGCGCCGTCAGTGCGAGGATGTTCGACCGTGCCACCCGGCTGTGCAGAATGTCGCCGCAGATCACCACGCGCTGTCCCTGAACCTGTCCGCGGCGGCGGCGGATGGTCAGCGCATCCAGCAGCGCCTGGGTCGGATGTTCATGTGCGCCGTCCCCTGCATTCAGCACGGGGCAATCGACCTTATCGGCGATCAGGCCGACGGCGCCGGATGCCATGTGGCGGATGACGATCACGTCGGCGCGCATCGCGTTCAGCGTGACCGCGGTGTCGATCAGCGTCTCGCCCTTTTTCACGCTGGATGCGGCGACGGTCATGTTGACCACATCGGCGCCCAGCCGCTTGCCCGCAATTTCGAACGACAACAATGTGCGCGTCGAGTTTTCGAAAAAGGCGTTGATCTGGGTCACGCCCTCCAGCCTGCGGTCGCTTTTCGCGCGCGCGCGGTTCGCCTCGATCCACTGTTCGGCTTCGTCGAGCAGAAAGGTGATTTCGTGCGGCTGGAGCCCCGAAATACCGGTCAGGTGGCGGTGCGGAAAAACGGCGCCGCCGGGAAGCTGGGCCGAGGGGCGATGATCGGAAGGGGGTTGCATCGGGGCTGGCGGTTATCCGGGCGCGCAGAGCGATGCAAGCGGCGGCCGATCAGTCGTCATCATCGCGCCATTCGCGTTCCTCGCGCTTGCGACGGCGTTCTTCCTCGCGCAGGCGGCGGCCTTCCTCAGCCTCTTTCTTGCGCATCTTGCGGCCGTAATTGCGGTCCGCCTCTTCCTGGCTGGTGGTGGCCCAGTCCACAGCCTGTCCGGTCGCCTTGACCGGCAGCGTCGCCACGTCCCATGCGGTCTTGGCGATGCAGCCCCCGCTCAACAGCGGCAGCGCCATCGCCGCCAGTGCCATTCCGATACGCATGTCACTTTTGTCCCGAACCCTGCGCCGCGTCGCGCGCCGCCACGCCATCATAAGGGAAATCGGTAAAGAAACCATCGACTCCGGCCGCGATCTGGCGCGCGATTTCATCGTGTACCCGCCCGCGCGCGCGTGGATCGGTGCCGACCCGGTCGCCCAGGGGCAGAAAGACGTTTTCGGCACGAATAGTCCACGGATGGACCTGCAACCCCGCCGCATGTGCCGCCGTCACCAGTCCCGTTGGCGTGCCGTCGTCATCGACCGTCAGGCGCTTTTCGGGGCCGATGCCGTCGGCATAAGCGGCGATGGCGCGAAGCCCGTCGGGCGTCAGCATCGCGGCATAGCTGGGCACCGCCCCGTCCACCGGAGCGCCCGCACCGACCATAAGCTGGATCAGACGCAGCCGCGTCATGCGGCGCAGGGCCTTTAGATTATTCACCTCGAACGACTGGATGAAGACTGGCGCTTCGGGCGAGTCCCATCCGGCTGCGTGCAGTTGTTCGACCAGCCGCTTTTCCATCGGCTTGCCGATCGACGCGAAGTAGCTGGGATGCTTGGTTTCTGGATAAATGCCGATCGTTCGCCCGGTTTCGGTGGAGCGGCGCTTCGCCAGTGCAATCACTTCCGCCAGTGTCGGGATTTCGAAGCGGCCGTCATATTCCGCATTCTGGGGCCGAAGCTGGGGCAGGCGTTCCTTGGCGCGCAGCGTCTTGAGTTCAGCGAGGGTGAAATCCTCGGTGAACCAGCCGGTATGCGATTGGCCGTCGATCACCTTGGTCGCGCGACGATCCGTGAATTCGGCGCGGGTTGCGACGTCGGTCGTGTCGGTGATGTCGTTTTCGTGCCGGGCAACCAGTACATCGTCCTTGGTCAGCACCAGATCGGGTTCGATGAAATCGGCGCCCACCTCGATCGCGCGGTCATAGGCGGCAAGCGTGTGTTCTGGCCGCTCCCCGCTGGCGCCGCGATGGGCGATGACGATGGGTTGCGCCTGTCCGGCGCCTATTGCCGCGATTGCCATTGCCGCGAACAGGGCGATGCCCATCTCCGAAACCCCTTCATGATGCAGGGCGTTAGCATCGCCCCCGGCTTTCGCCTATGCGGAGGCGGGATGACGGACAGGTGACAAAGTGAACGACAATGACCGGGTAATCGCTGCAGCGCGCGAATGGGCGGGCGCGCCGATGGCGCTGGCGACGGTGGTATCCACCTGGGGTTCCGCCCCGCGCCCGCGCGGCAGCCATATGCTGGTCCATGCCGATGGCCGGTTCGAAGGGTCGGTATCAGGTGGCTGCGTTGAGAACGACATTATCGCCACGGCTGCTCAGGTGATCGGCGGTGCGCCCGCCGTGCTGAAGCGATACGGGGTTGAGGACGCGGCGGCGTGGGAAGTGGGCCTGCCATGCGGGGGCGAGATCGCGGTGCTGGTGCAGCCGGTCGCGGCCCATGGTTTCGACCCCGAACTGTTCGAGCGTATCGCAGAAGCGCGCGGCGCCGGCCGCAGCCTGTCGGTATCGACCGACCTCGGCAGCGGGCAGTCATCGCTTCGCCCGGTCGAGGGGGCGGCGTTCGTCAATCGCTATGACCCGCCCCGCCGCCTGCTGATCGTGGGCGCGGTGCAGATCGCGCAGTCACTGGTCGGGCTGGCGGTGCCGCTTGGCATCCAGACCATCGTGATTGACCCGCGCGAACGATTCCTGACGGCGGAGCGGTTTCCCGGCGTGACGCTGGACGATCGCTGGCCCGATGAAGCGATAGAGGCGCTGGGCCCGTCACGCACCAGCGCGGTCGTGACGTTGAGCCACGATCCCAAGATCGACGATCCCGCACTGATCGCCGCGCTGGCTGCGCCCACCGGCTATGTGGCGGCATTGGGCAGCCGACGCAGCCATGCCGCGCGCCTTGAGCGGCTGACCGCCATGGGCGTTAGCGAGGACCAGTGTGCGCGGATCGACGCACCCGCCGGCTTGGCCATCGGCGCCATCGGCCCTGCCGAGATCGCCCTGTCGATCGCCGCGGCGATGGTCCAGGCCTGGCGGAGCGACGTGGCGTGATCGCGGCCGAAGACACCGCGCTGGTCCTGTTGGCGGCCGGACGCTCGAAGCGGTTCGGTGACATCGACAAGCTAGAGCAGCCCTATCTGTCAGAACCGCTGGGTTTTCACGTCGTCACCGCGCTGGAAGCCGTGCCCTTTCGCACGCGCATCGCGGTAATATCGGGCACCTGCCTCGATTTCGCAGGGCGGGGATACCGGGTGATCCTCAACGATCACGCGGAACAGGGGCAGGGCGGATCGCTGGCCCTGTGCATGAAGCCGGTGCGTGAAGCGGGGGCAAAGGCGGTGCTGGTCGCGCTGGCCGACATGCCGCGCGTAACGGCGACGCACATCTATCGCCTGCTCGACACGGCGGTCGGAAGCGATGCGGTGGTCGCGTCAAGCGACGGGGTGTGCCCAATGCCGCCCGCGCTGTTCGGTGCGGACCATTTCGGTGCGCTGGAGTCGCTTACGGGCGATGCTGGCGCGCGTGCGCTGGTGCGCGCGGGGCATCATGTGGTGACCAGCCCTGCCGAGTTGATCGACATTGATACGCCCGACCAGTTGACCGAACTGCGTGAAAAGATCCGGGGCGGCGGCATCTGACCACCGCCCCGGTCGAGCTTAGCGCGCGAAGCTGCGCGGCGCGGGGCTGACCGTAACGGTCGTGCCGCCACGAACTTCCTTCACCTCAAGCGCGCGCTCGGCCACGCCGTCGCGCCCGAAGCGGAATGCACCGTCCAGCCCGGCAAAGCCGTCGCCGTCGTTCAGCCGGGCGGCGGGAAAGGCGCTGCCGACGCGCCAGTCGCGGGCAATGCGGACCGTCAGCAGCACCGCATCATAGCCCATGGACGACAGTCGATAGGGCGCCGTGCCGAAACGGGTGCGATATTTGCCGGCATATTGCTGATACAGATTGTTCGCCACGCTGGCGTACCACGAACCGTTCAGCGCCGCGTTCGCCCCGACGTTCGAGTCGGTATTCCACAATTCGGTGCCCAGCACGCGCGCCGCGCGACCATTGGCGCTGCGACGAAGCACAGGAACCGCGCCCGCCGCCGTTTGTGCGCCATCGGCAATCAGCACCGCCTGATAGGGTTCGGACAGCCGTCCGATCGCCGCCGAAATCGAGCGCGAGGAGCGGTCAAAGGTCTGCAACGCAACCACCCGGCCGCCCGCCGATTCGACCGCGCGCAGGAAACTGGTGGAGGCGCGTTCGCCATACAGGCCCGACGGGACCAAGCCCGCAAAGTCGTTCACACCGCTACGGCGCGCATGTTCGACCACCCGCTCGATCGACTGGGCGGGGGTATAGCCCATGACGAACACCCCGTCGCCCGCAACGCTGGTGTCGTTCGAAAAGCTGATCACCGGCACGTCCGCCCGCCGCGCGATGGCCGCGATGGCACGAACATTTTCGCTGAGCAACGGCCCCAGGATCAGGCGATTGCCGTCGCGAATCGCGGCCTGTGCAGCGGCGGCAGCCCCGCGCGCTGTGTCGTAATTGGTGATTCGCACCGCTTCGCTGCGGCTGTCGAGCAGCGCGAGCTGAGTCGCGTTGGCCAGGCTTTGTCCGACGCGCGCATTCGGCCCCGTCAGCGGCACCAGCAACGCGACGCGGTGGCGTGTCTCGTCCTGCGGCAATCCGGGGCGCACGGGCGCGGGACCGGGGGTGGGGCGAGCGGTGGGCGGCGGAGCTTCACCCGGCGGCGCACCGCGCGGCACGATGGTGGAACAGGCGCTGACCGCCATCGCCACCAACATGGTCGCCAGGCGTCCCAGACGTATTCCCGGTTGCGGTTTCCCAAGCGCCTCTGCCATGGCTATTCCCCTCATGTACGCCGAACTCTTGCCCGGTCTCTATATCGTTGCCACCCCGATCGGCAATCTCGGTGACCTTTCGCCGCGTGCGGCACATATCCTGTCGCACGCCGATGTCGTGGCCGTAGAGGATAGCCGCGTGACCGCCAACCTTCTCCGCCACATCGGCGTGAAGCGGCCGATGACCCCGTATCACGATCACAATGCCGATGGCGTCCGGCCCGGTTTGATCGCGCGAATGGGTAACGAAGTCGTCGCATTGGTCAGCGATGCGGGCACGCCACTGATTTCCGATCCCGGTTACAAGCTGGTGCGCGATGCGCGCGCGGCGGGGCATCTGGTGGTGACGGTGCCGGGTCCGTGTGCGGCGGTGGCGGCGCTGACGCTGGCGGGGCTGCCGACCGACCGGTTTCTGTTCATCGGCTTTCTGCCGTCAAAGGCGCACGCCCGCAGCGAAGCAATTTCCGAGATTGCGGCGATTCGCGCCACGCTGATCCTGTACGAATCGGGGCCGCGCCTGTCCGCCTGCCTGACCGCGCTGGCCGAGGGTCTGGGCGACCGGGAAGCAGGCGTCGCACGTGAAATCACCAAGCGGTTCGAGGAATGCGTGACCGGCCGCCTGTCGGAACTGGCCGCGCGCTATGCCGATGCGCCGCCCAAGGGGGAGATCGTGATTATCGTCGCCCCGCCCGAAGCGCCGCCACCCGCCGGCGCCGAGGATGCCGACGCCGCGCTGGCAGAGGCGCTGACCCGCCTGCCGCCCGCCAAGGCCGCGGGCGAAGTGGCGAAGCGGCTGAAGCTGGACCGTCGTGAACTCTACGCACGCGCTATGGCGATGAAGGGCGAGCGTTGAGGGACCGCCACGCCGCCGAAGCACGCGGGCGGCGGGGGGAGGATCAGGCCGCATGGTACCTGCGACTGAAGGGCTGGACCATCGTGGCGCAGCGGGTGCGGACGCCAGCGGGTGAGGTGGATCTGATCGCCCGGCGTCCCGGCGTCGTCGCCTTTGTCGAGGTAAAGGCGCGCGCCACCGCTGCTGAACTGGACCATGCCATCGACATGGCTCGACTGACCCGCGTGGCCGCAGCGGCGGAAGTGCTGGCGCCCGTTCATGCGCAACCGGGTGACGATGTGCGGATCGATGTCGTGCTGCTGGCGCCGGGATGTCTGCCCCACCATATCGAGAATGCCTGGATCGGGTGACAGGCGGCAAAGGGCGGCGTAAGGCGCGGCCCCGCCCGAATTGCGCTGGAGGAAATAATGGCCCTGACCGTTGCCGTGCAGATGGACCCGATTGCGGGCATCAACATCGCTGGCGATTCGACCTTTGCGCTGATGCTGGCGGCACAGGCGCGCGGGCACCGGCTGTTTCATTACACCGCCGATCAGCTCAATTGGTCGGACGGGCAGCTTTGGGTCAACGCCCGCCCGGTCGAGGTGCGCGCGGTCATGGGCGACCATTTCACGCTGGGCGATCCGGTGCGGCTGGATTTGGGCGACGAGGCGGATGTCGTGTTGATGCGACAGGACCCGCCGTTCGACCTTGGTTATATCACGGCCACGCATTTGCTTGAGCGGATCGCGCACAAGACATTGGTGGTGAACGATCCCGCCAGCGTCCGCAACGCGCCCGAAAAGGTGTGGGTGCTGGATTATGCCCGTTTCATGCCGCCGACGCTGGTCACGCGTGAGACGGAGGAGGCGCGCGCGTTTCTGGCAACGCACGGATCGGTCGTGATCAAGCCGTTGCACGGCAATGGCGGCAAGGCGATCTTCAAGATCGACGAAGGCGGCCAGAACCTCTCCTCGCTGATCGAGGTTTTCAACACCGCCTGGCGCGAACCGCATATGGTGCAGGCATTCCTGCCCGGCGTGGCCAAGGGCGACAAGCGCATCGTGCTGGTCGATGGCGAAGTCGCGGGCGCTATCAATCGCTTGCCAGGGGAGGGCGAAATCCGCTCCAACTTGGCGGTCGGTGGCCGGGCAGAGGCGGCGGAGCTGACCCAGCGCGAGCGCGAAATCTGTGCGGCGCTCGGCCCGGAATTGAAGCGGCGGGGGCTGATCTTTGTGGGGATCGACGTAATCGGCGGGGAATGGCTGACCGAAATCAACGTGACGTCGCCAACCGGCATCGTCGCGATCGACCGCTTCAATGGCACCGATACGGCAGGTACGATCTGGGATGCGATCGACGCGCGGCTGGCGGCTCGCCGCTAGGGCGATTGCGCGGCGCCATGCGCGCGCCTATCAGGCGCGCGACCGTCATTTGAAGGACTTGCATGACCGACCGCCTGATCGAACTCGTGGGCGCCTGGGGCTATCTGGGCATCGCTATCGCGATGTTCCTGGAAAATGTGTTCCCGCCGATCCCGTCGGAAGTCATCATGGGCCTGACCGGCATGGCGGTGGCCGACGGGCGGCTGGGCTTTGCTCAATCTGTGGCGGCGGGCACGCTGGGCGCGGTGCTGGGCAACTGGGTCTGGTACTGGGTGGGGCGCATTGTCGGCTATGCCCGGTTCCGCCCGCTGATCGACCGTTATGGCCGCTGGCTGACACTGGATTGGGCAGAGGTTGAAAAGATCATCGGCGTGTTCACCCGTTATGACCGGGTAATTGTGTTCTGGGCGCGCTTCCTGCCGACGGTCCGCACCATGATCTCATTGCCGGCGGGCATGCTGCGTATGTCGCAGGTGAAGTTCCTGTTCTGGACAACGCTGGGAACCGCCATCTGGAATTCGGTGCTGATCGGCGCGGGCTATATCCTGAAGAACGAGTTCAGCCAGTTCGAGCGTTTCTACGGCCCGGTCGCGATCGTGATGATGGTCGCGGTGGTCCTGCTGTATCTCTATCGCATCGTTACCTGGCGGCCGCAGGCCTGAGCCGCTCGGCGCGCTGGCCCATGCGGGCGAGCGCACGCTGCACCGTGTCGCGACCAGCCAGATGGCCGACCCCGACCGCCATGAACACCGTTCCCGGTTGCTCCAGTCGCCGGACGATCCATGCGGCCCAGCGGCGGTTGCGGTCGGTCAGGATCGCCTTGCCGAACGCTTCCGAACTGGCGCGCTGATCGGCGTCCACGATCCGGCCAAGCCGTGCGACATCCCCGGCAGTCCATGCGGCGAGCACCGCGTCGGTCGAATCGCACGTCCGGTCCATATTGTCGAGCTGTCGCATCAGCATCGTCAGTTGCGCCTGTTCCGGCAGCGCGTCGAAATAGCCGAGTTGCTCGACGCGCGGCTCCAGCCCGATGACTGGCTTGTCGGCGCGCCGTGCCGCTTCTGTCAGCACAGCCTCCACGCCCGCGGCCGAGGCATAGCCGCGCCGCTTGAGCGGCAGAACCGAAAGCGTGGTCGCGGCCAGCCATGGCTTGACCCGGTCGAACGCCCCCGCCGGATAGCCCAGTTCCGCCAGCGCAGCGCTCAGCTTGGGGCGATAGGCGGGCGGCAGCCGTTCGGGGAGGGTGGGGCCATCCGACGTGCGGCCGATCGCGTCCTGCGTCCGCTGCGCCTCAGCCGCGTCGACCGGTGGCGTTTCGAGGACGAGCATTTCCGCGCGATCGAAAGCGGCGCGCACGTCGTCATCGAACCATGCAATATCGGGCTTCAGCCAATGGACGCTGCCGAACAGATAGATCGTGGTGTCGTCGTCGCGTACAACCCAGATGGGCGGATCTGCCGGGACCGGCGGCGGGGGCGCGGCAGGCCCGGCGAGCGTCAGGGCGGCAATGGCGAGGATCAGGCGGGTCGGCATGATGTGCCTTGCCCTAGCGGGTCGCGCCATATCCGTCGCGTCCGATCAGCCCAGCCGCTCCAGCGTAGACACCAGATCATCATAATGGTCGATCACCGCATCCGCGCCCAGTTCCTCGACCGGCTGCATCATGAAACCGAAGCTGACCGCCACCGCAGGGACGCCTGCCGCATGCGCGGCGCCAATATCGTAGATGGAATCGCCAACGAATGCCGCGCGCCCGCCGCCCATGCGCGCAACCATTTCCTCGATCAACGCAGGGCTGGGTTTGGCGTTACCGGGGCCGAGCGAGTCGCCGCCCAGCACCACTTCGAACCGGGGCGCGAGATCCAGCTCGCGCAGCAGCTTGTCGGCCAGCCCGAACAGCTTGTTGGTGACGATGCCCACCCGCACGCCGCGCGAAACCAGTGCATCCAGCGCGTCGAGCATTCCCGGATAGGCGACCGTCCCGGCGGAGATATTGGCCTCATAATATTCGAGCAGTTTGGGGTGTAAGTCCGAAAGCGTCGCCTCGTCACAGCCACCCGATGCCCGCAGCCCTTCCGCCAGCATGTGCCGCGCGCCGCGACCGATCATCGGCTTCACCGTCTCGACGGGCAGCGCGGGGCGGCCCGCCAGCGACAGGGCATAATTGACCGCGCCCGCCAAATCGGCAGAGGTGTCGAACAACGTCCCGTCCAGGTCGAAGCCGACGATCGAAAAGGGAAATGCGCTCATCCGCGCGTCGATGCCCCCTTGGCTATGGAAATAGCAAGACTTTCGTGGCAGCGCCCGTCGCCGACGCAAGCGAAAGGAACAGGATGCAACCCATTGCCGCCATTGTCCTCGCCGCCGGGCGGGGCACGCGGATGCGATCGGACGTGCACAAGGTGCTTCACCCGATTGCTGGCAAACCGATGCTGCTGCATCTGCTGGACAGCGTGTCGGCCCTGGGCGCCGAACGGCAGGTTGTCGTGGTGGGCGACCGGCGCGAACAGGTGGAAGCCGCAGTCGCAGGGCGCGGCGTCGGCATCGCGCATCAGGCAGACCAGCTGGGAACGGGCCATGCCGTGGCACAGGCGCGCACCGCGCTGAACGAATTTTCGGGCGATGTGCTGATCCTGTATGGCGACGTCCCGCTGGTCCAGCCCGCGACGATGCGTGCGATGCTGGACCGGTTGCACGGCGACGATGCGCCTGCGTGCGTGGTGCTGGGCTTCCGGCCCGCCGATCCGGGCGCTTATGGCCGTGTGATCGCGGATGAAGCGGGCCGTATCGATCGCATGGTCGAATTCAAGGACGCGACCGAGGCGGAGCGCGCCGTGACCTTGTGCAATTCGGGGCTGATGGCGGTGCGGGGCAACGATCTGTTCGCGCTGCTCGACCGGGTCGGCAACGACAATGCAGCGGGTGAATATTATCTGCCCGACATCGTGATGCTAGCCGCAGCCGACGGCCGGACGTCGGCGGTAATCGAAACCGGCGTCGTCGAAGTGACGGGCGTCAACAGTCGCGGTGAACTCGCCGCGCTGGAGGCCCAGTGGCAGGCCGCCCGCCGTGGCCGGGCAATGGCCGAGGGCGTCACGCTGATCGCGCCCGAAAGCGTCTGGTTCTCCCACGACACCGAACTGGGCCGCGACGTAACGGTTGAGCCGAATGTGTGGTTCGGTCCGGGCGTGCGTGTTGCCGACGGCGTCGTCATCCATGGCTTTTCCCACCTTGAAGGATGCGCGGTTGAAACGGGGGCGGAGATCGGCCCCTACGCGCGGCTGCGGCCCGGCGCCGATATTCGCCGTGACGCAAAGGTCGGCAATTTCGTCGAGTTGAAAAAGGCTGTGCTGGGGGAAGGCGCAAAGGCCAATCATCTCAGCTATATCGGCGATGCGGATGTCGGCGCCGGTGCCAATATCGGTGCGGGCACGATCACCTGTAACTATGACGGCTATTTCAAATATCGCACCACCATCGGCGCGGGCGCGTTCATCGGGTCGAACTCGGCACTGGTGGCGCCCGTTTCGGTCGGAGACGGTGCGATTGTGGGTGCCGGATCGGTGCTGACCAGCGATGTCGAGAGCGATGCGCTGGCGCTGGCACGGGCGCGTCAGGAAGTGCGCGCGGGATGGGCGGCCCGTTTCCGTTCAATGATGAAGGCGCGAAAGGCGGCAAAGTAAGATGTGTGGTATTGTCGGAATTCTCAGCACGACGGACGTTGCCGATCGCCTGTTCGACGGGCTGAAGCGCCTAGAATATCGCGGTTATGACTCGGCGGGCATCGCGACATTGCATGATGGCGAGATCCAGCGCCGCCGTGCGCAGGGCAAGCTCGCCAATTTGGGCCGCCGTCTGGCGGAGGAGCCGCTGCCGGGGCATGTCGGCATTGCTCACACCCGCTGGGCAACGCACGGCGCCCCCACCGAGGACAATGCCCACCCGCATGTGGCCGGCGCCGTTAGCGTGGTTCACAACGGTATCATCGAAAATTTCAAGCCGCTGCGCGATGAACTGATTGCAGAGGGGCGCACGTTTAACAGCCAGACCGACACGGAGGTTGTGGCCCATCTGATCGACCGTGCGCTGAACGAAACGGGTGATCCGGTCGCGGCGGTGCGGGCGGTTCTGCCGCGCCTGCATGGTGCCTTTGCGCTGGCCATCCTGTTCCGCGACCATCCCGAACTGTTGATTGGTGCGCGCCTGGGCTCGCCGCTGGTGGTCGGGCATGGCGAGGGGGAGAGCTATCTAGGCTCCGACGCACTCGCGCTGGCCCCGCTGACCCAGCGGATCGCTTATCTTGAGGAAGGCGACTGGGTCGTCGTGACGCCGCAGGGCACGCAGGTCTATGACCAGCAAAACGCGCCTGTCGACCGGCCCGTGACGATCAGCGGCGTGACCGGTGCCCTGATCGACAAGGGCAATCACCGGCACTTCATGCAGAAGGAGATTTTCGAACAGCCGATCGTCGTTGCCCAGACGCTGCGTTCCTATCTTCAGCGGCTTGAAGGCAAGATCGCGCTGCCGATCCCCGATTTCGACCTGTCAGGCATCCGCCGCGTCACGATCGTCGCTTGCGGGACCAGCTTCTATGCCGGGATGGTTGCCAAATACTGGTTCGAGCAATTCGCCCGCGTGCCCGTCGACATCGATGTGGCGTCCGAGTTCCGCTACCGCGCGCCTGTAATGGAGCCGGGCGGGTTGATGATCGTCGTCAGCCAGTCGGGCGAAACCGCCGATACGCTGGCCGCGCTGCGCCACGCCAAGGAGGAAGGGCAGACGATCGCCGCGGTCGTCAACGTGCCGACCAGTACCATGGCGCGAGAGGCCGACCTGCTGCTGCCCACCCATGCCGGGCCGGAAATCGGCGTTGCCTCGACCAAGGCATTCACTTGCCAACTGGCCGTGCTGGCAGCTTTGGCCGCCAACCTTGCCAAGGCCAAGGGCCGTTTGAGCGAAGAGGAGGAGCGCGAGATCGTCCGCCATCTGGCGGAGGCACCGGCATCGATCAACGGCGCGCTCGCCTATGACGAAGCGATTGAGGGCATGGCCGGGATCATCGCGGCTGCGCGAGACGTGCTGTATCTGGGCCGTGGCACCGACTATCCGCTCGCGCTCGAAGGCGCGCTGAAGCTTAAGGAAATCAGCTACATCCACGCAGAAGGTTACGCGGCGGGTGAAATGAAGCATGGTCCCATCGCGTTGATCGACGATGCGGTTCCGGTGATCGTCATCGCACCGTCGGGCCCGCTGTTTGAAAAGACCGTGTCGAACATGCAGGAAGTGCAGGCGCGGGGCGGGAAGGTTGTGCTGATTTCCGACTATGACGGCATTCAGGCGGCGGGTGACGGATGCGTTGCCACCATTACCATGCCAAAGGTCCACCCGCTGATCGCGCCGATCGTTTACGCCGTGCCGGTGCAGCTGCTCGCCTATCACGTTGCGGTCGAAAAGGGGACCGATGTGGACCAGCCGCGCAACCTGGCGAAGAGCGTGACGGTGGAGTAGCCGCTTTGGCCGTGATCGCGCCCCCCGAAGCGCCGCCCGTCCGGCGGCCGCGCCCTTGGTATCGGCACCTGTACGTTCAGGTGCTGGTCGCCATCGCGGCGGGTGTCACGCTCGGGCATTTCGTGCCCGCCACCGGGGAAGCGATGAAGCCGTTGGGTGACGGTTTCATTAAGCTGGTCAAGATGATCATCGCGCCGGTGATCTTCCTGACTATCGTCACCGGCATTGCGGGAATGCGCGATCTGGCGGCGGTTGGCCGGGTGGCAGGCAAAACGTTCGGCTATTTCCTGACCTTCTCCACGCTGGCGCTTTGCGTCGGGTTGCTGGTCGCCAATGTCGTGCGGCCTGGTGCCGGTCTAAACATCGACCCCGCGAGCCTGGATGGCGGAGAGGTCGCGGCCTACGCTGCCAAGGCGCATGAATCGACGCTGACGGGCTTTCTGCTGGGTATCATCCCCGACAGTTTCCTGTCCGGCTTGGCGGGCGGCAACATCCTGCAAACGCTGTTCGTTGCGATCCTGTTTGGCATCGGGCTGGCGATGATCGGGGAGCGGGGCGCGCGAGTCACCGACGCGCTGGAGGACCTGTCCCTCGCCGTGTTCAAGGTGGTGGCCATTTTGATGAAGGCCGCGCCGATCGGGGCCTTCGGTGCCATGGCCTTCACCATTGGCGCTTACGGGCTGGGGGCGCTCGCCAATCTGGCGGCGCTGGTGGCGACATTCTATCTTACGTCGCTGCTGTTCGTCGTGGTCGTACTGGGCGCAGTCGCGCGCGTGGCGGGCTTTTCGCTATTCAGGCTGATCGGTTATCTGAAGGCCGAATTGCTGCTGGTGCTTGGCACCTCATCCTCCGAAAGCGCGCTGCCTGCGCTAATCGAGAAGATGGAGCGGGCCGGCTGTCCGAAATCCATCGTCGGGCTGGTGGTGCCGACGGGCTACAGCTTTAATCTGGACGGCACCAACATCTACATGACGCTGGCGGCGTTGTTCATCGCACAGGCCACCAATGTCGACCTGACCCTTGGCGAACAATTGCTGCTGCTGGGGGTGGCGATGCTGTCGTCTAAGGGGGCAGCGGGCGTCACCGGCGCGGGGTTCATTACGCTGGCGGCCACGCTTTCGATCGTTCCCTCCGTGCCGGTTGCCGGGATGGCGCTGATCCTTGGCGTCGACCGGTTCATGAGCGAATGTCGCAGCCTGACCAACTTCATTGGCAATGCGGTGGCAACGATCGTGGTTGCCCGGTGGGAGGGGCGCTTCGACAAGGCCCGTTTCGACGCCGCGATCCGGGGAGAGGCGTTACCCGTCGATGAGCAGGACGCAGACGCCATTCCCGCCGAATAACCGCAAACGCTTGCGATATCAGCGTTCGTCACCCTAGAAACCATTGACCAGATTTTCCGGGGGGTTCGCATCATGTCGCGTCTGAAGCCGTTATTCCTTGCTGCCACGCTGTTGACCGCTCCCGCCGTCGCGCAGCAAGCGACCGCGCCAACCGGCGTGGCGACGCGTCAGGTGGGCAGCGCGACGCTGCAAAACGTGCCCGAAATCCCCGACGATGTGCGCGCCGCCGTTCAGCGTTTTCAAAACAGCCGCTCGGCGGAGTTTCAGGACTGGCTGCCCGACGGGTCGATGCTGATCACCACCCGTTTCGGGACCACGGCGCAACTCCACCACGTGGCGGCACCGGCTGCGACGCGGCGGCAACTGACCTATTATGCCAGCCCGGTTGCCGGGGCAAAGGCGCTGCCGGGCGCGAGCAACCGCTTCATCCTGACCCGCGATACCGATGGCGACGAGTGGTTTCAGCTGGCGGTCAAGGGGCTGACCGGACCTGAGGCATTGCTGACGGAACCGGGGACGCGCAACGGATCGCTGGTGCTGTCGAAGGACGGCAGCCTGGCCGTCTGGGCACGCGCGACCAAGGGCGCGGCGGGCTATACCATCCTTGCCGCCGACCCCGCCCGGCCAGGCAGCCGCCGCCCGATTTACGTGGCCGACGGTGCCGTTGCCCCTGCGGACCTTTCGGCGGACAAGGCCCGACTGGTGTTCCAGCGTTCGATTTCCAACCGCGAAAGCCAGATATTCGTCCTCGACTTGGCCAGCGGCAAGGCGACGCGCGTGGCGTCTGATGCGCCGACCGCGCGTTACGAGGACCCGCGCTTCCTGACCGGCGGCCGCAGCCTGATCGCCATTTCGGATCGCGACAGCGATGTGCGGCGACTGGTCGAAATCGACATCGCGACCGGGGCGGAGCGTGTGCTGACGCCGGGGCTGGAATGGGATGTCGAGGGTTACGACCTGTCCGACGACGGGCGCATCCTTGCCTATTCGGTGAACGAGGATGGTTTCAGCCGCGTGGTGGTGCAGGATCGGGTAACGCGCCGCGTGCTGCCGCAGCCAACCTTGCCAAAGGGCGTGCTATCGGCGCTGAAATTCGGGCCTGACAATCACAGCCTCGCCATCGGGCTGTCCAGCGCAACTTCGGCAGGCGATGTCTGGGTGTACGATACCGTGGCGGGCGGCGATCCGGTGCGTTGGACCTATAGCGAACTTGGCGATCTGGACCCCGCAAAGCTGGCAGAGCCGGAACTGATCCGCTTCAAGTCGTTCGACGGGCTGTCGGTTCCGGCCTTTGTGTATCGCCCCACGGGGGTCGCGGCCGGTGCGCGGACGCCGGTGATCATCGACATTCATGGCGGGCCAGAGGCGCAGACGCGGCCGATCTGGAATTATGGCGCGCAATATTTCGCCGACGTGCTGGGCGCGACGGTGATCCTGCCCAATGTTCGCGGCTCCGACGGCTATGGCAAGCGCTACCTGAACCTCGACAACGCTGAAAAGCGTGAGGACTCGGTCAAGGATATCGGCGCGCTGCTGGATTGGGTGAAGGCACAGCCGAACCTGAATGCGTCAAAGGTCGCGGTCTATGGCCAATCCTATGGCGGTTATATGAGCCTGGCGGTCATGACGCATTATAGCGACCGCTTGGTCGGGGGCGTGGAGCGGTATGGGATCAGCGATTTCCGCACCTTCCTTGAGCGGACCGAGGCGTATCGTCGCAACAATCGCCGCGCGGAATATGGCGACGAGCGCGACCCGGAAATGGCGCGCGTCTTTGCCCGCATCGCGCCGATGGCGAACCTGTCAAAGATCAGCAAGCCAATGCTGGTGATGCAGGGCGCGACCGACCCGCGCGTACCCCAGTTCGAAAGCGATCAGGTCGTCGCCAAGCTGCGCGCGCAGGGGGTAGACACCTGGTACGTGCTGTTCAGCGACGAGGGGCACGGCTTTCAGAAGAAGGACAGTAATGACCTGCGTCGGGAGGTCGAAACCGTGTTCCTTCGCAAGCTGTTCGGCGACGCACCCGCGCGTTGAGCAGGGGCGCCGCCGTCGTTTCAGACGACGGCGGCCTGCGCCTTCTGGTCGGCATAGGCCTGTGTGCCGCGATGGATCACGCGGTCGCCCTCGACAATCTCGGCCACAGGGATTGAGGGCAGGGGACGGATCTGTTCGTACAGCGGCGCGAAGTCGGTTTCGACCGTGACGCGCAGCAATTCGTCGAAGCTGGGCACGACGAAGTAATTCTGCTGGAAATCGTCGATCCGATATTCGGTGCGCATCACGCGCGCCAGATCGAAGCCGATCCGGTTGGGGCTGGGATCGTCCAGCGCAAACACGCTTTCCGCCGATGACGAGACGATTCCCGCGCCGAAGATGCGCAGGCCGTCATCCTCCTCGATCAACCCGAACTCCACCGTATACCAGTAGAGCCGCGAAAGTTGCGGCAGTGCCCCCAACTCCAGCGCGCGCAGTCCACCACGGCCATAGGCAGCCAGATAATCGGCAAAGACCGGGTCGGCCAGCATCGGAACATGCCCGAACACGTCGTGGAACACGTCCGGTTCCTGTAGATAGTCGAGCTGATCGGCACGGCGGATAAAATTGCCCGACACGAACCGGCGATTGGCCATATGTTCGAAGAATACATCGTCGGGCACCAGCCCTGGCACGGCCACGACCTGCCAGCCGGTCAGCTTCATCAGGCGTTCGGACAGGTCGTCGAAATTGGGAATGCCCGATTCGGACAGCTTCAACGCTTCCAGCCCGCGCAGATAGGCGCTGGATGCGCGTCCCGGCAGCAATCGGGCCTGTCGTTCGAACAGCGTATCCCACACGCCATGTTCCGCCGCCGTGAAGGCGTCCCAATTTTGTGGGATGGTCCAATCGGCGGCGGCGCCCGGCGGGGGGGTGTCGTGGATATGCGTTTCAGCGGTCATCAAGGGAATATAGTGGCAACGGATCCGAAACTGAACAGGCTGAAAGGATTGGCGGGCGCCGTGGCCGGCCTGTTGCTGGCGGTTGCGATCTTGGCCCAGAGCTACTGGGTTGCCGGGTGGATCGGCGGTGCAATTCCGGCGCGGGGCGGAATGGCGCCGCCGGCGGCGGGCGTGCCGGTCTGGGTTGAGGATAATGGCATCCACACCGGCATCGTCCTGCCGAAATCAGCCTTGCCGCCAGACATGCTCGCGCAGTTCAGTGCCGACGATCTGGCTGACCCGCGCTTTGGCGGGCGCCCCTGGCTTGCAATCGGCTGGGGCGACCGGGCCTTCTATCTTGAGACGCCGACATGGAGCGACCTTCGTGCGGAAACGGTGCTGGCGGCGGCGGTCGGCAGTGATGATACGGTGCTGCATGTAGAGCATGTGGCCGCCCCGCGCGGTGGCCCGGCGGTGCGGCGCGTGCTGCTGCGGCCCCAACAGCTCGCGCGACTGATCGGCTTCATCCGCGGCACCATGGCCCCGGGTGGCTCCGCGCACGGCTATGGCGGCTGGGACGCCTTTTACCAGGCGCGCGGCCATTACAGTGCCATTCGCACCTGCAATGCCTGGACCGGAGAGGCGCTGCGTGCTGCCGAAGTACCGATGGGCCGCTGGACCCCGTTTTCCGGCACGGTGATGTGGTGGCTATGATCCAGAACGCCCGGCGGCTGATGCTGAGCGAAGTGCCGCGCGGATTGATGGGCCTGGGCAGGCTGACGGTGGCAAGATCGGCGCTGATGGATGTACCGCGCGGCGACGGCGGGACCGTTATGCTGCTGCCCGGCCTGTTCAACGGCGATCGTTCGAACATCGTTCTGCGACGTTATCTGAGGGCCATCGGATACCGCGCTGATGGTTGGGGCATGGGCCGCAATCTAGGCGAGCGCAGTGTGGGTGCCGATGGTGCACGTCTGCTTGCCGCGATTGAGCGGATGGCCGGGCGAACGGGTCAGCCGGTGGCGCTCGTCGGCATCAGCCTGGGCGGCGTGATGGCGCGCATCGCCGCGCGCCGGACGCCGGAACTGGTCCGCAGCGTCGTAACCGTCAGCGCGCCTTTTGCCGGACCACTGGATGGGATGCCGATGTGGCCGGTCTACCGCCACGTCCTTGGCATTGATGCCAACGATCAGACGGTCGTCTCCCTGCTCAAGGAAGCCGCCGCCCCTTCGCCAGTGCCTGCAACCGCGATCTGGAGCGCGCATGACGGGCTGGTCGGCGGAGCGACATGCCATGACGACCACTGCCGCGCGATCGAGGTGCGTTCCAGCCACCTATGGGTGCAGTTCAACCCCGACGTGCTGCGCGCGGTCGCGATCGCGCTCGCGCTCGCCAATTAGCGCGGCAGATTAGCCAGCGCGTCAATCGCGCCTTGCAGGATATGCGCGGCGGCCAGCGAATCAACCCGCTCGGCGCGTTTCGCGCGGCTCAGATCCTGTTCGATCATCATGCGCTCGACCGCGACGGTCGACCAACGCTCGTCCCACAACAGGATCGGCAGCGCCATGTCAGCCAGGTTGCGGGCGAAGGCACGGGTCGATTGCGTGCGCGGGCTGTCGCTGCCGTCCATGTTGAGCGGCAGCCCGATGACGATCCCGCGGACCGATTGTTTGCCGATCAGGTCCGCAAGCGCGGCCTTGTCCGCCGTGAACTTGCTCCGCCGAATCAGCGGGGCGCCGCTGGCAAAGCTCCACCCGGCATCGCAGAGTGCGGTGCCGATCGTCTTGGTGCCAACGTCCAGCCCGATCAGGCGCCCGCCATCGGGCAAGGCGGCGGCGAAATCGGCGGCCAGTGTCGCGATCAAGCGCCGAACGCCTGTAAACGCCGCGCCGCATCGGCACGGATGTTGGCCCAGAACAGGCTATAGTCGAACACATGGTAATTATTGCCCGGCAGGACATAGCTGCCCAGGTCAGGCGGACTGCCGATCATCAGCAATCCGCGCCCCTCACACCGGGCAGGCACCCGTCCTTGCTCAAGCGTGGCGGTCGTCAGATCGGCAGAGGGAAACAGCGCGCCCATATTGGCGGAGGCCGGGGCCGCGTCACCTGCATTGCCGGTCAGAGGATTGGTGCAGACCATGGCCGTACCCGCGCGCCGCGTTCCGTTGAAGCCAGTCGTAGCGTCGAACGTGTTGAGGATCAGCGACGGGTCGGCGGGTTCGGCGAAGCTCTGCCACGACAGGATACATCCGGCCTGATCGGCACGCTGACATTCGGGCAACCCCATTTCGGGCAGATCAGCCGTTCGCGAAACCGGCCAGCCGACGACATAGGCCGCGACGATCCGCGCCGCCAGCGGCTTGCCCGCGACCCGATCCTTCAACAGGCGCGACAGATGCAGCGCACCCTGGCTATGCCCGGCAAGGATAATGGGCCGATCGTCCCCCGCTTCGGCAAGGAAACGGTCGAACGCGGTCGTAACGTCGCCATAGGCCAGGTCGAGCGCCTTGTTCGCAGCGTCGGCGTTGGTCAGAAACGCGCCGAATGTCGCCTGACGATAACGCGGCGCCCAGATCGCGCCAACCTCGTTAAACGCCGATGCCTGCCCCCGCATGAACAGCGCCGCCCGGTCATTGGCCACAACATCGTCAAGGGGCGCGTTCCATTGTGACCGGTCCAGATAGGATGTCGGGTGGATGAAGAAGACGGCCGCGCGTGGGTCGGCGGCGGGCGTCAACCCTTGCGGCGTCCAAAGCGCGGGATTGTTCGGCTTGTCTGGTCGCGCCAGCCACATTTGCGGATCGGCATAGGCGCTTTCCCCCAACTGCGGCAGCGCCTGAAACCCGGTTGTCGGCACCATCGTCTGGCGCAAAAGCTGCACCCCAAACAGGCGATAGGCAAAGGCGGCGGCAATCGCGAGCATGATGAGGACAGCGACCAGATACAGGAATTTGCGGGCCAAGCGGGGCTTCCATTGTGCAATGCGACATGAGCCGGCGTGCGGCAATTCCGTTTCGATGCACCGCCTTTGCAAATGCTGCAACCGCCGGTTCGATAAAGGGCGCGCTTGAAGCGGCCCAAACCCGGTGCTAGCCGCGCGATATGTCTGTCGAACCTGCAACCGTCAAACGCATCGCCGGCCTAGCCCGCATCGCGATCACCGAGGAGGAGGCTAGCCGCCTCGCGCCCGAACTGGGCAACATCCTGGGTTGGATCGAGCAACTGGGGGAGGTCGATACCTCCTCCGTCGCGCCGATGACCGCGGTCATTCCCAACACGCTGCGCCTGCGCGACGATGTCGTCACCGACGGCAATGTCCGCGATGCCGTACTGGCGAATGCGCCACAAGCCGAACATGGTTTCTTCGCCGTGCCCAAGGTGATCGAATAATGACCGAACTGACCGACCTTGGCGTCGCGGCCCTTCGCGACGGGTTTCGTGGCGGCGATTTTTCCGCCAGCGAAGTGGCTAGCGCTTTCAACGCCGCCGTCGCCGGTGCGAAGGCGCTGAACGCGTTTATCGTCGATACGCCCGACTATGCACTGGCCGCCGCCGACGCCGCCGACGCGGCAAAGGCGGCGGGCGATGCGCTCAAGCCGCTGGCCGGCGTGCCGATCGGCATGAAGGACCTGTTCGCCACCAAGGGCGTCCAGACCACCGCCGCCAGCCACATTCTGGAAGGGTTCACGCCCACCTATGAATCGACCGTCTCGCAAAAGCTGTGGGATGCGGGTGCGGGGATGCTGGGCAAGCTGAACCTCGATCAGTTCGCCATGGGTTCGTCGAACGAGACGAGTGCGTTCGGCAATGTGATCAGTCCGTGGCGGCGCAACGACGGCGGCAATGCCGCGCTGACGCCGGGCGGCTCGTCGGGCGGCAGCGCATCGGCCATCGCCGCGCGGCTGTGCCCGGCGGCAACCGGCACCGACACCGGCGGCTCGATCCGACAGCCTGCCGCGTTCGTCGGCATTTCGGGCATCAAGCCGACCTATGGCCGCTGCTCGCGCTGGGGCGTCGTCGCCTTTGCCTCCTCGCTGGATCAGGCGGGGCCGATGGCGCGCGACGTGCGCGACTGTGCGATCATGCTGGAGGCCATGTCGGGCTTCGATCCCAAGGATTCGACCTCGCTCGACCTGCCGGTGCCGCAGTGGGAAGCGGGGCTGTCGCCCGACATGAAAGGCAAGCGCGTCGGTATTCCCAAGGAGTATCGCGTCGACGGCATGCCCGCCGAGATCGAGGCGCTGTGGCAGCAGGGCATCGAATGGATGCGCGATGCCGGGGCCGAGATTGTCGAGGTCTCGCTGCCCCACACCAAATATGCGCTGCCCGCTTATTACATCGTGGCCCCGGCAGAGGCTTCGTCGAATCTGGCGCGCTATGACGGCGTGCGGTTCGGTCAGCGTGAGTTGCCGGAAGGCGCGAACCTTCAGGACATGTACGCCGCTACCCGTGCTGCGGGGTTCGGGGATGAGGTGAAGCGCCGCATCCTGATCGGCACCTATGTGCTGTCGGCGGGTTATTACGACGCTTATTATACCCAGGCGCAAAAGGTTCGCGCGTTGATCGCGCAGGATTTCGAACGCGCGTGGGAACAGTGCGACGTGCTGCTGACGCCGACCGCACCGTCGGCTGCGTTCGCGCTGGGTGAAAAGCAGGCGGACCCGATCGCCATGTATCTGAACGACGTCTTCACCGTTCCCGCATCGCTCGCCGGCCTGCCCGCGATGAGCGTGCCGGGCGGCGTGGATGCACAGGGATTGCCGCTCGGCCTTCAGGTGATCGGCAAGCCTTTGGATGAACAGGGCGTGCTGAACGCGGGTCTTGCGATCGAACAGCGCGCGGGCTTTGTCGCGCGCGCGGACAAGTGGTGGTAAGATGAGCGAATACCGCATTCACGGCGCAACCGGCGACTGGGAAGTCGTCATTGGGCTTGAGGTCCACGCCCAGGTCACGTCCAACGCCAAGCTGTTCTCCGGGGCAGCCACCGCATTCGGCGCAGAGCCGAACACGCAGGTCAGCCTCGTCGATGCCGCGATGCCGGGCATGTTGCCTGTGCCCAATCGCGAGTGCATCCGCCAGGCTGTCCGCACCGGCATGGCGATCGAGGCTCAGGTCAACAAATGGTCGCGCTTCGACCGCAAGAACTACTTCTACGCCGATCTTCCGCAGGGCTATCAGATCAGCCAGCTTTACCACCCGCTGGTGGGTGAGGGGCGGATCGAGATTGCGCTGGATGAAAAGAACCCCGATGCCGGCACCAAGTCGATCGGAGTCGAGCGCATCCATGTCGAACAGGATGCGGGCAAGCTAATGCACGATCAGCATCCGACGCGCTCTTATGTCGATCTCAATCGCTCCGGCGTGGCGCTGATGGAGATCGTGTCGAAGCCCGATATGCGCTCGCCGGCGGAAGCGGGCGCCTATGTCCGCAAGCTTCGCACCATCCTGCGCTATGTCGGGTCATGCGACGGCAATATGGAAGAAGGCTCGATGCGCGCTGACGTGAATGTCAGCGTGCGTCGTCCCGGCGAGCCGTTTGGTACCCGCACTGAGACCAAGAACGTCAATTCGGTGCGCTTCGTCATGGCGACGATCGAATATGAGGCGCAGCGCCAGGTCGATGCGCTGGAGGCCGGTGGCCGCGTCGTGCAGGAAACCCGCCTTTTCGACCCCGACAAGGGCGAAACGCGGTCGATGCGGTCAAAGGAAGACGCGCACGATTATCGCTATTTCCCCGATCCGGACCTGCTCCCGCTGGAGCTGGACGACGCGTTCCTTGACGAATGCCGTGCCAGCCTGCCCGAACTGCCCGACGCCAAGCGAGCGCGCTATGTCGGTGAACTTGGCCTGTCGCCCTATAACGCGGCTGTTCTGACCGCCGAGGCGGAGACGGCGCGCTGGTTCGAGGCGCTGATGAAGGCAGGCGGCGAGACGGTGACGGCCAAGGCCGCGTCGAACTGGCTGATTTCCGACCTGTTCGGTGCGCTGAACCGTATTGGCAAGAGCATCGAGGATTCGCCCGTCAGTCCGGCACAGGGAGCCGAACTGTTGCGGCTGATCGCCGACGGCACCATTTCGAACACGCTTGGCAAGCAGGTGTTCGAGATCATGCTCGAAACCGGCCAGAATGCGGAGACGATTGTTGAGGAACGCGGTCTTCGCCAAACCAGCGACACCGGCGCGATCGAAGCGGAGATCGCCAAGGTGATGGCGGCGAATGCCGACAAGGTCGCCGATTATCGCGGCGGCAAGGACAAGCTGTTCGGCTTCTTCGTCGGACAGACCATGAAGGCGATGGGCGGCAAGGCCAATCCGGGCGTCGTCAACGAGCTGTTGAAAAAAGCGCTCGACGCCTGACCCCGCCGCCCTCGCGGTTACTGTGCGGTGTCGTCCTGATTGCGGACGGCACCGCCCGATCCTCCGGCGGTGTCGGGGGAAACGGTGGGTTCGGTCGGCGTGCGGTCGTCCTCGACATTTTCGATGCCGGGGCCGCCGCGCCCCTCGTTGACGGCGCGTTCGATGTCGGACGGGCGGTCCTGTGGCACGCTGTCGGGATTTTCGTCGCGGTTACGATCGGTCATGGAAAAGCTCCTTTCCGCTACCGAACGCATGGAAGCCGTTCCGGTTCGCCGGCGATCAGCGAACCAGCATCCAGGCTGTCATCGCGACCATCATCACATTTCGGTAAGCGACACGAAGCCTAGCGGCGCATTGCTGTCGCCGCCGATGCAGGCGCACTTCAATTCACGGCGATCGCGATAAACAGCCTTGGACACGCTCACGGCTTCGATCCCGCCAATGACCAGTGCGACTGACGCAGCGATCCAGGTCAGCGCACCTGCCAGCATCAGCACCCCGGCCGGCCCCTCTGCCCAGAGATAAATCCAGCCATAGCGCACCCAGCGCATCGCCAGCAGATCATAGCCAAGGAACATCGTCCCAAAGCCGTCGACATCGCGCAGCTTCTGAAGCGCCAGCAGGCACATCGACGCGGCGATGAAACGCTCTGCCACCGTGACCGGCGCGATCATCCCTTCCGCGGCCCAGCCGATGGCGATCGTCATCGCCAGCGCCTTGGCGAAAAGCGCGATGACCGGGCGATAGGTCGTCGCCTTCGGATCACGAACCGACAGGCTTAGATGACGGCGCAGATCGTCCTGGCCGCCAATGCGCTGCCCGCCGATGAAGATCTGGGGTGTGGTCTTTGAATCATGCCCGCGCAAACGAAAATGGCCGGGAGGTCGCCCTCCCGGCCCAAATCTGTCGGTCAAGATCGTGAAATCAGGCGCCCGAAACCTCGGACACGTCGACCTTGATGCCTGCACCCATCGAAGAGCTGACGGCGATCTTGCGCAGATACTTGCCCTTGGCACCCGACGGCTTGGCCTTGACTACGGCGTCCACCAGCGCGTCGAAATTGGCGCGCAGGTCTTCGGCCGGGAACGACGCCTTGCCGATGCCCGAATGGATGATGCCCGCCTTTTCGACGCGGTACTCGACCTGACCGCCCTTGGCCGCCTTGACGGCTTCAGCGACGTTCATGGTGACCGTGCCCAGCTTGGGGTTCGGCATCATGCCCTTGGGGCCCAGGATCTTACCCAGGCGACCGACGACGCCCATCATGTCCGGGGTCGCGATGCAGCGGTCGAAGTCGATCTTGCCGCCCTGAATGGTTTCCATCAGGTCTTCGGCGCCGACGACATCGGCACCCGCTTCACGAGCTTCGTCAGCCTTGGCGCCCTTGGCGAACACGCCGACGCGCACGGTCTTGCCGGTGCCCTTGGGCAGGGTGACGACGCCGCGAACCATCTGGTCGGCGTGGCGGGGGTCAACGCCCAGGTTCAGTGCGACTTCGATCGTCTCGTCGAACTTGGCGGTCGCGTTGGTCTTGGCGAGCGAGATCGCTTCGTCGATGCCGTGCAGCTTTTCACGGTCGACGGCGGTGGCCAGCGCCTTGGCCTTCTTGGTCAGTTTGGCCATGGAATCAGCCCTCCACCACTTCGAGGCCCATCGCGCGGGCCGAACCTTCGATGATCTTGGTCGCGGCGTCGATGTCGTTCGCGTTCAGATCCTTCATCTTCGCCGTCGCGATTTCCGACAGCTGCGAACGCTTGATCTTACCGGCCGAAACCTTGCCCGGCTCCTTCGAACCCGACTTCAGGTTCGCAGCCTTCTTGATCAGATAAGTCGCGGGCGGCGTCTTGGTCTCGAACGAGAAGCTGCGGTCGGCATAAACGGTGATGATCGTCGGCAGCGGCGTGCCGACTTCCTGGTCGCCGGTCGACGCGTTGAACGCCTTGCAGAATTCCATGATGTTGACGCCGCGCTGACCCAGCGCGGGGCCGATCGGGGGGCTGGGGTTGGCCTTGCCGGCCGGCACCTGCAGCTTGATATAGCCGGTGATTTTCTTTGCCATAATACTCACTCTGTTGCCGGGACGCCGGGATTGCCGCCGCGCCGGGTCAAGTTAAGCGGTTCGAGCGACGACCCGGATGAGCCGCCTCCCGCATTCCAGCGATGTCTCGATGGAGGCGCGCGCATAGCTCAACTGCGGGCCGGTGGCAATGCCTGCCTGCATCAGCAAGCGGCGTTGATCTTCGCGCGCGAACGCGGCAATCGGGTGCGGATCATGGCCGACCCCCGCATCATGGACGTCACGCTGGACGAGCGCACGATATTATGGCGGTCGGCCGATATCGAGCAGGAGCGTCGGATCGCAATCTTCGATCTGCTGGAGGGTAATTATTTCCGCCCGCTACGTGATCAGGCCGATGGCTATGCCGGACCATATCGTCTGTCGCTGAGCGTGGAGGAGGGGCGTCTGGTGCTGGCGATCGCGCGGCAGGATGGCTCCGCGCTCGAGACACTGGTCTTGGCGCTGGGTCGGTTCCGTCGACCGATCCGCGATTACTTTGCGATTTGCGACAGCTATTACCAGGCCATTCGGAACGCCACCGCGCAGCAGATCGAAACCGTCGATATGGCGCGACGCGGCATCCACAATGAAGCGGCCGAGCTGCTGAAGGAGCGGCTGGACGGCAAGATCGAGATAGATTTCGATACGGCGCGGCGGCTGTTCACGCTGGTCTGCGTTTTGCACATCAAGGGTTAAAGGGACGTCGAATGTGGGGACTGGGGCGCTGGGTCGGCGCCATGGTGGTTGTTGCCGTGCTCTTTTCGGGGACATGGTTGTACGCACAACATTGGCGGCCCGACCGCCGCGAATACCTGATGCAGGGGGTCGATATCAGCGCAGCCAGCGGCGCCGTGGACTGGGGAATGGCGAAGGCGCGTGACGTGAGCTTTGCCTATCTGCTCGCGACCAGCGGAGACCGCGGGCGCGATCCGGCGTTCGAGCAATATTGGAGCGCGCTGGCGGGTAGCGGGATTCGCCGTGGGGCCATTCATGCCTTTTCCCTTTGCCGCCTTGCGGCTGACCAGGCGGATCATTTCAACGCCGTCGTACCGCGCGCGGACGACGCGTTGCCAGCGGTCGTTTCGTTCGAGTTTTCGGCGAACTGTTCAGATCGCCCGTCACGCGACGTAGTCATCCGCGAAGTCTCTACGTTCCTGGAGCGTGTCGAGCGGCACACGGGTGGACATGTGCTTCTAAGGATCCGTCCCGCGTTCGAGGAGGAATATCGCCTGAGCGCCGGCATCGACCGAAATTTGTGGGCGACCGGCAATTTTATGGCGCCCGAATATCTGTCGCGGCCCTGGCGTATGTGGCAGGCGAACGACGCGCGGCGCGTGGATGGCTTTGAGGGACCAGTAGGATGGAACGTGGTGGCGCAGTGACAGAGATTGATGAGCGAAGCCTGATCGCCGCCGCGCGTGACGCGGCGTTGAAGGCTCATGCGCCTTATTCGCGCTTTTCAGTGGGGGCTGCCGTTCTGCTGAACGATGGCGCGGTCGTAACGGGCGCCAATTTCGAGAACGCCAGCTACGGCCTGTCGCTATGTGCCGAAACGGTGGCAATCGCGAAGGCGAGTTCCGAGGGGCGGCTTGCCGACGTGATCGCCGTTGCCGTCATTGGTGGGATGCAGGTCGACGGCCGACCGGCAGGGTCCGATCCGGTTCGACCCTGCGGTCGCTGCCGGCAGGTACTGAACGAGGCTGCCGGCATCGGCCGGCGCGACTTGATCGTGCTGTGCGCGGGTGCTCAAGGCGACGCGATCGAGCGCCACCGGTTGAGCGAGTTGTTGCCCAACGCGTTCGGACCTGCAGACCTGGGCCTTTAACCCGTACACGCCAATCGGACGTTAACGAATCACGCCCCATAGATCCCGAAAAACAGCGGGATAGGGGCGGATATGGCGTTCATGGCGCAGGGTGATTCGGTCGCGATCATCGGGCATGTTGGTCGAAAGGGGCTGCGCTTTGCGCGGACCGATGAGGCGGGGTGCATTGATCCCCGAACCATTTATTTTCAAGGCGCCGGGTCGGCGACCGGCATTTCAGGCGCTCTGGCCAATTATCTACGCGAACAGGGGCTTCAGGGGCGGACCATTCGCACCGCAATTGCCGTGGCCGGACTTATTCGCGGTGACACGATCTCCGTTACGCATACACGCTGGTTTGTGTCGCGCTCGGGACTGCAAGCGATGCTGGGGCATCCGCCCCTTTTGCTCAACGATTTCGAGGCAGAGGCCTGGGCGCTGTCCGAGCGCGACGGAGCGCGGCAGTCCAGCGGCACATGGTGCATCGCTGGTATAACGTCCGGCTTGGGTGTGTCAGTGCTGAGGCGTGACGCGGATCGCACCTGTGTGATTGCGACGGAAGCGGGTCACGTCGCTTTTGCTGCCCCAACAGGCGAGCTGGCCGCGCTGGTAGCGGCGCTCTTTCCCGGTGCATCGGCCGTACCGGCGGAGTTGTTGATTTCAGCACCCGGCTTGCTGGCCATTTACCAGCACCTTGTCGTCGTACAGGGCACACGGCCGCGCTATATGGAACCGGAAGCCATCACTGCGGCGCAGGCGAGCGATCCAATCGCCGCACGGGCCTGCGAATTGCTGGCACAGGCATTTTGGTCGCACATGGGCAATCTGGTGCTGGCCTATGGGGCGTGGGATGGCGTCATCGCAACCGGCGGCCTTGCGATGGCGATGCAGCCATTGGCCATGCAGCCGGACGTCGTTTCGGCGTTTGTGGGCCGCGGGAAATATGCGCGCCTGTTGTCCGAAATGCCGCGCCGTTTCGAACGAGTGGAGCACGGCGAACTGATCGGCGCCGCTGCGGCACTACGAGCACAGCGTGTGCCGGAACCTGCGGCTCAGCCACTCAAGCCCGCCCCGATGGCAATCCTGAACCCGGTGCGGATGCGTCCGGTTTAGCGCCTAATGACCCTTTCGCGGTATCAGATGCAGCGCCCCGACCACGATCATGCCGACGACGATCCCGACAATCCCCGAACCGATTGCCGTCACCAGCCACTCGATAACCCCGTTCCCGCCGCCAACCGCGAGCGCAGCGCCATGGATAACATGTTCCGGCATATCGAACCCAAAGCTCGCCAGGCCATGAACGATGATGCCGCCTCCGACCCACAGCATCGCGGCCGTGCCGATCGCCGCAAGGGCTCTCAGCAAAACGGGCATGGCGACGAGCAGCCCACGGCCGAGGCTGGCGCTCTGTCCGCTTTTGACGAGGTGCAGGCCGATGTCATCCATCTTCACGATCAGCGCAACGGCGCCGTAAACGGCCAGGGTGATCGCAATACCGACGACAGCGAGTACGACCGCCTGCATCAACAGGCTTTGCTGGGGTAATTCAGCGAGCGCGATCGCCATGATTTCAGCTGACAGGATCAAATCCGTGCGGATCGCACCCGACACCTGCCGCGCTTCGAGTTCAGCCGGGTCACTTATTTCGACAACTTCCTCACCATGGCTTTCGCCACGCATCTTCTCGATCAGCTTCTCAGCGCCTTCGAAGCATAAATAGGCGCCGCCGAGCATCAGGATCGGGGTAATCGCCCACGGCGCAAGCGCCGACAGGAGCAGTGCTGCCGGCAAAAGGATCAAAAGCTTGTTCCGCAGAGAGCCGACGCCGATCTTCATGATGATCGGCAACTCGCGAGAAGGTGCCAAGCCGGTCACATAACCGGGCGTCACGGCGGCATCGTCGATCACCACGCCGGCGGCCTTGGCTCCCGCCTTGCCCGCTGCGGCACCGACATCATCAATGGATGCAGCGGCCAGCTTGGCAATAGCGGCAACATCGTCGAGCAACGCGATCAAACCACCTGCCATGTTTTCGTTTCCCGTATCGTTCGCGGCGGAGCTATGCGGGCACACAGCGCGCCGGGCAAGGGGACACGGCGTGCCGAGGTTCAAAGATAAGAGGCTGCCGGGACTTGGCTAATGCGTCCGCCAGAACCGGCCGTATACGATAATGGCCAGTTAAACGAAGTAAACCACAAGTTAATCGGGCAAGAGTTGTTGCTTGATCGTTGTTGCTTTGCGCTTGACCGGGTGGACACGCGATGGCAAGGGAAAATCTCGAAATAAGGCCTATTGGAGCAAACCGACCCATGCGTATGACCAAGCTGCTTGCTGCGACGATCGCTTCGACCCTCGTTGCAACCCCCGTTCTGGCGAACCCGGCTTCGTCGCTGTCGGTTGCCAAGGTTCGCGCTGCGACCAACGCAAAGGGTGAGAACAAGGCAGTTGCCGGCGGCGCCATCATCGGTGTCCTCGCGGCAGCGGCTGTGATCGGCGGCATCGTCGTTGTTGCGGACGAAGGCGGCGACGACGCCGACAGCAACTAAGACTTTAAAACCAGTTCTGGTTCGGAAATGGCAGCCCTTGTGGCTGCCATTTTTGTTTCGTCACCCTGTGATCATGATTCGCCCACAGCTTTAAGGGGGCGTCTGGGTTGCGTCGGCCATCGTCATGCCGGATTAGGCGTGGATGGCTACCCAACCGATTCATCCCGCACCCGGCGAACCCATTCGACTGCCCCAGAATGTCGAGGCAGAGGCAGCGCTGCTTGGCGCTATGATGATCGACAACCGGCTTGCTGACGACATCATCGACATGCTCAAGCCCGAGCATTTTCATGAGCCGGTCCATGGCCGTATTTTTGGCGCGGTCGCCAAGCTGCGCGGCGACGACCTTCTCGCCAACCCACTGACCCTTAAACCCTTGTTCGAGGGTGATACGGGCATGGCGGCGCTGGGCGGCCCTGCCTATCTTGCGCAGCTGACCGGATCAGGTGCGGGGCTTATCGGCGCGCGGCAATTCGCCAAGCAGATTTTCGACCTCGCCAAGCTGCGCACCCTGATCGAAGTCGGGCGGGAACTGGTCGATCGCGCGATGGACACGTCGGAAACGATCGATCCGTCCGCCCAGATCGAAGCCGCTGAAGAAGCGCTGTTCGCCGTCGCCGCGGGCGCCAGCACGTCCAAGGCGGTCAAGACCTTTGCACAGGCGACGGCGGCCGCAGTCGACATGGCGGCAAAGGCGCTCAATGCGGGCGGCGGCCTGTCGGGGACGACGACCGGCTTTGAAAGTATCAATCAGCGGATCGGCGGTCTCCACCATTCCGACCTGATCATCCTTGCCGGACGTCCAGGCATGGGCAAAACGTCGCTCGCCACCAACATCGCATTCAATTCGGCGCGGCGCTGGCTGGACGACATGGCGCTGGGCCTGACCCCCAAGGAAAGCGTGGGGGGAAAGGTTGCGTTTTTCAGCCTGGAAATGTCCGCCGATCAGCTAGCAACCCGTATCCTCGCCGAACAATCGCGCATCAGTTCGGAAGCGCTACGTATGGGCCGGATCAGCAAGCAGGAGTTCCGGCAACTGGCCGATGCTGCGACCGATCTTCAAAACCTTCCCTTGTTCATCGACGATACCGCCGGCCTGTCGATCAGCGCGCTGCATACCCGCGTCCGACGGCTGAAGCGTACGCTGGGCGACGACCTGAAATTCGTGGTCGTCGACTATCTCCAACTGCTGCAAGGGTCGGGCAGCCGCGCCAGCGACAATCGTGTGCAGGAAATCTCGGAAATCAGCCGTGGCCTGAAGACACTGGCCAAGGATCTTGACGTGGCGGTGATGGCACTGTCCCAGCTCAGCCGCGCCGTGGAAAGCCGTGAGGACAAGCGGCCGCAACTGTCGGACCTTCGTGAATCGGGCTCGATCGAGCAGGACGCCGATATGGTCTGGTTCGTGTATCGCGAAGACTATTACGTCGCCGCAAAGGAACCGAAGCGCCCCGTCGAAGGTGACGACCCCAAAGTGTTCGAAGACCACCAGAAATGGCACATGGACATGGAACGTGTGTTCGGTCTGGCCGAATTGATCATCGCCAAGCAGCGCCACGGCGCCACGGGCAAGGTAACGCTCAAGTTCGAGCCGGAAATCACGCGCTTCAGCGACTATGCCGGTCCGCAATATTCAGGACCGCTGGAGTAAGTGGCGGCGGCGCCGGTTTTGTCCGGCGCCACGCCTTGGTCAGAAGCTCGGCTGTTCGGGGTCGCCATCCTGGGGACCGATGTGGATGCCGCACTCGGTCTTGTCCCAACCCTTCCAGCGGCCCGAACGCGGGTCTTCGCCGGGCGCAACCTTGCTGGTGCAGGGCGCGCAGCCGATCGAGGGATAACCCTGTGCCACCAGCGGATGGGCGGGGAGGTCATGGCGGGCGAAATAGCCCTCAAGATCCTCGCGGCTCCAAGTGATGAGCGGGTTCATCTTGATCCGGTCACCGTCCAGCTCGAACCGGGGCAGGTTGGCACGCGTCGCCGCCTGAAACGCCTTGCGGCCGGTAATCGTCGCGTCAAACCCTGTCATTGCACGTTCCAGCGGCGCGACCTTACGGATTTCGCAGCACCCATCGGGATCATAGGACCAACGCAGCCCGGTTTCGTCGCGCGCCTGGAGCACGGTTTCGTCAGGCGTCAGATTACGCAGGTCGGTCAGGCCGAGGCGCTCGACCAGTTCGTCGCGATAGGCAAGCGTTTCCGGGAAATGCTTGCCTGTTTCCAAGAACAATACCGGCGTCGAGGGATCGGCCTGCGCCACCAGGTGCAGCAGCACGGCGGATTCGGCGCCAAAGGACGAAACGACGGCGACGTCGCCCAGCATCCGTTCGCCCAGGACGACGCGCAGCATTTCGCTTGTCTCACGACCCCGGAACAGGTTGTTCAGGCGGTGCGCGTCAGCCGCGGTAAAACGCGGTGCGGTGTCGATCCGGTCGATCCGGCGCAGGGCGGCATCAGCCATGGCGCAGTCTCCATACTGGCGTCCGGCCATCGGCCTTCGCCTGATAAACATGGTCATATCGTGCCAGCGCCCGTTCCAGCGCCACTTCGTCGACCGGCGCATTGGGCGCAAAGCTGTCGAAGCCGCAGCGGCGCATCAGCGGAATCTGATCGATCAGCACATCGCCATGCGCGCGCAGTTCCCCGGTATAGCCCGCCTCTCGCAGCACGCTGGCCGCGGAATAGCCGCGCCCGTCGCGAAAGGTAGGGAAGCTGACCTCGACCAACGCAAGGCGCTCGATATGCGGCAACAGCGCGCGCGCATCTTCCCCCGCCTCGATCCGCACGGCGGTCGCGTTCGACTGACCTAAGAAGGAATCCAGCGTCACTGCCGGTTCGTCATGCGCCGCGTCGTCGCGGAAGCGCAGGTTGTTCTCAACCATAAATGGCCTCCTTGAACGGTTCCATGCCCAGCCGACGATAGGTATCGACAAAGCGTTCGTTGGGTTCGCGGCGGGCGACATAGAGGTCGGTCACGCGTTCGATCGCGTCGACTACGCCGTCCTCGTCAAATCCGGGGCCGGTGATGCGGCCCAAGCTGACATCCTCCGCGCCCGATCCACCCAGCAGCAGCTGGTAATTCTCGACGCCTTTTCGGTCGACGCCCAGAATGCCGATATGGCCCGCATGGTGGTGCCCACAGGCATTGATGCAGCCCGAAATCTTGAGCTTCAATTCGCCCAGATCGCGCTGCCGCGCCGGGTCGGCAAAGCGCTGGCTGATCTTTTGTGCCAGCGGGATCGAGCGGGCATTGGCCAGGCTGCAATAATCGAGACCGGGGCAGGCGATGATGTCGCCGATCAGGTCCAGATTGGCCTCAGCCAGACCGGCTTCGTTCAGGGCCTGCCACACGGTATAAAGGTCGCGTTTGCGCACATGCGGCAGAACCAGGTTCTGGGCATGGGTCACGCGCAGCTCGTCAAAGCTGTAACGTTCGGCCAGATCCGCCACGACTTCCATCTGCTCGGCGGTCGCGTCGCCCGGAATGCCGCCCGCCGGCTTCAGGCTGATGGTGGCGATGGCATAGCCGGGCTGCTTGTGCGCGACGACATTCTGGTCGACCCACAGCGCAAAGTCGGGATCGCTGCGGTCGAGTTCATCGGAAAGCCCCGTGTCGAACGCCGGCGATGCGAAAAAGGCGGCGATGCGGTCGAACTCAGCCTTGGGCGGATCGATGCCCAGCGCCTTTATTGCCGCAAATTCTTCCTCGACCTGACGACGATATTCGTCCGCGCCGATTTCGTGCAGCAGGATCTTGATGCGCGCCTTGTAGATATTATCGCGGCGGCCATAGCGATTATAGACGCGCAGACATGCTTCCAGATAGCTGAGCAGGTCCTCGATCGGAACGAATTCGGCGACTTCATGCGCGATCATCGGCGTGCGGCCCATGCCGCCACCGGCAAAGATGCGCGCGCCCAGTTCACCGTCGCGCGACACGATCTCGATCCCGATGTCGTGCAGCCGCATCGCCGCGCGATCCTCAGCCGCGGCGATCACCGCGATCTTGAACTTGCGGGGCAGGTAGGTGAATTCGGGATGGAAGGTCGACCACTGACGCAGTAGCTCGGCCCAAGGGCGTGGATCGGTCACTTCGTCCGCGGCGGCGCCGGCATATTGGTCGGAGCTGATATTGCGGATGCAATTCCCGCTGGTCTGAATGGCATGCATCTCGACCTTGGCCAGCTCGGCCAGGATTTCCGGCGCGTCCTTCAGCTGGATCCAGTTATACTGAAGGTTCTGGCGCGTCGTGAAATGGCCATAGCCGCGATCGTACCGCCGGGCGATGTCGGCCAGCACGCGCAGCTGACGCGAATTGAGCGTGCCATAGGGGATGGCAACGCGCAGCATATAGGCGTGCAGCTGAAGATACAGGCCGTTCATCAGCCGCAGCGGCTTGAACTGATCCTCGCTCAGCGCGCCCGACAAGCGGCGTTCCACCTGATCGCGAAATTCGTCGACGCGAGCATCGACGATCGCCTGGTCGTAAGTGTCATAGCGATACATTTCAGATAACCCAGTTTCCGGCCGCCGGATCGGCGGGCTTGAGCGTCAGGTCGGGACGCACCGTAGGTCCGAGTGCGCGAATGCGGTCCTTGATATGCGCGGGGCGCGGGCCGTCCGCGGTATCCGTCGCGTCGATCACATAGGGGACGTTAACCCGCCGCGCGCCTTCCTCCTCGCGCGCGATCCGTTCGCCATCCTCATCGACATCGACCGAGTCCTCGACGTGGCGTGACCAGTCGCTGCCCGTCCACCAGACGACGTCGCCGGTCACCAGATCGTTGCCCGTCAAAATCTTCATGCACCGGCTCCTTGCGCCAGGGTTGCTGCAACATCGGCCCAGCGGCCCAGCTTGTCTTCGGCGTCGGACAGTTCGACCACGTCGCCAACGACAATGATTGCGGGACTTTCGACGCCCTCTCGATCGACCATGGCGCCCAGATCGGCCAGCAGCGTGCGGATCGCGCGGTGGCCGGGCAGGGTGCCTTTCTCCAGCACCGCCACCGGCATGTCGGGGGCGACACCGTCTGCCATCAGCTTTTCGGCGATGGCAGGGGCGGTGGCCACGCCCATATAGATGACCAGCGTACGCCCGACGCCAGCCAAGCCGGACCAATCCTGTTCGGACAGCCCCTTGCACTGGCCCGCAACAAAGCTGACCGCGCTGGCATGGTCGCGGTGGGTCAGCGGCAGCATCGCTTCGGCGGCGCAACCAAGCGCTGCCGATACGCCGGGAACGACATCGACGCGCAGACCGGCGGCGCGCACCGCTTCAACCTCCTCACCGCCGCGCCCGAAGATGAACGGGTCGCCGCCCTTCAGCCGCACGACGACCGACCCCGCGCGCACATGGGCGATGATCAGCGCGTTGATACCGTCCTGAGGCACGGTGTGGCGCGAGCGGCGCTTGGCGACGGAAATGCGATGCGCCGACGCCGGGGCCAGTTCCAGCACGCGCGGGTCGATCAGACCGTCGTGCACCAGAACATCGGCCGCGCGAAGCGCCTCCACGGCGCGGACCGTCAACAGGTCGGGATCACCCGGCCCGGCACCCACGAGGATGACGCGGCCGCGCGCATCGGGATCGAGAAGACTTGCCATGGGCCCGACATGGGACCGGGCGTGCGAGGCGGCAACCGAAGGATGCTTGGGGCGCGCTTAGCCCAGCTATGTTCACCCGTCGCTCAGGCCGACGCCGATGGATGCGCGCGCCTGTTCGGCTTCGCTGGATACGACCGGAAAAGCGCAATAGTCGGCGGCATAATAGGCGCTTGGCCGATGGTTGCCTGACCAGCCCACGCCGCCGAACGGCGCGGATGAACTGGCGCCGTTGGTCGGCTTGTTCCAGTTGACGATGCCCGCACGAATCCCGGCCCAGAACTGGTCGTAAAGGCGCGGGTCTTGCGACACCAGGCTGGCCGACAGGCCATAGCGCGTGGCATTGGCCTCTGCGATGGCCGCTTCAAAGCTGTCGGTGCGAATGACCTGGAGCAATGGCCCGAACAGCTCGACATCGGGCCGCTCGCGTGCATCCGTCATGTCCACGATCCCCGGCGACAGGAAGGGGCGACCATCCACCGGCCGGGTCATGTACCGGATTGGCCGCCCGCCCTGCGACGTCAGCGACAGGAAGTTTTCGGTCAGCATGTCGGCGGTGTCGTTGTCGATCACCGGCCCCATGAAGGGGGCCGGGTCGGCATGCGGTTCGCCGACGATCAGCCGGTCGGCCAGCTTCGTGATCTGCTCGATCAGCGGATCGTACAGCTTGTCTTCGACGATCAGCCGCCGCGCGGCGGTGCAACGCTGACCCGCGCTGGTGAAGGCCGATTGGATGACCAGAATCGCCGCCGAATAAATATCCGGCGTGCTCCACACGACAATCGGGTTGTTGCCGCCCATTTCGAGCGCAAGGATTTTTTCCGGCGTTTCGGCAAAGGCGCGGTTCAGCGCCAGCCCCGTACGCGCCGATCCGGTGAACAGCAGGCCGTCGATCCCCGGATGGCTAGCCAGCGCGCGCCCGGCATCCGGCCCGCCCAGCAACAGCCGCACGCAACCTTCCGGCACCCCCGCCGCGCGGTAGCATTCGACCAGAAACTCGCCGACTGCCGGCGTCTTTTCGGAGGGCTTGAACACAACCGCGTTGCCGGCGATCAGCGCGGGGACGATATGCCCGTTGGGTAGGTGCGCCGGGAAGTTATACGGCCCCAGCACCGCCAGCACGCCATGCGGCTTATGACGAAGCGCCAGTCGGCTGCCCATCTGGGCCTCAAGCCGCCGCTGCCCTGTGCGATCCGAAAAGGCCGTGATCGAGATATCGACCTTGGCGATCACGGTATCGACCTCGGTCCGGGCTTCCCAAAGCGGCTTGCCCGTTTCGCGCGCGATCAGATCGGAAAATGCCTCATGCCGGGCACGGACGACATTGGCGAACCGGCGCAATGTTTCAATGCGAACCGCCAGCGGACGCGCCGCCCATTGGCTCCACCCCGCACGCGCGGCGGCAACCTCACGGTCGGCATCTCCGGCAACGCCCCGCCACAAAATGGCACCGGTCGCGGGTTCGGTCGAAATCAACTCTTGCGCGGACAAGGGGTCACTTTCCTGTTGGCCGTCCACCGTGAATGATCGCGTTGTGCAACAACTGCGTCGCAAACGCCAGCCGCCGGGTCAGGCGAGCGCTTGGCCCATCATGCGGATGTGGGACAGTTTTTCCATCAGCGGCGTCCAGTCGTCTCGCTGATCGATGGCGCTCCACAGGGTTTCGACCTCGTCGATCAGCATCGAAGCGGGCGGCCCTTCCCAATAGGAGTCACTGCGCGACTTGCGGGAGGCGTAGGGCGACAGTGCCGCGCGGGCATCGGCAAAAGCGCTGCCAAAATCCGCCGGGATGTCACCGCCGAAACTGCGGTGAAAGAATGCGTCGATCCCGACGCCCGCCTCTCGCAAGCCACGCTCGATCGCCTCGATCGTCGCCCGGTCGCGGTCGCCGCCCAGCGGCGTCACGCCCAACCGCCAGAACAAGGCATCGGTGACGGCGGCCTGATAGGCGTGGCTGAAACCGTCCAGCGCCTCGATCAACGGCGGTGCTTCGCTGATCGTTCGAAGTGAGACGGCCAACTGCATGCAATTCCAGTGGATCGCCTCTGCCTGCCGGCCGAAGGCGTATAGCCCGGCATGGTCGAAATAGGCGGCGGTAAAGCCGGGGTCCCATGTCGGCGCGAACCGCCACGGACCATAGTCGAAGCTCTCCCCGCTCACGTTGATATTGTCGGTATTCAGCACACCGTGGACAAAGCCCGCCGCCATGTAGCGCGCGGCAAGCAACGCGGTCTGCGAGACGACATGGCCCAGCAGCCGGGCGGCGGCGTCGGGCCCGGCCGGTTCGTCATAAAATTGCTTGAGGCAATATTCGACCAGCGTCGCCATGCTCTCCGCATCGCGCAGATAGGCCAGCCGCTGAAAGGTGCCGATACGGATATGACCATGGCTCAACCGCACCAGCACCGCGCCGCGCGTGGGAGAGGGCTCGTCGTTGCGCTCCAGCGCCTCGCCCGTCTCGATGATTGAAAAGGTGCGGGACGTGGGGACGTTCAGCGCCTCCAGCATCTCGGTCGCCAGCAATTCGCGGACCGCGCCTTTCAGGGTGAGGCGGCCGTCGCCGAACCGGCTATAGGGCGTCTGGCCCGACCCCTTGGTCCCCAAGTCCATCAGCCTGCCAGCATCGTCACGCAGCTGGGCAAACAGGAAGCCGCGCCCGTCCCCGATTTCAGGATTATACGTGCGGAACTGATGACCGTGATAGCGCAAGGCCAGCGGCGCGGGCAGGCTGCCGGCAATCGGTTCAAAGCGGCCGAAATGCGCGACCCAGGCCTCATCGTCCATTGAATCGAGCCCAACCTGTTCGGCGGCTCTGTCATTTCGCCAACGCAGGATGGTTTGTGAAAACCGCGCCCCCGCGACTTCGTCGTAAAAGGCATCGCCCAGCGCCTCGATTGCGCGTTCGGGACGGGGGCGGGCTGACGCTTGCGTGAAATCGACCATAAGGCGATATGGGTGGCGATGGCGACTTCCCGCAACCCGACCGGCTTCACGGACGGCTATTGGTGGTCGGGCGATGGCGTCCGGCTGCATTACCGCGACTATCCCGGCCCCACAGATCGGCCCCCGATTTTGTGCCTTCCCGGACTGACCCGCAATGCCCGCGATTTTGAGGACCTGGCCGCGCGACTGTCACCCGACTGGCGGGTCATTGCCGTCGAACTGCGCGGTCGCGGCGAGAGCGGATATGCGCGTGATCCGATGAGCTATGTCCCGCTGACCTATCTTCAGGATGTCGAGCGGCTGGTGGACGAACTGAAGCTCGACCGGGTCGTTGCGTTCGGCACTTCGCTGGGCGGCATTCTGACCATGCTGCTGGCCGCAACCGGCCGTCCGCCGCTGGCGGGTGCGATTTTGAACGACGTTGGTCCCGAACTCGACCGGGCCGGGCTGGAACGTATTCGCGGCTATGTCGGCAAATCGATGCAATATCCGACCTGGATGCACGCCGCGCGCGCCATGGCGGAGGCAAATGCCGATGTTTATCCGCGCTATGGCGTCGAACAGTGGCTGGGCATGGCCAAGCGGCTGCATCGCCTGACATCCGCCGGGCGCATCGTCTTGGACTATGACATGAAGGTGGCTGAACCTTTTCGAGTACCGGGAAATGAGGCGGGGCCGGACATGTGGCGCGCGTTCGATGCGCTCAAGGGCGTGCCGACCCTGATCGTGCGCGGCGACCGGTCCGACATTCTGTCTGCCGAGGTTGCTGAGCGGATGGTGGAACGGTTGCACGCCGCCGAATTGGTCACGGTGCCGGATACCGGCCATGCGCCGACGCTGGACGAGCCTGAAAGCCTGGCGGCGATCGACCGCTTGCTGGCACGCATTACGATCTGATGACCGTCAATATCCTGCATCTTCACGACAGTTTCGACCTGGGTGGCAAGCAGGCTCGTTCGGTTCGGCTCATGAACGCCTTTGGCCAGGCGGCGCGGCATGTCGTCGTGTCCAGTGTGGAGGGTGCCTATGGTGCGCGCAGCGCCATCGCCCAGGGCGTCGCCTATGAAATCGCACAGGATCCGCCGCCGCTGAGCGGCAAGCCGTCTGCCGCGCGGTATGAAGCCATTGCGCGCTATATGCGCCGTTTCGATCTGGTGCTGACCTATGGCTGGGGCGCGATCGACGGGGTGATGGCCGCCCGCGTCTTTCCAAGGGGAACGCCGCCGGTCGTCCATCATGAGGATGGTTTCGGCGCGGATGAAGCGGTTCGGCTGAACCGCATGCGAAACCTCTACCGCCGCATGGCGCTGAGCGCCGCGCACGGGCTGGTCGTGCCGTCGCCGGGGCTTGAGCGGATCGCGCTCAACATATGGAAACAGCCGGCAGGGCGCGTGCATCGCATCTCGACCGGGATCGCGACCGCCACTTATGCCAATCGACCCGATCCACGCGCGATCCCGGGCTTCGCGCGGGGAAAGGAGCCGGTGGTCGGAACCATCGGCGCGCTCGATTCGAACCGCGATTTGCCGCTTATGATCCGCGCGGTCGGGGGCATTGCCCGCAACGTGCGACTGGTCATCGTGGGTGAGGGGCCGGAACGCGCCACCATCGAGCGGCAGGCGGCGGCGATGTTCATGGCTGACCGCGTGCACCTGCCCGGACAGTTGCCCGCGCCGCATCGCTACATTGGCCTGTTCGATATCTTCATGCTTACATCGCAGAGCGAGCAGCAGCCGGTCGTCGTGATGGAGGCGATGGCGGCGGGCCTACCCATCGTCGCGCCGCATGTGGGGGAGGTCCCGTCGATGGTCGCGCCGGAAAACCTGCCCTATCTGGCGCCCGAACGCCACGAACTGGCGTTGCGCGATGCGCTGGCCGCTCTGATCGCCGATCCGGAATCGCGGGCGAGGATAGGGGCCGCAAATCGCGCTCGGGCCGCCGCGATGTTCGATGACAGGGCAATGATCGACGCCTATGCCCGGCTTTATGAGGGTGCGATGGGGCTTCCTGCCGTGCTAAGCGTTTAAGTTCCACTCGCATGCGCGGCGATTTGTCGCTAGCGCCACGCTTTCGATCGTCACCCGGAGGAAATATTGTTCAAGGGCCTGTCACCCATTCGCTACAACGGCCGCGAGGTCTGGCCGCTGATCGAGGGGGGCAAGGGAGTTGCCGCCACGAACCATGCATCCGCAGGTGCATGGGCGGCAGCGGGCGGCATCGGCACCGTTTCGGCGGTGAACGCCGACAGCTATGACGCCGAAGGGCGCATCATCCCCCAGGTATATCACGCGCTTACCCGGCGCGAACGCCATGAAGAATTGATCGCCTATGCGATCGAGGGGGCGGTCCAACAGGTCCGCCGCGCGTTCGAGATGTCGGACGGCAAGGGCGCGATCAACATCAATGTGCTCTGGGAAATGGGCGGTGCGCAGCGTGTGCTGCACGGCGTTCTGGAGCGCACGCGCGGCATGGTGGCGGGTGTCACCTGTGGCGCGGGCATGCCCTATAAGCTCAGCGAGATCGCGGCGTCATACGGTGTGCATTACCTGCCCATCGTCAGCTCGGGCCGCGCATTCCGCGCACTGTGGAAGCGCGCCTATTCCAAGGCTTCGGAATGGCTGGCGGCGGTGGTCTATGAAGATCCGTGGCTGGCGGGCGGTCACAACGGTCTGTCCAACGCTGAGGATCCGTTGGCACCGCAGGATCCTTATCCGCGCGTCAAGGCGCTGCGTGACGTCATGCGTGAGGGCGGGATTTCGGACGAAGTGCCCATCGTGATGGCGGGCGGCGTCTGGCATCTGCGCGACTGGAACGACTGGATCGACAATCCGGAACTTGGCCGAATCGCATTCCAGTTCGGCACACGCCCGTTGCTGACGCAGGAAAGCCCGATCCCTGAAGAGTGGAAGGCCAAGCTGATGGAGCTTGAGCCGGGTGACGTGCTGCTGCACCGGTTCTCGCCAACGGGTTTCTATTCGTCGGCGGTACGCAATCCGTTCCTGCGCAATCTGGAAGCGCGCTCCGACCGGCAGATCGCCTTTTCGACACAGGAAGCGGGCGATCATGTTTTTCAGCTCGACGTGGGCGTGAAGGGCAAGAATTTCTGGGTCACGCGCAACGACCTGCTGCGCGCGCGTGAGTGGTTCGGACTGGGCTATACTGATGCCTTGAAGACGCCGGACAATACGCTGGTGTTCGTCACGCCTGACGAGAAGCAGGTTATTCGCAAGGATCAGGCGGATTGCATGGGCTGTCTCAGCCAATGCTCCTTCTCGTCATGGGCAGATACCGAGACCAATTCGACCGGGCGGCTGGCCGATCCGCGCAGCTTCTGTATTCAGAAGACGTTGCAGGACATCGCCCATGGCGGTCCCGTCGATCAAAACCTGATGTTTGCCGGTCACGCTGCCTATCGGTTCAAGCAGGACCCGTTTTATTCGAACGGCTTTGTCCCGACGGTCAAGCAGCTGGTCGACCGCATCTTGACTGGCGACTGATGGATGGAGCGGGCCGGTCCGAGATGACCGGCCCGCTTTCATGGTCAATCGTCGACGACCGTGCCGACCACGGCACCGCCCACGCCGCCAACCGCCGCGCCCTTCTCAACATCGCCGCCGGTGGCTGCCGCGACACCTGCGCCGCCTGCACCGCCGAGTGCAGCGCCCTTGAGTGTTGAGCAGCCCGCCATGGTCGTGGCGGCGGCGATAAGCATGGTGGTCGCGAAAAGCGTGCGCATGTTCGTCTCCTGTTGATGTGGATCAACAGATCTACGAACGTAGGGCGATCATGTTCCTGCAATTACGGGCAGGTAACGGTCCAGTCAGCGCCCGCGCCAGATTCGCAGCCGTTGCGACGCCGCGCGGCCGCCCTGATGCGCCGGGCAGTTCCGGTAACCGAAGCGCGTGTCGAGGCAGAGCCACACCTCGTCCAGCCAACCTGCGCGATTGGCGGTCACGCGAAACATCGCCGGTGACAGGCCCGGATTGGCGCGCGCAAACGCTTGGCTGAACTGACCCACTGTGAGCCCGCGGCGGCGCGACAGCGCCTCCATATCCGGATAGCGAAGCCGGGCGAACAAACGCGATGCCTGATTGAAATAGGCGCCGGGTGAAATGCCCATGCAGGTGCCGTGCTTTGCATATTCATGCTGCAGCAATTGCGCGGATGGCGTGACGCAAAGATTGCGGCGGATCACCTGCTCGCTCAGCACCGGGGCGCTCCGGCAATATTGCGGCCATTCCCGCCCGCGCCCGTCGGGCCACAGGCCGTGGAGCGTGAAGCCGAACCGATTGCCATTGCCGCATTGCATCCGGGACGAGGCGCGCCCGCTGGCCTCCCTGCAGAATTGCGGGCTCCAGCTGATCGCCAAGGTGTAGCTGCCGATCGGCAGGACGCGCCGCGGCTCACGCGCGGTCGGGCCCTCTGCACGCGGCGTGGGCACCTCCGCAGGAAGGGCGCAGCGATAAGCCTGGGCGGAGGCGACGCCCGGCATCAACGTTGCCGCAGCGAACAGCGCAAGACGCTTCACCGGGCGATCTCCCCATGATCGTCAGCTTCTTCGCCATGGAACCAGACCGACGTATCGGAACGGAAGAGACAGATGATCGCCAGCACCTGAAGCGCCCAAGCGACTGCGCCCAACGCGCCTTCAATTCCGCCGGGATAGCTTCCCGTCAGCACCGAAAAGGCGAGCGACGCCGCACCCAGCGCGAACAGAACAACCAGGATCCAGCGGGCCACGTTGCTCGCCCGCCGCGCGACCATGTACCACAGGGCCAGGTTGATGACGTTGCCGATCACGATCGAGCCGATCATCACGGTGGGGCTAAGCGGCTGGCCCGCCGCCGCGACATCCAAGCCGTTCAGGATCAGCAGCGAATTGACCAGCCCGACCACGATCGCGGCCAGGAACAGGCGTTCAAACCAGATTATCGATGTTGGCCGCATACGAATCCCCCATGTTGCTGGCGACGATAGCCGGGCCGCAATCCGTCGCCAATCAGGCGAGCGCCAGATCGAGGCCGATGTCGGCGGCGGGCGCCGACTGGGTCAGGCGCCCCACGCTGACATAGGTCACGCCGGTTTCGGCGATGGCGCGGATGGTATCCAACCGGACGCCGCCCGATGCCTCAGTGGGCACGCGCCCGCCGACCATTGTCACTGCTTCGCGCAACATTGGCGGTGCCATATTGTCCAGCAGCAAATGGGTTGCGCCTGCCTGCAAGGCAGGTTCGATCTGGTCGAGCCGGTCGACCTCGACGATGATGCGTTCGACTCCAGCGGCGACGGCGCGGCCCACGGCAGCCTCGACCGATCCCGCGACGGCGACGTGGTTGTCCTTGATCATCGCGGCGTCCCACAATCCCATGCGATGATTGGTCGCGCCGCCCATGCGTGTGGCATATTTCTCAAGCAGGCGCAGGCCCGGCAGCGTCTTGCGCGTGTCGAGCAGGGTGGTGCCGGTGCCCGCGATCGCGTCGACATATTGCCGGGTCATGGTGGCGATGCCTGACAGATGTTGCACGGTGTTTAGCGCCGAACGCTCCGCCGTCAGCAGCGCGCGCGCGCTGCCGGAGACGCGCAACAGATCGCTTCCCGCCTGGACCGCGTCACCGTCCTCGACCAGACGCTCGATTGTCACGTCGGGGTCGAGCGCCCGAAAAAATGCCTCGGCAATGGGCAGCCCCGCGACCACGATCGCATCGCGGCTGTCCATGACACCGTCAAAGCGCGCCTCGGCCGGGATGACGGCCTGCGACGTCACGTCGGTGCCGGGGCCAAGATCTTCCGCCAGCGTGGAACGCACAAAGCTGCTGAGGTCGAATGTCTCAAGTCCGTTCATGCCACTCCGCCTATCGTTATCCGATCAAGCTGCCAACGTGGCTCAATCAAGGTCTTCGCCCGGATCGACGCCCCACAATCGCGACTGTTCGACGAAACCCCCGCGTCCCTTGACGTCGAAATAGCACCAGCCGCGCGCGCACCGGCTGATCCGCCCGACCACGCCGGGCGCCGCGCGCCACACGATGTCGCCGCCGGTGGAGGGGCTGTCGCGAAGCTCAGCGATGCCGCCATGCACGATGGCGGTGCGCGCGGCACTAAGCAGCCCGACCTGCATCCAGCCCTGTGTACCGTCCGGGTCCTCAACCTTGCGCCAGTCGCGATAGATGTCGACAACCTTGATCGGAAGGTCGGCACGGACATAAAGCCAGTTGGCGGGATAATTGCGCCCCGGCCCCGTTCGCATTCGCGCCTTGGAGGCGGCGATGGAGGCATAATAAGGCGGTTTGCGCGTTTGCGCTTCGATCGTGGACAATCCCGCGCACGCCACGGCGCTGGCGGCGATCATGCTGGTCCATCGGTGAAAGCTGCGCATCGTTCCCGCCTTGTTGAAGATCCCCCGTAACGCGAAGCGGCGGCAGGCATCAATGGCGTTGACTGCCCGAAATGCGCGCGCCAAGCCATGTGATATGGCAGACCCTGCGCGACCGCCCCGCCCAAAGCGTCCCCGCGTGATTGTGACGCGCCGCTTGCCCGATCCCGTGACTGCGCGGATGGGCGAATTGTTCGACCTTGTGCCCAATGATGACGACCATCGTTTTTCGCAGGAAGAAATGGCGGCGGCGATGGCGGACTGTGACGTGCTGGTCCCCACGGTTACCGACGTGATCGACTCAGAGATGATCGCCGCCTGTGGGGAGCGGCTTCGGCTGATCTCGAATTATGGCGCGGGAGTGAACCATATCGACCTGCGCGCGGCGCGGGCGCAGCGCATCACCGTCACCAACACGCCGGGTGTCCTGACCGAAGACACGGCGGACATGACGATGGCGCTTATCCTGTCGGTGCCCCGCCGTCTGGCGGAGGGCGAAAAGCTGGTCCGGTCGGGCAACTGGACTGGCTGGAGCCCGTGCGCGATGTTGGGGCATCGGATCGGGGGCAAACGGCTGGGGATCGTCGGCATGGGTCGGATCGGACAGGCGGTTGCCGCACGTGCCCGTGCGTTCGGACTGTCGATCCATTATCACAACCGACGGCGCCTGCCCGCCGTGCTGGAAGGGCAACTGGCGGCGACGTGGCACCACGATCTGGATGCGATGCTGCGAGAGATCGACATTCTGACGATCCACACGCCGCTAAATGCCGATAGCAACAACCTGATCGACCGGCGCCGGATCGGTCTGTTGCAGTCGCATGTCTACCTGATCAACGCCTCACGCGGTGGGATCGTCGACGAAACGGCGATGATCGAGGCGCTTGAGGGCGGAAGGCTGGCGGGTGCCGGGCTGGATGTGTGGCAGTTCGAGCCGGAGATCAATCCGCGTCTGCTGGCGCTCCCTAATGTCGTGATGACGCCGCATATGGGCTCGGCGACAATGGAGGGGCGTGTCGCGTCGGGGGAGAAGGTGATCGCCAACATCCGCGCATGGGCCGACGGCCACCGCCCGCCCGATCAGGTACTGGAAGGCTGGACCTGAAGCGCCGCCAGCCACGCCTCCATCATCGCCCGGCCGGCCGTGACCGCCGCAGGGCCATGGCGGGCATGATCCGCGCGCATTGATGCGGGGTTGGTGCCCGCTTCCTTCAGATAATCGACGTCTTCCATCCACTCCTCGAAACAGGGATCGTCACCCATCTCCGGGTGGAACTGGACCGCCATCAGATTGGCGCCCCGACGGAACGCCTGATGGGTGTAATTTCGGGTGGAAGCCAGCAATTCCGTACCTTCCGGCAGGTCGAACGTATCGCCATGCCAGTGCAGTATCGCCCGGTCTGCCAGATAGTGAAGCGGAGACTCGATACCCGCCGGGGTCAGCGTGATTGGCGCGAAGCCGACCTCCTTGACCGTGCCGGGATAGACGCTTGCCCCCAGCGCGGCGGCGATCATTTGCGCGCCCAGGCAGACGCCAAATGTCGGCAGATTGCGTGCCAGCCGCGCGGTCAGTCGCTGAATTTCACCGGCAATCCATGGGTTGTCGTCATGTTCGTAAACGCCCATCGGCCCGCCCATCAGGATCAGCAGGTCCGGCGCAAGAAAATCGGCGGCGGCAAAGTCGGAGCTGCCGACCGCCACTTCCGCAAGCGAATAGTCCGCCGCCTTGATCGGCTGGCGCAGGCCTGCAATGCCCTCGCACGGGGCATGACGCACGACCAGCGCGCGCTTGTCCGGTTGTGACTGGGAAACGGCCGTCATGCGTTCAACAGACGCAGGATGCCGTGGGCCTGCTCCATGCCCGATTGCGGCACCTTTTCACGCGCACGATCTGTGATCTGATGCCAGTGCGCGGCCACTCCCTCCGGCGACAGAGCATTGCCATCCAGCCGGGCGCCCTCGGTCAGGGTCAGATAGGCGGCTTGGAACACGCCAGCACCGGCGCCGACGATCGCATTGCTGGGCGCATCCTCGCTCACCAGATAAAGCGCGGCGGGTGCGACGCTTTCGGGGGTGAAGCGGGCAAATGCCTCCGCCGGGAAAATGTCCTCGGTCATCCGCGTTCCAGCCGTGGGTGCGATGGTGTTGACACGAATGCCATATTTGGCGCCCTCAAGATGTAGCGTGCGTGCCAGGCCAACCAGGCCCAGCTTGGCGGCGCCGTAATTGGCCTGCCCGAAATTGCCGTAAAGACCGCTGGACGATGCGGTCATCAGCACCCGGCCATAACGCTGGTCGCGCATCGTCTCCCACACCGCCTTCGTGCAATTGGCGGAGCCGATCAGATGGACGCGGAGCACGAATTCGAAATCCGAAGGGTCCATATTCGCGAAGCTCTTGTCACGCAGGACGCCGGCATTGTTGATCAGAATATCGACGCTTCCGAACCGATCGCGTGCCTGTTCGACCATCGCGGCCATCGCGACATAATCGGTCACGTCGCCGCCATTGGCGAGCGCTACGCCGCCCTCGGCCTCGATCTCCGCCACCACTGCTTCCGCCGCCGCCGATGCACCAGTGCCGTCACGGCTGCCGCCCAGGTCGTTTACGACGACCTGCGCCCCGCGCCGGGCAAGCTCCAGCGCATAGGCCCGGCCCAGCCCGTTGCCCGCGCCGGTAACGATGGCGGTGCGGCCGTCAAAGCGGATGCTCATGGCGATGGTCTCTCCCGTTACGATTGCCGGACGATTGCTATCGGGCCGGCGCCAATACGAAAAGAGGCCCCGACATCGCCGGAGCCTCGTTTCGCTGGCTAATCAGCTAAAGATCAGCCGCCGCGCTGGCGGCAGCCATCCGTCTGACCCTTTTTGCAGATCGGATACTCACCTTTTGGCGCTGGCGGCGGAAATGCCTGGCTGGGCGACATCGATGGCTGGACACGCACGGTCGCGCCCGGTTGGGCCATGCCCGACATGGGCGGGGTGGAGGGCATGTAGCCGCCCTTGGTCTCGGTCGCACCGGTGCCGGTCATCGGCTGGCCGTTCATCGGCTGCTGCTGCGTCGACATGTCGCCCTGCATGGGCTGTGCCGTCGGGGCGGGCGTTGCCGTCGCTGGCGGAGTTTGTCCCATCGTGCTGCCAGCCGGGGCGGTCTGGGGCGACATGTTCTGGGCGTATGCGGCGCCGCTCATGGCAAGCGCCGCGGTCAAAGCGATGAGCTTCATTACGAACTCTCCTCGTACCAAACGCGCTGGGGTCGCGCGCTTCGGCCCCATGAACGTCTGGGCTTGAGAAGGTTTCCTTTGTTTCGATCCCGGTTCAGCCTTCACCGCACCGGTGCGCTATTCTGTCGCGGTCAGTTGCCCGCGTCCAGTGCATAGCCCGCTGACCGGACGGTACGGATAATATCGGGCCGCTCACCGATGTTGATCGCCTTGCGAAGCCGACGGATATGCACGTCGACAGTCCGGCTCTCGATATCGCTGTCGTGGCCCCAGACCGCGTCAAGCAACCGCTCCCGCGAAAAGACCCAGCCGGGATGCTCAAGAAAATGCTTCAACAGCCGGAATTCGGTGGGACCAAGCGGGATCACCTCGCCGCCGCGCCGGACCTTATGACCGACGGTATCCATTTCGATGTCGGAATAGGTGAGCTGCTCGCCCGCCAGCGCCGGGCGGACCCGGCGCAGCACCGCGCCGACGCGCGCCACCAGCTCGCGCGGTGAAAAGGGCTTGGTCACATAATCGTCGGCGCCGGTTTCCAGCCCGCGAACCCGGTCCTCTTCCTCGCCGCGCGCAGTGAGCATGATGATCGGCACATTGGCGGTTTCGGGCATGCGGCGCAGACGGCGGCACACTTCGATGCCCGACAAGCCTTCAACCATCCAGTCGAGCAGGACGATATCGGGCGTTGCCTCCTTGGCCAGCAACAGTGCCTCTTCGCCGTCCGGGGTCTGCTTGACCTCGAAATCCTCACGCTTGAAATGCCATGCCAGCAGTTCGGCAAGCGCGGCATCGTCCTCGACCAGCAACATTTTCACGCGGGCCATCATGGCTTCCTTCAATTGGCGCGATCGCGTTCGACCAGTGTCTCACCGGTCGCGGCGTAATAGACCATCTCGGCAAGGTTGGTGCACTGGTCACCGATGCGCTCAAGGTTCTTGGCGATGAACAACAGGTGGGCAGCCTGGCTGATGGAGGCGGGATTCTCCATCATGAAGGTGACCAGCGCACGGAAGATCGAGTTGTAGAAGTCGTCGACCGCGCGGTCGCGCTCCCCGATCGATTCGGCCAGCGCGGCATCGCGCGCGGCAAAGGCATCAAGCACGTCGTGCAGCATGTCCGCCGCGACACCCGCCATGGCGGGCAGAACCGACAGCGGTTCGATGTGCTTTGCATGTTCGACATCGGCCACACGCTTGGCGATGTTCTTGGCATGATCGCCAACGCGCTCCAGCACATTGGCGATCTTCATCCCCGCCAGCACTTCGCGCAGGTCATCGGCCATCGGCGCGCGTAGCGCGATCAGCTGGACGGCTAGCCGCTCGACCTCGCTCTCCAATGCGTCGATGCGCTTGTCGCCCTCGACCACCGCAGCGGCAGCTTGAAGATCGTGGCGAACCAGCGCCTCGATCGCCTTGCCGATGGCTTCTTCCGCCAGTCCGCCCATCTGGGCGACCAGACCGCGAAGCTGGCCCAGTTCGTCGTCGAAAACCTTGACCGTGTGTTCGTTCATAGCGTGGTTCCTGACCGGCGCCGCGGCTTATCCATAGCGGCCGGTGATATAGTCCTTGGTCCGCTCCTGGCGCGGATTGGTGAAGATCTCTGACGTCACGCCATATTCGACCAGCGTGCCCAAATGGAAAAAGGCGGTGCGCTGCGACACGCGCGCGGCCTGCTGCATGTTATGGGTCACGATGACGATCGCGTATTTGCCGCGCAGTTCGTGGATCAACTCCTCGATCTTCGCCGTCGCGATCGGGTCGAGCGCGCTGCACGGTTCGTCCATCAGAATGACTTCCGGATCGACCGCAATCGCGCGTGCGATGCACAGACGTTGCTGTTGCCCGCCCGACAGCGCGGTGCCGGAGTCGGACAGGCGGTCCTTCACCTCGTTCCACAAACCCGCGCGGGTCAGCGACTGTTCGACGATCCGGTCCATGTCGCCCTTGCCGGTGGCAAGCCCGTGGATGCGCGGGCCATAGGCGACATTTTCGAAGATCGACTTGGGGAAGGGGTTGGGCTTCTGAAACACCATGCCGACGCGGGCGCGCAGCTGCACTACGTCCATCGCGGGGGCGTAGATGTCTTCGCCGTCCAGCCGGATGTCCCCTTCGACCCGCGCCGAAGCAACGGTGTCGTTCATGCGGTTCAGCGTCCGCAAAAAGGTCGACTTGCCGCAGCCCGACGGCCCGATAAAGGCGGTGACATTGTCCATGTCGACATCGATCGACACGTCGTCGATGGCCTGTTTCTGGCCATAGAAGACGTTGACGTTGCGCGCCGACATTTTCGGCGTGGCGGTTGGAGCGGGACTGAGCATCACCAGCGGGTCTCGAAACGGTTGCGGAGATAAATGGCGAGTGCGTTCATCGCGAGCAGGAACACCAGCAAGACGATGATCGCGGCGGAAGTTTTTTCGACGAAACCGCGGCTGACCTGATCGGACCAGAGGAAGATCTGTACCGGCAACACCGTGGCCGCGTCGGTCAGGTCGCCGGGCGGCGTGGCGATAAAGGCGCGCATGCCGATCATCAGCAGCGGTGCCGTCTCACCCAATGCGCGGGCCATGCCGATGATCGTGCCCGTCAGGATGCCGGGCAGCGCCAGCGGCAGGACGTGATGAAACACCACCTGCACCCGGCTGGCGCCGACGCCCAGCGCCGCGTCGCGGATCGAAGGCGGGACGGCCTTGATCGCATTGCGACCGGCGATGACGATGACCGGCATGATCATCAATGCCAATGTCAGACCGCCCACCACCGGCGCCGAACGCGGCATGTTGAAGGTGCCCAGAAAGACCGCCAACCCCAAAAGGCCGAAGATGATCGACGGAACCGCCGCCAGATTGTTGATCGACACTTCGATCAGGTCGGTCCAGCGATTACGCGGCGCATATTCTTCAAGATAGATGGCTGACAATACGCCGATCGGAAACGCCAGGCCCAGCGTGACCGCCATGGTCAGCAACGACCCCTTAAGTGCACCCCAGATGCCGGCCCCCGACGGATCGGTCGAATCCGCCCCGGTCAGGAACGTCCAGTTGAAACCGCTGGTCAGCGCGCCCGCACGGTCGAGCTGTGCGACCATGGCTTCCGCCTCCGCGCTACCCGCGTCGGTCGCGGCTTCATGCACATCGGCTGAGGCGGGGACGGTGATGACGGTCCGGCGCGTCAGCATGTCGGGGTCGCTCTTGATCGCTTCGCGTACCGTGACCCACGCGCTCTCGGCGATGACACGCTCGCCATCTTCGCCAAAGGCCTGCACGGCGGCAGCACCCACGGCGTTCTGAAGCCCGGCACCAGCCAGCGCCAGATCGGCGCCCGCGCGGCTCAGCTGCGCCGGTTCCACATCCAGGGCAATGGCCGGGAAATCCAGCGGCAGGCGAACCTCGGTCCGGCTGAAACCGGCGATGCCGTTCGACATCATCGTCCACAGCAAAAACGCCAGAAACGCAGCCGACAGGGTGACCGCCGCCAAGCCCAGCAGCCGAAAGCGCCGTTCGGCCGCATAGCGCCGACGGATACGGCGTTGCATCGCCGTGCCGCGCCAGTCGGTAGGCGCGCGTTCGGGGGCTGCGGTCTTATTCATAAGCTTCGCGATATTTCTTCACCACGCGCAGCGCGACGATGTTGAGCAGGAAGGTGATGGCGAACAGCGTCAGACCCAGCGCAAAGGCGGCCAGCGTCTTGGGGCTGTCAAACTCCGCCTCGCCGGTCAGCAGGTCGACGATCTGCTTGGTGACCGTGGTGGCGCTGTCGAACGGGTTGAGACTGATCGTGGCGGCGCCCGATGCAGCCATGACGACGATCATCGTCTCACCAATCGCGCGGCTGACCGCCAGCAGGATACCCGCAACGACGCCGGGCAGGGCGGCGGGCAGCAACACACGGCTGATCGTTTCCGACCGCGTTGCACCCATGGCGAGGCTCCCGTCGCGCATGGCGCCCGGCACGGCGGCAAGCGCGTCGTCGGCCATCGAGCTGACAAAGGGAATGATCATCACGCCCATGACAAGCCCCGCCGCCAGCGCGCTTTCCGAACTGGCATAGGGCATACCGATCGCCACTGCGACCTGACGGATCGCCGGGCCTACCGTCAATGCAGCGAAGTAGCCGTAAACGACCGTGGGAACGCCAGCCAGAATCTCGAGAATCGGTTTCATCCAGATGCGCACGACGGGCGCGGCATACTGGGTCAGATAAATGGCGCTCATCAGGCCGAAGGGGATGGCGACCGCCATCGCGATGACCGCACCGATGAAGAAGGTGCCCCAGAACAGCGGCACCGCGCCCAGGTCCGCGCCCGGATCGCTGGCGCTGATGACCTGCGGCGACCAGTGGGTTCCGAACAGGAAATCGGTGATCGGCACGATCGAGAAGAAACGCGCGCTTTCGACCAGCAGCGACAGGAAGATGCCCAATGTGGTCAGGATCGCGATCAGCGATGCGACCAGCAGGATCAACATCACCCCGCGCTCAACCCGCCACCGCGCCCGGAATGCAGGGGCGATACGGCTGAAGGCATAGGCACCACCTGCGAACGCCAGCGCCAGCGCGATCCCGGTCCCGATCCAGGCATAGCGCGTCAGATAGGTGCGATAGACCGGCGCCAGCGTTTCCGACAGCGGGTTGAACGCACCGAGCGAAGGGTTGCGTGCGATCGCCCGCGCTTCCGCGAGGATCGCCGAGCGTTCGAAGGCAAAGTCGGGCAGGGCGGCCGCCTGTGCGCTGGCAAGCACGCCTTCCCGCGCCAGCTGTGGGCTGAGCCAGCTCCAAAAGGCGAGAAAGACGAGTGCCGGCACCGACACCCACATCGCAACATACCAGCCATGTTGACCGGGCAGTGAGTGCAGGCGTTCGCCGCCGCTGCCCTGCAGCCGAACCGCGCGGGCGCGCGCCGTCAGCCAGCCAATCAGGGCAAGACCAATGACAAGGAAAAACAGGGCCGATCCGGTCATCGTCGCTTATTCCAGCCCGGCGGGGTCAAGGGTCGTGCCCTTTGCCACGATCTGAGCCGCCCGTTCGCGCGCCGCGTCGGGGGCGGCGATCATGCCCTTGCGGACCAACGGGCCGTCGGGCGCCCACGCCTCGACATAATCGGTCAGGAACTCGCCCAGTCCGGGGACAGGTCGCAAATGACGCTTCTTCACATAGATGAACAATGGGCGGGCGCCGGGATAACGACCGCTGGCGATGCTGTCATAGGTCGGCTCGACCCCGTCGATCGGCACGCCGTTCAGTCGGCCCTTGTTCTCGTCCAGATAGCTGAAGCCGAAAATGCCGATGGCGTTGGGATTTGCATCCAGCTTCTGCACGATCAGATTATCGTTCTCACCCGAATCGACATAGGCCGAATCGTCGCGCACGCGCGTGCAGTTGCGAGCAAAACGGTCGCTGTCGTTTTCCTTCCACTCTGCAGCCCCCGGCACCACCGCTTCACAGGCGCGCGCCAGGATCAGCTCCGCCAGCGCATCGCGCGTACCGCTGGTTCCAGGCGGACCCATAACCTGAATGGGGATATGTGGCAGCGACGGGTTCACATCGGACCAGAAGCGCGACCGGTTGGGCTGGCCGCCGGGAAAAGCCGCAAGTGCACGATAAATGTCCGAGCTGCTGAGCGCCAGTTTAGGGCCGCGCGTCGATTCGGCGAAGGCGACGCCGTCCAGCCCGACCTGAACTTCCATGATCTCACTGACGCCGTTGGCGGCGCAGCTCTCGAACTCCGACTTCTTCAGCCGGCGGGACGCGTTGAGGATATCGGGATGGAGCGGGCCGATCCCGCCGCAGAACTGCTTGACGCCGGCACCCGTCCCGGTCGCCTCGATCACCGGCGCCTTGCGGTCGGGCCGCTTATTGCGGAACTGCTCCGCAACCGCCGTGGTGAACGGGTAAACAGTGGACGAGCCGACGATGCGGATTTCCTCACGCGCCGCGCCGCCTTCATCACAGGCAGTGAGCGCAAGGGCGAGAAACCCCGCGAGGGCAAAAGGTCGCAACATTCGAAACGGTCCCCCGGATGCGTGGAATTGGCCCCGCTATGGCCGGTAACATCCGATCGGCGTCCCTTTGTTGCATTGACGTTGCGATTTGATGACAGCGCCCCCGATCATTTCAAATCTGTCAGCCGCAGCCGAGCTTTACGATCCGCCCGGCAGTGTCGACCTCCACGTTCAGCCGGTCGGGCCGGAAGTCCATCGTCAGCGCCGAACCGGTCGTATAACGGCGGACATCGCGTGCGCCCGACGCTGTCTTGGCGCGGTCGATTGCCGCTTGGTCGGCCACTTCACCCACCAGATTCTGGATCGCCGTCGCATCGCATTGCGCGCCGCTTTCCGAACCGGATGACGAAACATCGGCACTGGTGGTCGGGGTGCAGGCCGTGCAGACGAGCAGGGCAATGGGTGCAAGGCGGATCATACAGGCTCCTCGGTCCGGGTCATGCGCAGTTTGCCGCCCTTTACGGCAAAACCCAAACGCCCTTCGACCAGTGCCAGGGCATCGCGGCCAAATTGTTCGAAGCGCCAGCCGTCCAACACGGCCAGCCCCTCACGCTGACCGGCCGCCAGCGCCTCAAGATCGTCGGAACGCGCGAGCAGGCGCGCAGCGACATTGATTTCCTTGGCGCGGATCTTGAGCAACAGCTTGAGCAGGTCGGCGACCAGCGCACCTTCCTTCCCGACCGAAGGCTTGCGGTCGTCGCGTGACGGCAGTTCGTCGCCCCGCAGCGGCACCGCGGTCTCCAGCGCCGCCATCAACCGACCGCCAATATCGTTTCCGCCCCAGGTGGCGGACAGGCCGCGCACCTTGGCCAGATCGCCCTGACGGCGCGGCGGGTTGGCGGCGAGGTCGGCAATCGTCTCATCCTTGACGATGCGCCCGCGCGGCAGGTCCTTGCCCTGCGCCTCGATCTCACGCCACCGAGCCAGTGCCTTCAGTCGTCCGAGCACGTCAGGCTTGCGACTGTTGATGCGAATACGCTGCCACGCCAGATCGGGATCGTTGAAGTAGTTGCCCGGATTGGCCAGCCGCTCCATCTCTTCATCCAGCCACAATCCGCGCCCGGTGCGGCGCAGCTTGTCCAGCATGCGCGGAAAGATTTTGGACAGGTGGGTCACGTCGGCAATCGCATAGTCGATCTGCCGCGCATCCAGCGGGCGGCGCGACCAGTCGGTGAAACGCGCGCCCTTGTCGACGGTGATACCCAGATAGCTGTCGACCAGATTGGAATAGCCGATCTGCTCCCCCTGGCCCAATGCCATCGCGGCGACCTGCGTGTCGAACAACGGGTGCGGGGTCTTGCCCGTCAGGTTGTAGATAATCTCGATATCCTGCCCGCCAGCATGGAAGACCTTCAGCACCTCCTCATTTTCGACCAGCAGGTCGAGCAGGGGCTGCAGGTCGATGCCCGGTTGCATCGGGTCGATCGCAGCGGCTTCGTTTTCGTCCGCGACCTGGATCAGGCAAAGCTCTGGCCAATAGCTGTTCTCGCGCATGAACTCGGTGTCCACCGCGATAAAGGGAGAGTTGGACAGGCGCGCGCAAAGATTGGCGAGGGCTGCATTGTCCTCGATCAGGCCGTGTATGTGCATCGCGGCTCCATAGAACCAAGTGCGCGCCTTGACAAAGAGGGAAGGGGGCGGGATGCGCGGCGACCATCCTGATTTTTGCCGAAGCGAAAGACCAACGATCATGCACGCCTATCGCACGCACCATTGCGGCGCCCTTCGCGACACCGATGTCGGCCAGACCGTTCGCCTGTCGGGCTGGGTCCACAAAAAGCGCGACCATGGCGATCTGGTGTTCGTCGACCTGCGCGACCATTACGGCATCACCCAGATCGTGACCGAGGTCGACGGTCCGGTTTTCGCGGTGATCGAATCGCTTCGCAGCGAATCGGTCGTGACCATCACCGGCAAGGTGGTGGCGCGCGCGGCAGAGGCGGTGAACCCCAACCTGCCGACTGGCGCCATTGAAATCCGCGCGGAAGACGCTGTCGTCCAGTCGATGGCGCACGAGCTGCCGATGCCTGTCGCCAGCGAGAACGAATATCCCGAGGATGTTCGCCTGCGCTATCGCTTCGTCGACCTGCGACGTGAGAAGGTTCATGCGAACATCATGCTGCGCGCCGATGTGATCGCGTCACTGCGCCGCCGTATGATCGAGCAGGGCTTTACCGAATTCCAGACGCCGATCCTGACGGCTTCGTCGCCGGAGGGCGCGCGCGACTATCTGGTGCCCAGCCGTGTGCATCCCGGAAAGTTCTACGCGCTGCCGCAGGCGCCGCAGATGTTCAAGCAGCTGCTGATGGTTGCCGGTTTCGACCGCTATTTCCAGATCGCACCCTGCTTTCGTGACGAGGATGCGCGCGCCGACCGTTCGCCGGGCGAATTCTATCAGCTCGATTTCGAGATGAGCTTCGTCACGCAGGAAGATGTGTTCGCCGCGATTGAACCGGTGCTGCACGGCGTGTTTGAGCAATTCGCCGACTGGCAGGGCAAGGGGCGCACCGTGTCGGCGCTGCCATTCAAGCGCATTCCGTACCGCGAATCGATGCTGAAATACGGCAACGACAAACCCGACCTTCGCAACCCGATCGAGATCGTCGACGTGACCGACCATTTTCATGGCTCTGGCTTCGGCATCTTCGCCTCGCTGGTCGAGGGCGGCAGCGTGATTCGGGCTATCCCGGCACCGGGCGCCGGTGCGGGCAGCCGCAAGTTCTTCGACGACATGAACAATTGGGCGCGCGGCGAGGGTTATTCTGGCCTTGGCTATATCAACATCAAGGATGGTGTCCCCGGCGGCCCCATTGCCAAGAACCATGGCGAGGAAGGGACGGCGAAGCTGATCGCCGCACTGGGCCTCGGCGACAATGATGGCGTGTTCTTTGCCGCGGGCAAGGAAGGGCAGGCGGCAAAGCTGGCCGGCCTGGCCCGCACGCGCGTGGCCGAGACGCTGGGCCTGATCGACGACAAGCGGTTTGAATTCTGCTGGATCGTTGACTTCCCGATGTTCGAATATGATGAGGATGCGAAGAAGGTCGACTTCAGCCACAACCCCTTCTCGATGCCGCAGGGCGAGATGGAAGCGCTGGAGACCAAAGACCCGCTCGACATCCTCGCCTATCAGTACGACATCGTCTGCAACGGCGTTGAGCTGTCGTCGGGCGCGATCCGGAACCACAAGCCGGAAATCATGTACAAGGCGTTCGAAATCGCAGGCTATTCACAGGCTGAGGTGGACGCGAACTTCTCAGGCATGATCAACGCCTTCAAATGCGGCGCACCGCCGCACGGCGGCTCGGCCCCCGGCGTCGACCGCATCGTGATGCTGCTGGCGGATGAGCCGAACATCCGCGAGGTCATCACCTTTCCGATGACGCAGAAGGCGGAAGACCTGATGATGAACGCACCCTCGGCGGTGACCGCCAAGCAGCTTCGCGAACTGGGCATCCGCATTGTCGAGGCGCCGGGGAGCAAGCCCGCGACGCCGCCGGCCGCGACGGTCGCGCCGGAATAAGAACCAACAGCGCCCGCCTCTCTTGACGAGGCGGGCGCTGAAGCTGCGTTACGCCACGTCGATCGGCAGCGTCACTTCACGCGGCTGGGGAAAGGCGAACTCCCCATCCTCGTCCATGACGTGCAATTCGCCGTCCATGATCGAGAAATAGGCGCCATGCACCTTGAGCTGGCCCATCGCCTTCGCTTCCTGAACGAAGGGGAAGGTGTCGAGGTTGGCGATCGAGGTGCGCACCGCCTCATATTCCATTTCCCGCGCGGCATTGGGTCCGGTGCCATGTTCGGCCTTCACCTTTTCCCGCGCCTCATCGAGGATGCTGACCCACGCGGCGACGAAGCCGCCTTCGCCGGGCGCTGAATCCTTGAACACATTGGACAGCGCCGCCGCGCAGCCGCCGCAGGCGCCGTGGCCCATGACCACCACTTCCTCGACCTTCAGCTTGGTGACGGCGAACTCAAGCGCCGCCGACACACCGTGGCGACCGCCATCGTCCTCGAACGGCGGCACCAGCGCGGCCACGTTGCGGACGACGAAAATCTCACCGGGCAGGGTATCGAAAATCTGGGCGGGTTCGACGCGGCTATCGGAGCAGGCGATCACCATCACCTTCGGCTCCTGCTTTTCGCGAAGTTGCTGCCAGCGTTCGTGCTGGCGATGAAGGTCGGAGGTGCGGAAGCGGTGATAACCGTCGACCAGTTCAGCGAAATGGGTCATCGTTCTCCTCTTGGGTTATGAAACTGCACGTTGCTAACCCCGCTTATTTAGCACCTGTTCCGCCGCCCATTGTATCAAAGCATTGCGAAGGCTATCTGCCGCCCATGACCGACAGCCCCGCACTCGCACCCCGTGCGCCGCGTGCGCGCAAGCCCGACTGGATCCGTGTCAAAGCCCCGACTTCGGCCGGGTTCGCCGCGACGCGCGAGTTGATGCGCGCGAAAAGCCTGACCACCGTCTGCGAGGAGGCGGCTTGCCCGAACATCGGCGAATGCTGGTCGAAGAAGCACGCCACGGTCATGATCCTTGGCGACACCTGCACCCGCGCCTGCGCTTTCTGCAACGTCAAGACGGGGATGCCGCGCGCGGTAGACCGGATGGAGCCGCAGAACGTCGCTGATGCGGCGGCGCAGATGGGGCTTAACCACATCGTCGTCACCTCGGTCGATCGCGACGACTTGCCCGACGGCGGCGCCAGCCAGTTCGTCAAGGTGATCGAAGCGATTCGCGCCGCCAACCCAACGACGACGATCGAGATCCTGACGCCCGATTTCCGAAACAAGGCGGAAGCGGCGGTCGAGGCGATCGTCGCGGCGCGGCCCGACGTCTATAACCACAATCTCGAAACCGTGCCGCGCCTGTATCCCACGATCCGACCGGGCGCGCGCTATTATGCCTCGCTGCGCCTGCTGGAGAGCGTCAAGAAGCACGATCCGTCGATCTTTACCAAGTCGGGTGTGATGCTGGGCCTGGGCGAAGAGCGTCTGGAAGTGCATCAGGTGATGGACGACATGCGCTCTGCCGATGTCGATTTCCTTACCATGGGTCAGTATCTGCAACCCACGCCTCGTCATGCAAAGGTCGAAGATTTCGTAACGCCGCAGGCATTCGACGCCTATGCCGCCATCGCGCGGGCCAAAGGTTTCCTGCTGGTCGCATCGTCGCCGCTGACGCGGTCGAGCTATCATGCGGGTGAAGATTTCGAGCGGTTGCGCGCCAATCGCGCAGCCAAGCTGGCGCGCGTCAAGGCCTGATGCCCAAGCATAACGAAACGCGGCAACTGCCCTACACCCCCGAACAGATGTTCGACATGGTGGCCGATGTCGGCCGCTATGCCGAATTTCTGCCGTGGGTCAGCGCCATTCGCGTCCGGTCGAACAGCGACACCGAAATGGTTGCTGACATGATTGTCGGCTTCAAGGGGCTGCGCGAAAGCTTCACGTCGCGAGTGCAGAAGGAACGCCCCCGGCATATACGCGTCGATTATCTGGATGGCCCGCTCAAATATCTGAACAATGATTGGACATTCCGTCCCGATGGTCAGGGCGGATGCATGGTCGATTTCTGCGTCGACTTCCAGTTCAAGAACCGGATGTTCGAAATGCTGGCCGGTCAGGTGTTTGACCGGGCGCTGCGCAAGATGATCGGCGCGTTCGAGGAACGGGCGACGACGCTTTACGGTTCGTCGCCAGCCTCTGGATCGGCGGCGTCCGGCAGCAACAGTTCAAGCGCACACGACGCCGCCTGAAGCCGGATACCGGCACGGCCGATATCGTCCAGCCGGCGAAGGTCCGCATGCACGTCCTGCGGATCGGCGCCGCGCACCGCTTTTGCGAAAACGACGGTTCCAACGGGCTTCTTTTCGGTCCCGCCACCCGGACCGGCGACGCCAGTGATCGCCACGGCGACATCGGCGCTGCTATGCTCCAGCGCACCCTGTGCCATGCGCCACGCCACCGCGATCGATACCGCGCCAAAGGTTTCCAGTACGTCCAGGCTGACGCCCAGGGTCACGCGCTTTGCCTCGTTGGAATAGGTAACGAAGCCTGCATCCAGAACGTCCGACGACCCCGGAATCTCTGTAATCGCAGCCGCCACCAGCCCGCCGGTGCAGCTTTCCGCAACAGCTACGCGGCGCCCTGCGGCTCGGTTTTCCTCGACTACACGGCGGGCAAGGGCAACGAGTTCGTTGGGCAGGATGGTGTCGGTATCAGCAGTCATCGGGCCGGGGCCTCACAGATCGGAAGCGCGGGGCGGCGACCGGCCTTGCGGTCGCGGTCCCCGGCAAGTTGCAGAAAGGCGACGGCCAGCCCTGCGACGTTGCGCGGCGGAAGCGGAGCCATCAGCGAAAGGATACGGTCAAGGCGGGGGCAATCGGACGCGGTAATCTCTGCCGCGATCAACGGCGCCACCAGCGATGCGACGGCTGGCGCGGCAAAGGCCGAATCGAGCAGGGGGGCGACATCCGGTCCGGCAATCTTGCCGATCGCGCTTCGTGCAGCGGGCCACGCCTGCGCGCTCTCGGCCGCATAACGCTGTCCCAGCGTCGCACCCGCACGCCGCAGATAGGCGCTTGTGGGCAGCACAGGAGCACAGATACGGTTCGTCTGCGCCAGCAGGTCCGGCGCCAGATACAGCAGGACCGATTCGCCTTCCCGGTCGGACAGGCATTGGGTCGTGGCGCGCGTCTGCGCCGCTGCGCCGACAGGCACGGACAGAGCGGCGAGCAACGCGCCGATGCGGGTCAACGCCTTCATGCCTGAACACTCCCGCCATCGGTCCCGGGAACCCGCACGGTGGCAACCGCCTGAGCCGCAATTCCCTCCCCACGACCCGTGAAGCCCAGCCGTTCGGTCGTGGTGGCCTTGATGCTGACTTGTGGCGGCGACAGGCGCAACAATTCCGCCACGCGTGCGCGGATAGCTTCGCGGTGCGGGCCGATCTTGGGCGCCTCACACATCAGCGTCAGGTCGACAAAGTCGATGATCCCGCCTGCCTGCGCGACCAGACCGGCGGCGTGCTGAAGGAACTGGGCCGAATTCGCGCCCTTCCACTGCGGGTCGCTGGGCGGGAAATGCTGACCGATATCGCCCGCCGCAATCGTGCCAAGCAGCGCGTCGGTGATGGCATGAAGCGCGACATCGGCGTCGCTGTGACCGGACAACCCCTTGTCATGCGGGATCAAAATGCCGCCGAGCCACAATTCCTCACCGCTTTCCAGCCGGTGGACATCGAACCCCGACGCGCTGCGGCTGATCATGCGCGCGGCGAGCATCGCCTCCGCACGGACCGCGTCTTGAGGCCAGGTGATCTTTTCGAGCATGGGGTCTCCTTCGACCAGCGCCACGCTATGCCCCGCACGACGCAGCATCTGGGCGTCGTCGGTGGCTTCGGCGTCATCAGGCCAAGCGTCGTGCGCGCCAATCAGTTCCGCCAGGCGAAAGGCTTGGGGCGTCTGGATGCGTTGCAGCCCGCTGCGGTCGATCGTTTCGCCCAGCACCTCGATCCCGCGCGCCAGCGTGTCGGCAACGGGCAGGGCCGGGATCGCGCCCGCATCGTCCGACAGCGCGTCAAGCAGCGCGTCGACGACACGCGCCGGGACAAAGGGGCGGGCGGCGTCATGCACCAGCACTGTCTCGAATCCCGCCGCCGCAAGCGCGTCCAGCCCGGCGCGCACCGAATCCCGCCGCGTGGCACCGCCGATCACGAAGGGCACATCGCCCAGTGCATCGTGCAGCGCCGCTTCCTGACCGGCGCCGATCGCGATCAGCACGTGGTTGATTGCGGGATGGGCCGACAGCGCGGCGTGGCTCCAGCCGAGCATCGCCCGCCCGCCCAGCGCGCGAAACTGCTTGGGCGCGCCCATACGGGCGCCCTGGCCGGCGGCGACAATCAGTGCGGCGGTCTTGGCTCGGTCCATTCGCGGCGGCCTAGCTCAATCGCCGCGCGCCCGCCAGCCTTGCCAGCGTACCGCCCTTGGGGTAGAGGCTGCCCGTTTTTCAGGCAGATCATGACCCAGCTCGCTCCCATCCAGATCGGTCCGGTGCGGATCGACAGCCCCGTGATCCTCGCGCCGATGACCGGCGTGACCGACTTGCCGTTCCGAAAGCTGGTTCGCCGCTTCGGTTCGGGCCTGAACATGACTGAAATGATCGCCAGCCAGGCGATGATTCGTGAGACGCGCCAGTCGCTGCAAAAGGCGGCGTGGGACCCGGTTGAAGAGCCGGTGTCGATGCAGCTTGCCGGATGTTCACCGCATGAGATGGCCGAGGCAGCACGCCTGAACGAGGATCGGGGCGCGGCGATCATCGACATCAACATGGGTTGCCCGGTCAAGAAGGTGGTGAACGGCGATGCCGGCTCAGCCTTGATGCGCGACCTGCCGCTGGCGGCCAGCCTGATCGACGCGACAGTGAAGGCGGTTAAGGTACCGGTTACGGTCAAGATGCGGATGGGCTGGGACCATGGCAGCCTGAACGCGCCCGAACTGGCACGGATCGCGCAGGACCTTGGCGCACAGTTGATCACGGTGCACGGCCGCACCCGCAACCAGATGTACAAGGGCAGCGCCGACTGGGCTTTCGTCGCGCGGGTCAAGGAAGCGGTATCGCTGCCGGTGATTGTCAACGGCGACATCTGCTCGATCGAGGATGCCGAAACGGCGCTTGCGCAATCGGGTGCGGATGGCGTGATGATCGGGCGCGGCAGCTATGGCAGGCCGTGGCTGTTGGGTCAGGTGATGGCGCACTTCGCCGGGGGCGGGGCGGTACCCGATCCCACGATCGAGGCGCAATATGACCTGATCGCAGAGCATTATGAGATGATGCTCAGCCATTATGGTAAGGAAACGGGCGTCAACATGGCCCGCAAGCACATTGGCTGGTATACGCGCGGGCTGCACGGCTCGGCAGAGTTTCGCAACAAGGTGAACCAGCAGGCCGACCCGCGCGTCGTGCAGGCGATGCTCGCCGAATTCTATGCGCCGTGGCGTTCGCGCGCGGCCGCATAGGCGCCGCCGCCGATAACGCGCCGGGTTTTGCCGACCTGTTTGCCGCGTTGCCGGTCGCTGTGCTGGTCCTCGATCCTGGTGATTGCATCGTCTTCGCAAACGGAGCGTGCGAGTTGCTGCTCAACCAGTCCGAACGCTCGATGCGGGGGCTGGGCCTGACTCAGGTGCTGACCCTCCCTGATGAATATGCCAGCAGCCGCGACCGTGGCGGCTTGGCCCTGCTCGATACCGAACTGGTCACCCGGCGCGGGCACCGGGTACGGGTCGACATGAACGAAACGGTGATGCCCGACGGGCCTGGATGGCGCGTCGTCACCCTGCACGATGCGGCGGCTGGGCGTCGCCACGGCATCGGCGATCGTGGTAGCGCCCGCGCGGCGATGGGCGCTGCGGCGATGCTGGCGCATGAAATCAAAAACCCCCTGTCCGGCATCCGTGGCGCGGCGCAGCTGCTTGAGGCAAGCGGCGGCGAGGTCGAGCTGACCCAGCTTATAACGACCGAGGTCGATCGCATCGCGGCGTTGATCGACCGGATGCAGGATTTCACCGATACGCGCGCACCCAATCTGGAGAGCGCGAACATCTATCCGCTGCTGGCCCATGCGCGGCGCGTGGCGGAGGCCGGCTTTGCGCGCGGCGTCACGATCGACGAACGCTTTGACCCCTCGTTGCCGCCTGTCCTGATCGACCGCGACCGTTTTCTTCAGGTAGTGCTGAACCTGCTTAAAAACGCGGCGGAGGCGGTGCGGGGGCAAGCCGACCCGCGCGTCCAGCTGACCACCGCCTATCGGCACGGTATGTCCGCCAGCACCGCACCGGGGCGCCCGCGCCAGAAGCTGCCGATCGAAATCTGCATCGTCGACAACGGCCCCGGCGCGCCTGCCGACATTGCCGACCATCTGTTCGACCCATTTATTTCCAGCAAGCCAGAGGGTCAGGGCCTGGGCCTGTCGCTGGTCGACAAGCTGGTGCGCGACATGGGCGGCATCGTCGCCTATGCGCGCGAAGGAGAGCCTGAATGCACGGTGTTGCGTATCCTGTTGCCAAGAGCCGAGCGATGAACAGCGGGCATGTCGGCCGTATTCTGGTCTGCGACGACGATGCCGCGATCCGTACCGTCATCGCACAGGCACTGCGCCGGGCTGGGCACCGGGTCGATGCGGTCGCCAGCTTGACAGCGCTGCGTGCCGAAATCAGTCGCAGCCTGCCGGATGTCCTGGTCACCGACGTCATCCTGCCCGATGGCAATGGGCTGGACGTAGTGACATCGCTGACGGCCGAATATCCAAGGCTGCCTGTCATCGTACTTTCGGCGCAGAACACGCTGACAACCGCCGTCCGCGCGACAGAGGCAGGGGCGTTCGATTATCTGCCCAAGCCCTTCGACCTCGACGCGCTTGCCGATGCGGTGCAGGGCGCGCTGGCCCGCAGCGCGGCGCGTCCAGTCGACCTCGGCCCCGTGGAGGAGGGGGGTGGCCTGCTCATCGGGCGATCGCCCGCGATGCAAGAGGTCTATCGCATCGTCGCCCGCGTAGTCGCCAACGACCTGACCGTGCTGATTTCCGGGGAATCGGGCACGGGCAAGGAACTGGTCGCGCGCGCGATCCATGAACTGGGGCCACGCCGCCATGCCCCGTTCGTCGCGATCAACATGGCCGCGATCCCGCGCGAGCTGATCGAAGCCGAGCTGTTCGGGCACGAGCGCGGCGCCTTCACGGGCGCGGCACAGCGTGTGGCCGGGCGGTTCGAGCAGGCGGCGGGCGGCACCCTGTTCCTCGACGAAATCGGCGATATGCCGATGGAAGCGCAGACGCGGTTGCTGCGCGTGCTGCAATCGGGCGAGTTCACGACGGTCGGTGGCGCTCGGACGATCCGTGCCGATGTGCGCATCGTCGCCGCGACCAACAAGGAGTTGATGTCGTCGGTTCAGCAGGGCGCGTTTCGTGAAGACCTGTTCTACCGCCTGAACGTCGTGCCGATCAGCCTGCCGCCGCTGAGGGAGCGTCGACAGGACGTGCCGCTATTGGCACGCCACTTTCTTGACCGCGCGGCTGAGGACGGCCTTCCGCGCAAGGGGATTGATCGCGGCGCACTGGCGCTGCTCGAGAGCCATGACTGGCCGGGCAATGTCCGCGAGCTGGAAAACCTGATGCGCCGCGCCGCTGCGCTGGGCCGCGACGAAACCATCGATGCCGAGGAAATCCGTGCGCATATGGGCAAGGGCGGCCCAGTTACGGTCAGTGCGCTCGACGCCGATCCGGATCTGGCGGCGGCGGTTGCCGCCCGGCTTGAACGGATCGCTCGCGAATTGCCGCAAGCGTTCGACGATGGCAGCCTTTACGAACGCATCATCGCGGAAGTCGAGCGCCCGCTGATCGAGGCTGTGTTGGCACGTTGCGGCCAGAATCAGCTTCGTGCGGCGCGGATGTTGGGCATCAACCGCAATACGCTGCGCAAACGGCTCGACACGCTCGGCATCGATCCCAGTCGTCGAGGCGTGGGTGGCTGACGGCCAGATTAGAAAAAGAATGTGTTTTACAGGCAACGCCGACGTTGTAGCGTTGCAACGATGGAGGTCGCCGTCGATTCCGAACGCCTGATATCCGTGCCGCGGCGGCGACCCAGCGTCATGCCGATTGTCGAGCTTGCGGTACTGGCGGGCGCGATCGCGATCGGCATCCTCACCTATTTTATCATTACAGCCGAACCGTCATCCCCCCGGCCGCTGACCCCACCACTGGTGGCGGTATTGATGGTTGCCAACCTGGTGCCGGCAGTGGCGCTGATCGTGCTGGTCGGCCGTCGCATCGCCATTCGCAGGGCGGCCGCTATCGAGGGTGGCGGGCAGGGACGTCTACACGTCCGGCTTGTCGCGCTGTTCTCGGTCCTCGCCAGCGCGCCGATGATCCTGGTGACCATCGTTGCGTCAATCCTGTTCCAGTACGGGGTAGAATTCTGGTATTCGGACCGCGCCCGCGACATGATTGAGCGGGCGGCCGTGCTGGCAAACGACTCCTATGTCGAAATGACTCGCTGGGTGGACGGCGAGAATATTGCCGTCGGCAAGGACGTCGCGAACCTGCTGTCGAACGGCTATGATTTTGACACGGGCGAATTCGTATCGACCTATGCGCAAAGCGTACTTCAGCGCAGTCTGGCGGAATCGATCGTGTTCGGTGTGTCGCCGCGCGGCGAAATCCTGACCTTTGCGCTCTTGGACCCCTACGAACGCGGATTGGCGAGCAGCATCCGGGTCGAGGATGCGCGCGCGGTCCTCGCCGGCAAGCCCAGCGTCGTGATCGTCAGCGGGGAGCGTGTCCAATCCATCGCCCCGGTACCGGGGACGCAGTATCTGGTCGCGTCCAGCCGCGTCGTCGGCGCGCGCGAGCTGATGCAGCGTAAGGAGCGTGCAGAGGGCGTGGTGGCCGATTACCGTGCGCTGCGCGAACGGTCGCGGATGCTGCAGCTGCGCTTCAATCTGGCACTGCTTGGTATCTCACTGTTCATCGTCGGGCTGGCGGTCTTTGCCGCGCTGGCAATCGCGGATCGGCTGGTCCGCCCGGTGAACGACCTGGTCGCCGCGGCACGCCGCGTCGCGGGTGGCAATCTGGATGCGCGTGTCGCCCAACCGAAGCGCATGGACGAGGTCGGCACATTGGCCAGCGCGTTCAACACCATGACCGAACAGCTAAAGGTCCAGACCGGCGCTCTGGTTGCCGCTAATGCGGAAGCGGAGAACCGCCGGGCCCTGATCGAGGCGGTGATGTCCGGCGTATCCGCAGGCGTCATTTCAATCGGCCCCGAACGGCAGGTGCGACTGATCAACAGCTCGGCCGCCACGCTGCTTCAGACCGGCGACGCCGGCGTGATCGGGCGCCCGTTGGTCGAAATTGCGCCTGAACTGGACGCGCTGTTGGCCGACGCTCAGCGCGAGGCAGTGGTGCAGCTGACTCGCGGCGGCGAAGCGCGTACGCTTGCGGTCAAGATCACGCGCGACGCCGCTGGCCCGGTCCTCACCTTTGACGACATCACTCAACAGCTCGCCGACCAGCGGCGTGCAGCGTGGGCGGACGTGGCGCGCCGTATCGCGCACGAGATCAAGAATCCGCTGACGCCAATTCAACTTGCTGCCGAGCGTCTGCAACGGCGTTATGGTCGCAACGTAGATGCGGGCGACACGATCTTCTCCCAGCTGACCGAAACCATAGTGCGGCAGGTTGGCGATCTGCGCCGCATGGTCGACGAATTCTCATCCTTTGCCCGCATGCCGAAGCCGGTATTTCGCCGTGAATCGCTGCTCGACATTGCGCGCCAGACCCTGTTCCTGCATGAGGTCGGGCATCCCGATATCAGCTTCCGCCTTGATGACGATGCCAACGCGCCGGTCACGCTGGTTTGCGACCGACGTCAGATCGGGCAGGCGTTGACCAATGTTATCAAGAACGCTGCCGAGGCTATCGGCGCGCGGGAAGGAGGCGATTTGCTGCAAGGCGAAGTCGTCATGACCTTGAGCGAGGAAGATGGCCGGGTATTGTTGAGCGTTGCGGACAACGGCGTTGGCCTGCCGGTCGAGCGGGACCGTATCGTCGAACCTTATATGACGACGCGCAGCCGTGGCACGGGGCTGGGGCTGGCGATCGTCAAGAAAATCGTCGAGGAGCATCTGGGTACGATCGCCTTTACCGATCGGCAGGGCGGGGGCACCATCGTCACGCTGTGCTTCGACCGGCGCGCACTCGCGCCGCTGGCTGCCCCCGATGAACCTGACGCCGCCCCGGTCGATGATGAAGATCGACTCCATATGCTGACCCGAACCCGGAATTCTGCACCATGAGCCTCGACATCCTGGTCGTCGACGACGAACGAGACATCCGCGAACTGGTCGCCGGCGTGCTGGAGGACGAAGGTTATCAGACGCGCGCCGCCGCCAACAGCGACGCCGCGCTGGAAGCGATTGCGACCCGCCGGCCCAGCCTCGTCCTGCTGGACGTGTGGCTCCACGGGTCACGCCTCGACGGGCTGGAGTTGCTTGAGGAGATCAAGCGCCGCGACCCCTCGCTTCCGGTTCTGGTCATTTCGGGCCACGGCAATCTGGACACGGCAGTCGCCGCGATCCGCCGGGGCGCTGCCGACTTCATCGAAAAGCCGTTCGAGGCGGAGCGTCTGTTGCTGATGGTGCAGCGCGCGACCGAAACCGAGCGGCTGCGGCGCGAGGTGGAGTCGCTGCGCGCCACGGCTGGCCGCGATACCGACCTGACCGGGAGCTCCGGCGCGATCAATACTGTCCGCGCCACGCTGAAACGGGTGGCATCGACGGGCAGCCGGGTGCTGATTTCGGGCGGTCCGGGCGTCGGCAAGGAAGTCGCCGCGCGACTTCTCCACGCGTGGAGCCAGCGCGCCGACGCCCCCTTCGTCATCGTCAGCGCGGCCCGCATGACCCCCGACCGTGTCGAGGAAGAGCTGTTCGGAGTCGAGGATGGCGGCGACTTGGTCCGCCCCGGCCTGCTCGAACAGGCGCACGGCGGCACGCTGTTTCTTGACGAAATCGCAGACATGCCCGTTGCGACGCAGGCGCGCATCTTGCGCGTACTGACCGACCAGAGCTTTAATCGTGTCGGCGGAACGCGGACGGTGAAGGTCGATGTGCGCGTCGTCTCTGCAACCGCGCGCGACCTGATGGTTGAAATTGGGGAAGGGCGGTTCCGTGAGGACCTGTATTACCGCCTCAACGTCGTGCCGGTGGTGATCCCCCCGCTCACGGACAGGCGGGAGGATATTCCTCCGCTGGTCGAGCATTATGTCGCCCGCTATGCCGCTGATCGGCGCGTTCCGACGCCGGAAATCGCCCCGGACGCGATGGTCGCGCTGCAGAGCTATGAATGGCCCGGCAACGTGCGGCAGCTCCGCAACGTGGTCGAGCGGACCGTCATTCTGGCGCCGGGGGATCGCATAGGCCGTATCGACATCGACCTTTTGCCGCCGGAGGTGCTCCAAACGGCGCGTGATACCAGCGGGCTGGGCGCCAGCGCGATCATGGGCACCCCGCTGCGCGAAGCGCGCGAGACGTTCGAGCGCGAATATCTGCGCGTCCAGATCCGCCGCTTTTCCGGCAATATCAGCCGCACCGCCAGCTTCATCGGGATGGAGCGGTCCGCCCTGCACCGCAAGCTGAAGCTGCTGGGGATCAGCGAGACGCGCGAGGATTGACCGCGGGCGCTGGACGCCGGGCGCCTTGCACCCTAACTTGTGGGAACGCGCCGCCGTGGCGCGCGACCGACGCCGTAAAAGCGGCGCGCAGCGGGTAAACGCCCGCCAAGAACAAGGGACCGTCAAATGGCCGACAAGCAGACTTCGCTACAGGATCAGTTCCTGAACGCCCTTCGCCGTTCGAAAACGCCTGTCACCATGTTTCTAGTGAAAGGTGTGAAGTTGCAGGGTATTGTTACCTGGTTCGACAATTTTTCGGTGCTTCTCCGCCGAGACGGCCAGTCGCAGCTGATCTACAAGCATGCGATTTCGACCATCATGCCGACCGGCAATGTCGACCTTGCGCCCATTATCGAAAGTGTTGCCGAAAATGGCAATCGCAATCCCGTGCTTCAGGAAATCTTCCTGAACGCCGTCCGTCGCCAGCAGGAACATGTAACCATGTTTCTGGTCAATGGCGTGATGCTTCAGGGGCAGATTGCGGCATTTGATCTGTTCTGCATGCTGCTGCAGCGAGACGGTATGTCACAGCTTGTTTACAAGCATGCCGTTTCGACGATTCAGCCCGCCAATTCGCTGAACCTCGCTGAGGAACAGGCCCAAGGCGACGTGGGCTGAGCGCGGGTCAAATGGGAACCGGCTTTGACCGCGATGCGGAAGAATTCACTCGCGGCGCACGCGCGATCGTCGTCCTGCCCGATCAGGGCGGCGCATCGCGCGATGCCGATGCGCGGCTTGAGGAAACCGCCGGTCTTGCAGCCGCAATCGGGATCGAGGTCGTCGACCGCGTTCCCCTTCGCGTTCGCACGCCGCGCCCCGCAACGCTGATCGGCGGCGGACAGGTCGAGGCCCTGCACGAAAAGGTTGAGACGCTGGGGATCACTCTGGCTGTTTTTGACGCGGCGCTCAGTCCCGTGCAGCAGCGCAATCTGGAAACCGGGCTTGGTTGCAAGGTCATCGACCGCACCGGCCTGATCCTGGAAATCTTCGGAGAGCGCGCGCGCACGGCTGAGGGCCGTCTTCAGGTCGAGCTCGCTCATCTCGACTATCAATCCTCGCGGTTGGTGCGCAGCTGGACCCACCTTGAGCGCCAGCGCGGCGGCTTCGGCTTCCTCGGCGGCCCAGGTGAAACCCAAATCGAGGCTGACCGGCGGATGATCCGCGACCGCATGGCGCGTTTGCGCCGCGAACTGGATCAGGTCAGCCGCACGCGTACGCTGCACCGTGATCGGCGCCAGCGCGCCCCCTGGCCCATCGTGGCGCTTGTGGGTTATACGAATGCGGGGAAGTCGACGCTTTTCAATCGCCTTACGGGGGCGGGCGTGATGGCGGAAAATCTGTTGTTCGCCACCCTCGACCCGACGCTGCGGCAGGTTTCGCTGCCCGGCATCGACAAGGCGATCCTGTCGGATACCGTTGGTTTTGTGTCTGAATTGCCAACCCAACTGGTTGCGGCCTTCAAGGCAACGCTTGAAGAGGTCGTTTCTGCCGATCTGCTGATCCATGTCCGCGACATCGCCCATCCCGACAGCGAGGCGCAACGCGCCGACGTGGAAGCGGTGCTGGAGGAAATCGGCGTCGATCCCGCAACGCCCCGGCTGGAAGCTTGGAACAAGCTTGACGCGCTTGATGATGAGCAGGCTGCTTCGCTGCGTGAAGACGCGGCGGGGCGCGTCGATGTGGTGGCATTGTCTGCGCTAACGGGGGAGGGTGTCGACCAGCTGATCGACGTCGCCGCACGACGCCTGACCGCCGGCCATCGTCGCTACACGCTGTCGCTCGATCCGGCGGATGGCGCAGCCGCCGCCTGGCTGCATCAACACGGTGAGGTGGTGGATCATTGGATCGACGAAGGCGGCGCCCACTACGACGTTCGCCTGGCGCCGGAGGACTTCAACCGGTTTAGCGGGCGACTGGACTAACGCTCTGACTTTGCGCGGTTCCAAAGTTCCTCTTTGGTTCGGAGATCCATCGTTGCAAAGGCGTCTCCAGCAGTGCTTTCCATCGTGCGAAAGCGCCGCTCGAACTTATCGTTCGCATGACGCAGCGCCAGCTCGGCATCCACGCCTAAATGGCGCGTCCAGTTCACAACTGAAAACAGCAAATCGCCGATCTCTTCTTCACGTGCAGCCGCGCTAGGCGCTGTTTCAACTTCAGCCAGTTCCTCGTCGATCTTCGCGCGCGGACCGTCGGCGTCCGGCCAGTCAAAGCCCTGCCGCGCGGCACGCTTCTGAAGCTTTTCGGCGCGCATCAGCGCGGGCAGGGCGAGTGCGACGCCAGCCAATGCGCTTTGATCGGATTTTGCGGCGCGCTCTTCAGCCTTGATGGTCTCCCACAGATGATGGCCGCCGTTAGCGGCGTTGCCAAAGATATGCGGGTGCCGACGCTCCATCTTGTCGGAAATTGCTTGCACAACATCGTCGAAGGAGAAAGCGCGGCGTTCCTCGGCCATGCGGCTGTGAAACACGACCTGAAGCAGCAGGTCGCCCAGTTCGTCCTTCAGCTCTGCCATGTCGCCGCGCTCACACGCGTCTGCGACTTCATACGCTTCCTCGATGGTGTAGGGCGCGATGGATCGAAAATCCTGCGCGACATCCCATTCGCAACCGTCTCGAGGATCCCGCAGCCGGGCCATGATGGCAATCAAACGTGCAACCAAGATGCCCTCCGCGCCAGTCCGATAATCTACATTATGTAAAGTCAGCGCTTGTTCGGCTCGAGGATCAACGTGGTGCCCTCAACTCGCCAGCTTCCCAACTTTGACAGGAAATTCATGCCCACGACGCTCGTCTCGCCAAAGCTGGGCGATGTAACGATCGACAGGTCTCGTACCTCAAGGCCACCGATGCCGAATGTTTCGGCTACACCTCGCTGCGCGCTAACCTGTCCGTTCGCGGTCGTCAGCAGGATCGGAAAGCCGCCGGCCGGTTGAATACCGGCATCGCGCGCCGCGCGTTCTGACACCGCCGTTATCGTCGCGCCGCTGTCCACCAGCATCCGCACGCTTGCTCCGTTTATGCGCGCATTTGCATAGAAGTGACCGTCGGCCGACTGCCGGATCCGGACCGTCTCACCAACGACCGACTGCCCGCCAAGCCCCGCGCGCTCGGCCAGCAGTGTCAATTCGTCGCGATGGCTAAAGATCAGAAACAGCATCGCAGCAATGACAATCCAGCCAAGCACGGACCGAACGATCGTTCCGAAGGACAATCGCCGTGCGGTAAGCGCGCTCAGGACAAGAACCAGCGCGCCAACCGCCCACAGCATTTGGACGCCATCATCACCGGTCACGGGATCAGTTCCATACCGTCGTAACCGGGTTCAACGCCGTCCGGCAGGCGCGCGGCGAGCACGTGGTAGTCCAGCGAATTGTCCATGTGAATCAAAACCGCGCGTTTGGGCTTCACTCGCTCGATATGGGCCAGCGCCAGTTCAAGGTGGTTATGCGACGGGTGCGGCCGATCGCGCAGAGCGTCGAGGATCCAAATGTCGCAACCGGAAAAGGCCTCGATCATCTGAGAGGTCAGATCATGAAAGTCTGTCGAATAGACGATGGTCTTACCAGCGCTTGTGAACTTCAGGCCGGCGCTGGTGATGCTTCCATGGGGCTGATCGACGGTCCACATGCTCACGTCCCGAATGCCCATGTCGTCAGGCAGGACGTTCATGTTGGCCACGGGTCGATAGCCTTGACCGCCACGGAATACATATTCGAACCGCGCAACCAGCGCCGCCGCTGTCGCTGAACGCGCGTAGCAATCGACAGGCTTGCCGCCTGCCTGCGCAACTTGCCGCAGATCGTCGATGCCATGCGTGTGATCTGCGTGATCGTGCGTCCAGATGACGGCGTCGACGGTCGCAACATTCGCAGCGTTTAGCTGCCCAGCCATATCCGGGCCGGTATCGATCAGGATGCGGACAGCATCGGTCTCGATCAAAGCCGAGCACCGTGTCCGGCGATTGCGCGGCTCTTCCGGGTCGCAAGCGCCCCAATCATTGCCGATGCGCGGTACGCCGGACGATGTTCCGCAGCCGAGCAGCCTCAGCTTCACGCCATCGTCCCGGCAAACAACGTCCGGAAATTGGCGGCAGTAGTTCGCGCCAGCTCTTCAGGCGCCTCGCCACGAAGCTGTGCCAGGAAGTTGCAGGTATCGGCTACAAAGGCCGGCTCGCCGGCCTTTCCACGGTGCGGCACGGGCGCCAAAAACGGCGCGTCGGTCTCGATCAACAAACGCTCGGTGGGTAGATCAGCGGCTACCTGCTGCAGATCCCGCGCGCTCTTGAACGTCACGATCCCTGAGATAGAGATGTAAAAGCCCAAGGCAAGCATCTGTTCAGCAAAAGCTTTGGTCCCTGTGAAGCAGTGGATAACCCCGCTGAACGCACCCTTCCCCAACTCGTTCTCGATCAGCGCAGCTGTATCGTCCTCCGCATCGCGCGTGTGAACGATAATTGGCAGGCCCGTTTCGCGCGCCGCCTCACAATGTGCGCGGAATAGAACCGCCTGGCGCGCGCGGTCGCTATGATCGTAATAATAATCCAGCCCGCACTCTCCCAGCGCGACCACGCGTGGATGGTGGGCGGCGCCGACCAGGGTGGCAGCGTCCATGTCGGGGTGGCCATCAGCTTCGTGCGGGTGAATGCCGACACTTGCCCAGACATCCGCGTTGCGCTCCGCCGTGGCGATCACGTCATCCCATTCGCACTGTCGTGTCGAGATATTCAGCATTGCCGCCACGCCACGCGCCCGCGCGCGTTCGAGCACATTGTCCTGATCTTCGACCAAGCCCTTGTAATTCAGGTGACAATGGCTGTCGGCAAGCATCATGCGTCGCTTTCCTCCTCAGGAATATCCAGACGCGGAAAGATGGGGGTCGGCGTGGCAATGCGAAAGCCCTGCTCGACCTGGTTCGCATACCAATCACCGTCGGCCAGCGCGCTATGGCTACGGTCAACTACGCCCAGCAAGTCAAGCAGCTTTTCAGCCGACGCCGGCACGATGGGCAGAATCGTGATCGCCAGCAACCGGATCGCCCGCACCAATGTGCCCAGCACCGCGTGCATCCGGTCGGGGCCGGTCTTGCGAAGCGCCCAAGGCGCCTGAACGTCGATATACTGGTTGCAGGCAAACACGCCGCGCATCCATGCTTCCAGCGCCTGGCTGAGCGACTGTTCAGCAAACAGGCGCAAAAACTCCGCGTTCGCTTCGGCAACCGCGCTCAGCAGCGCTTCGTCAGCGGGGTCAGCGCGCCCAGCGTCCGGCAGGGCGCCCTCGAGATTCTTGGCGATAAAGCTCAGGGTCCGCTGCGCGAGATTGCCGAAGCTGTTCGACAGATCGGCATTTGCGCGGGTCGCAATCGCACGCGGCGAATAGCTCCCGTCCTGTCCCCAGCTGATATCGCGCAACAGAAAGTAGCGCAGGGCGTCCACACCGAACGCGTCGGCCAGCGCCATCGGGTCGACGACATTGCCGACCGACTTCGACATCTTCTCGCCTTTGTTCAGGACGAAGCCGTGGCCGAACACTTCGCGCGGCAGCGGGAGATTGGCGGACATCAGGAACGCTGGCCAGTAAACCGCGTGGAATCGGACAATGTCCTTTCCGATCACATGGCAAGCAGCCGGCCAGAAGCGCCAAAGGTCGCCCTGGTCGGGATAACCGGCACCCGTCAGATAGTTGGTCAGCGCGTCGACCCACACATACATGACGTGTCCCGGACTGCCGGGCACCGGCACGCCCCAGTCAAAACTGGTGCGCGATACAGATAGGTCCGTCAGCCCGCCTTCGACAAAGCGCAGCACTTCGTTCCGGCGGCTTTCAGGGCGGATGAAGCCTGGATTGGCGGCATAGAAATCGAGCAAAGGCTGCTGATACTTCGACAGGCGAAAGAACCAGGTTTCCTCGGCAGTCCACTGGACGGGGGTTCCTTGGGGCGATAGCTTTTGTCCGCCCTCCCCCTCGGTCAGTTCCTTCTCTTCATAAAAGGCCTCGTCGCGGACCGAATACCAGCCTTCGTAGCGGTCGAGATAAAGGTCGCCCGCCGCCGCCATTGCTTCCCAGATAGACTGGCTGGCGCGGTAATGATCCGCCTCTACCGTGCGAATGAAGCGGTCATAGGAAATGTTAAGCCGATCCGCCATCTTGTGAAAATGGCCTGACATTTCGTCAGCCAGTTCCCGCGCCGTCATGCCCCGATCGCGAGCTGTCTGCGCCATCTTCAGACCGTGTTCGTCGGTGCCCGTCTGAAAGCGGACATCGCGCCCGGCCTGACGGTGAAAACGGGCCATCGCATCGGCGGCGATCATCTCATAAGCGTGGCCGATATGCGGCCGGCCGTTCGGGTAATGGATCGCGGTGGTAAGATAATAGGGTTCAGCCATGGCGCCGCTCTAGGGCGACTGCCGCAGCGCGGCAAGCATGTGCAGAGGCGCCGTTACCGGGCAAGCCGCGCCACAACCCCGCAAAGCTCGAACACGGTGCCCGACACATCCTGGGAAAGGCCGATTGCCACGCCGCCAATCTGCCGCGCATCTGCATGGGCATCCAACGCGGTCCTGATCTGCTCACCCTGCGCCGTCTTCGCGCGTTCGGCGATGAAGGACGGCACCCGCTCCACAAAAGCGGCATAACGCGCCTGACCACCCCGCGCCCCGAGGGCCTTGGCAAGTCGGCTGCGTATCGCATTGTCGCGGTCGCCCTTGTCAGCGATCTGCGTCAACTCTCGCTCAATGTCGTCCATATCGAGGCCGGCGAAGGCAATGGCTCGGCCCGGCGACCCGTCCCCTGCCCGCGCTAGCGCGGCCAGTTCGTCCTCGGAGGCATCCTCTACCTGCTGGCGCAGCACGCGCAAAACTTCCGCCTCGGACAACGCCGAGAACCGCAGCATCCGGCAGCGGGAGCGGATCGTCGGCAACAGGCGTCCCGGCGCGTGACTGACCAGCAGAAAGATCGTTCCCGCTGGCGGCTCTTCCAAATTTTTCAGCAGTGCGTTGCTGCCGCTGCGTTCCAAATCGTCGATCGCGTCGATGATGACCACGCGCCGGTCCGACAGCGCCGGCTTTGTAGCGAACATGGGTTGCAGGGTTCGGACTTGAGCGATGGTGATGCTTCGCGCCAACCCCTCGTCAGGCTTGGCAGCATCCTTGGGCAAGCGGACCAGTTCCCGGTAATCGGGATGCGCGCCGCTCGCCAACAGCCGGGCGATACGGTTGTCGGCGGGAACGGGGGCGTCAACGGGGAGCGCCAGATCGACGGCGCGGGCGAGCAGCAACGCTGCCGCATCTCGCGCAAAGCTGCCTTTTCCGACCCCCTCCGGGCCGGCAATCAGCCATGCATGGTGGATCGCCCCGCCCACCACCGCACGGGCAAAGGCGGCGCGGGCGGCTTCATTGCCGACCAGTTCAGTCATGGCAGGAGGTCGGAAAGCGCCTCAACCAGCGCATCGGTCACGATTTCGGGTGTGCCGGATGCGTCGATGCGGCGGACACGCACCGGCTCGGCTTCGGCGATCCGCGCGAAACCGGCGGCTACGGCGTCATGAAAGCCATTGTCTCGCGCCTCGAACCGGTCGTTGGCAGCAGGGTCGCGACGCGCGGCACGCGCTCGCCCCTCCCCCGCGGGCAGTTCGAGGAGAAAAGTGCGGTCTGGCAACAACCCGCGCGACCCAAAGCCATGAAGCGCCAGGATCGCCGCATCGTCGATCCCCTGCGCTCCTTGATAGGCACGAGTGGAATCGATGAAGCGGTCGCAGATCACCCAATGCCCGGCACCGATGGCGGGCCGGATCTGCCGGTCGACGTGATCCGCGCGAGCGGCGGCGAACAGCAACGCTTCGGCATGCGGACTCCAGCGCGCAACATCGCCCTGCATCAACAGGTTGCGGATCGCCTCCGCCCCCTCGCTGCCGCCCGGTTCGCGGGTGACCAGTACGTGCAGGCCACGCGCCTCCAGCGCCTCGGCAAGCCGCCGCACCTGGGTCGACTTGCCGACGCCCTCCCCGCCTTCCAGCGTGATGAAGCGCCCCGGCGTCAAGCGCCGAACAGCCCCATCAGACCAGCCCAGACGCGGCCGAAAAAGCCAGCTTCCTCGACCGCCGTCTCAGCGACCAGCGGCATACGCTGTTCGCCGGTATCGGCGCTGGAGATCACCAGATCGGCGATATGCTGTCCCTGCTTGATCGGCGCCTTGACCGGTCCCTGATACACCACCTTCGCCGTCATCGCGGCTGAACTGCCGGACGGCACCGTGACGTTCAGGTCACGCGGCGCCACCAGCCCCACCGTCGCTGCGTCGCCCAGCTGCACGTCGGCGGTTTCGACGCGCTTGCCTTTCTTGACGACGGGCTTGGCCTTCCACGCGCGAAAGCCCCATTCCATAAAGCGCACGGACTCCGACACGCGCTGGCCCGAGCTGTTCAGCCCCGCCATCACCATCACCAGACGGCGACCATTCTGCTCCGCTGAACCGGTAAAGCCATAGCCCGCTTCCTCGGTATGGCCAGTCTTCAGGCCATCGGCGCCGTCGACCCGACCCAACAACGGGTCGCGATTTGCCTGGGTGATGGCATTGCCGCCCATCGTCTGGCCCCAGGTGAAGTCGCGGCGGCTGTAGAACTTCTTGTACAGCTGCGGGAAATCTTCGATCGTCGCCTTGGCCAGCTTGGCCAGATCACGCGCGGTGACATAAGTGCGGCCCTCATCCGGCCAGCCATTCGAATTACCGAAATTACTGTTGGTCAGCCCGATGGAACGGGCGCGCTGGTTCATCAGGTTGACGAACGCTTCCTCCGTCCCGGCCACGCCCTCGGCCAGCACGACGCAGGCATCGTTACCCGACAACACAACGACACCGTACAGCAGGTTTTCGATGCTGACCTGCTCGTTTGGCGACAGGAACATGGTCGAACCCGCCTGCGGCCCATGCCATTTGCGCCACGTTTCGGGCCGCACGGTGATCTTCTGGTCGAGCTTTACCTCGCCCTTCCGGATCATGTCGAAAATGACATAGGTGGTCATCATCTTCGCCATCGACGCGGGAGGCATCCGTCGGTCGGCGTCCTTGGCATAGAGCACCGCCCCGGACGACAGATCCTCCAGAAATGCAACCGGTGCAGGCGTGTCGAACGGCGGACGCTGCGCCGCAGCAGGTGCCGCAATGACGAGGGCGATCGGAGAAATGGCGAGAAGGCGGTTCATGGAGGTGCTTTGTCTCGGTGGCTTGAGGGATCGACGAATATCTTGAAACTAACCCGCCCGGAAAGGGCCGAAGTTTCGTTCAGCTAGCGACAGCGTCGGCGAGCAGGCCAACTGAAAGCGCATAGAAATTCGAGCAATTATAGTCGAGGATGACCCGGTAATTGCCTGTCAGCAGATAAGCTGTGCGGCCAGGACCATCGGGTTCGAGCAAGGTCGCCATAACGTCGTCACCGGGCCAGCTGCCGGATTGAGGCGCCAGCCCCAGCGCTCGCCATTCGCGCATCGTGCGCCATTGACTATGCCGTTCGAACACACGGGGGCAACGGGGAGAAACGGTGCGGTTGGTCATGCCTGTCCGGTCGAAGCCACCCGGTACATTGACCGCCACACCCCATGGCTGACCGGCGCGCCACCCGGCGTTCACGAAATAATTCGCGATCGATGCCAGTGCGTCGCTCTCGCTGTTCCAGATGTCGGCCTTGCCGTCGCCATCGCCGTCACGGGCCAGCCTCAGATAGATCGACGGCAGGAACTGCGGATGGCCGGTCGCCCCGGCCCAGCTTCCTTTCAATCGAGCGCGCGGGATGCCCTGGTCCATCATCTTCAACAAAGCGATGAACTCACCCTCGAACAAGGAACGCCGCCGCCCCTCATACGCCAAAGTCGCCAGCGACCGGGCCAGATCGAAATCGCCGGTATAGCCCCCATAGTTCGTTTCATGGCCCCAGATGGCGACCATCACCGATTCAGGAACGCCGGTTTCGGCTTCAATCCGCGTCAGGCGCTGACGATTCGCGCGATAGGCTGCCCGCCCGCGATTGATGCGCGCTGCATCGACATGTCGCGCGCGATATGGGGCAAAGGCAGGGATCGCATTGGGGTTCGACGATCCGCCCGGCTGCCCGCGATCCAGCTCGATCACGCGCTGATTGACAGTCAGGCCCGGCAGGACCGAATCGAGCGTATTCGCCGACACCCCCTCCTGAACCGCGCGAGAACGCACCTGGTCCAGATAGGCGCGAAAATTCGCCTCCTCCTGTGCCACCGCCGTGCCAATCTGACCGACTGCCAGCCATGCAGCCAGCAATCCCGCTCCTGCCTTACGCATCACACCAAATCCCGCCATTCGCCAAGCTGTGCCACAGACCGCCTCCGGTCTGAACCCCCCTTGTGCAACACCCCTTGCACAAATGCGCCGGACCAGCGTAACCGGGCGACGGCTTCCGCGGAGAGGTGGCCGAGTGGTTTAAGGCAGCGGTCTTGAAAACCGCCGTGGGTTCACGCTCACCGTGGGTTCGAATCCCACCCTCTCCGCCAAGACTTTCCTAACCGATTGTCTTTCCTCGACTTTTTGAAACAGCGTCGCTTTCCACCGTCCCGGTGCTACAAAGTGGTGCTACAAAATG